>NZ_CP054205.1:5350000-5779157 GCF_013285305.1 Pseudomonas rhodesiae | reverse complement strand
ACGGATTTTTTGGGGTCGTTGGTCAAAAGGGCGGGCATTTTAACAGGCTGGCAAGATTCTGCTGCTCTGGATCGACGGTGTGACGTACCACTCGATCTAAATTTGCCGGTTTTGCTACTTTGCCGCAGGATGTCGGGGCTTCTTGTGGTTGAAGCACTGACAAATGATTACAGCTGGCGTGTTTGATAACTCTTATCATTGGTGATTATCAGGCCGCACGTCATAATGCCCGCCGCCAATGAAATTTTGCAGAGTCTAGGGAGCTAGCTTGTCTACGCCTGTCGAACCCTTGCGTTTGCTGCTTCTGGCCGATACGCCTGAGTGGGCGGCGTTGTTGCGCGAGTGCCTGGCGCCGATGGGCGATGGGGCTGTGCTGATCAGCGCGCCAAATTGGGATTCCGTGAGTCGTCTGTTCGATGACGACCAGAGCGCGGTGCTGTTGACCACACCGGCCCTGCAACCTGCCCCCGGCCGTTGCAGCTTGCCCTGTGTGCTGCTGCTGGAGCAGGAACCGCTGGTTTCGCCCCTTGGCGTCAGCGATTGGCTGGTGCGTGATGCAATAGCTGTCGACACGCTACGCCGCTGCCTGCGCCATGTGCGCGAGCGCGGTGTACTGGAGACGACCCTGCAACGCCTGGCCGAGCAGGATCCGCTCACCGGCATCGCCAACCGCCAGGGCTTCCAGACTTTGCTGGCTGCGCGGCTGGCCGAGAATGACGGTCGCGGCCTGGCCCTCGGCCATCTGGACCTGGACAATTTTCGCCATGCCAACGATGCCCTCGGCCACCAGGCCGGCGATCGCCTGATTCTGCAGGTAGTGTCGCGGCTCAAGAGCCAGCTCGAAATCGGCGACCAGCTCGCCCGCCTGGGCAGCGACGAATTCGCCCTGCTGATCGACACCCGCCGTGCGCCGCAGCGTGCTGAATGGATGGCCGAACGCATCATCGAAGCCATGGCCGAACCCTACTGGGTGGATGGCGAAAGCCTGCTGATCGGCTGCAGCCTGGGCGTGGCCCATGCCCGCGCTCGCGCCGGCGCCGACCCGCTGATGTGGCACGCCCATATCGCTATGCAGCAAGCTAAAAGCACCCAGGGTTGCACCTTTCATATCTTCAACGAACGCATCAATCGCAACGCCCGCAGTCTGGCCGATCTGGAGAGCGAACTGCGTCGTGCCCTGCGGCGCGATGAGCTGGAGCTGCATTACCAGCCGCGCCTGGACCTGGATGACGGCCATATCGTCGGTCTCGAAGCCCTGGTGCGCTGGCGCCACGGCGAGCGCGGCCTGCTCCCGCCCAGCGAGTTCGTGCCCCTGGCCGAACAAAGCGGCTTGATCGTGCCGCTGGGCTATTGGGTGATCTCCCGTGCCCTGCGCGACATGCAGGATTTGCGCGAACGCGGCCTGCCGCCGCTGCACATGGCGGTCAACCTGTCGTTCCGTCAGTTTCAGGACAGCCAATTGCTCTCTACCCTCAGCCGCCTGATTGCTGAGCGTGGGGTGGAGGCGCAATGGTTGGAGTTCGAACTGACCGAAACCGCCGTGATGCGCCGCAGTGACTTGGTCAAACAAACCATGGATGCCCTTGGTCGCCTGGGCGTGCGGTTTTCCCTGGATGACTTTGGTACCGGTTTCTCATCGTTCGTGCACCTCAACAGCCTGCCGATTGCCCTACTGAAAATCGATAAGAGCTTCGTTGGCGGCATGGAGGAGCGCGAAGAGAACCGCAAATTGGTGCACGCCATGATCAACCTGGCTCACAACCTCAACCTGGAAGTGGTGGCCGAAGGCGTCGAAACCCCAGAGCAATTGGCGCTGTTGCGTTTGTTCGGTTGCGACCAGGCCCAGGGGTACTTGATTAGCAAGCCGTTGCCATTGCCTGAGCTGGTGGACTACCTGACTATCGGCGATGGCCGGCAAGCCATGCCGAGCGCGGCCAACTAGCGCGGCGAAGCGACGCAATAGGCTTCTAGTCCGTTTGCGCAGTCTGAAACGCTACTGGGGCCGCAGGTTCCTGGTGAATCATGCGTTTGATCTTCGCTTCAAACGCCCAGGTCAGGCTCACTGCCGCGCAGGCCAGCCCCAGTGCCAATCCCCACCATACACCGGTGGGGCCCCAACCCAGGGTGAACGCCATCAACCAGGCTGACGGCGCACCGATCAGCCAGTAGCAACCCAAACCGACCAGGAAGGTGGTTTTGGCGTCCTTGAGCCCACGAATGCAGCCCATGGCGATGGTTTGCACGCCATCGAACAGTTCGAACCAGGCCGCCACGGCCAACAGGCTGACGGCCAGGACGATGACGTCATGGAACGCCGGGTCGTTATGGTCGAGGAACAGTCCGATCAGCGGGTCGGAATACAGCCACAGCACGGCGGCAAACCCCAACATCACCAAGGCGCCGAAACCGATTCCGACGCGTCCTGCCAGACGGACCCGCAGCAACTGCCCGGCGCCGTAGTGCTGGCCGATGCGCATGGTCACTGCGTAGGACATCCCCGCCGGCACCATGAACGCCACCGAGACGATCTGCAGAGCGATCTGATGCGCAGCCAGTTGCGTGCTGCCCATGGTGCCCATGCACAGCGCCGCGAAGGCAAACAGCCCGACTTCCACCGCATAGGTGCCGCCAATCGGCAGCCCCAGCCGCCACAGTTCGCGCAGATAGTGGGTATTGAGGCGCAGCAGGCCGCTGCTCAGCGGGTAGGCGGCATACGCACGATTGCTGCGGATGTACCACATCAACGTCAGCGCCATGCCATTGGCGACGATCGCCGTGACCAGGCCAATGCCCATCAGGCCCAGTTTCGGCAGGCCGAACATACCTTCGATCAGTGCATGGTTGAGCAGGTAGTTGAGCACCGTGCCGCCGAGGCTGATCACCATCACCGGCGTGGCTTTACCTATGGCGCTGGTGAAGCCACGCAGGGCCATGAAGCTCAGGTAGCCAGGCAGGGCGAACGGCAGGATCGTCAGAAATTGCCCCGCCGACTGCACGTTGGTTTCGGTCTGGCCGAACAGCAGTAACACCGGTTTGAGGTTCCATAGCAGCAGGCCGGCCGCCAGGGCCATCAACCAAGCGAGCCAAAGCCCTGCCTGGGTCAGACGCGTGGCGCCTTCGATGTCGCCCGCGCCATGACGGATGGCCACCAGCGTACCCACGGCGGCGATCACGCCGATGCAGAAGATCGACACGAACGAATAGCTCGCAGCGCCCAGGCCACCGCCGGCCAAGGCTTCGGGACTCAGGCGCGCCATCATCAAAGTGTCGGTCAGCACCATGAGCATGTGGGCCAACTGCGAGGCGATCAGCGGCCCGGAAAGCCGCAGAATGGCCCAGAGTTCGGTACGTGCCGGATGCTGCATAATCATCACGCTCTGAAAGTCATAGAATTGGGGGAGGGTTGATTCTCGGCGCTCTCAGCCCATTGCACAAAGGGATAAATGCGATCGTTTGCATGATTAAAACTCATGCTCCTATCGAGTCTGGTAGGGTTCTCGTATTGAGTTGTCGGAGCTTTCCCAATGTCTCGTCGTCTTCCACCGCTTTATGCCCTGCGCGCCTTTGAGGCCGCTTCCCGGCACAACTCTTTCACTCGCGCCGCCGAAGAACTGTCCATCACCCAAAGTGCGGTGAGCCGGCATATCCGCACCCTCGAAGAGCATTTTGCCTGTCGCCTGTTCCAGCGCAGCGGTCGCCACCTGCAACTTACCGAGGCCGCACGGCTGCTGTTGCCCGGCGTGCGCGAGGGGTTCGCCGCGTTGGAGCGGGCCTGCCATACCCTCAATAGCGAGGACGACATCCTGCGCATGAAGGCCCCCTCCACCCTGACCATGCGTTGGCTGCTGGCGCGGCTCAGTCGTTTTCGGCATTTGCAGCCGGGCAATGAGGTGCAACTGACCAGCGCGTGGATGAGCGTTGACGAAGTGGACTTCAACCAAGAGCCGTTCGACTGTGCCGTCCTACTCAGCAATGGCCATTTCCCCACGGATTGGGAGGCGTGTCGCCTGTTCCCCGAGATGCTGATTCCCGTCGGCGCCCCCAACCTGCTCGACGACGGCCCCTGGGACGCGGCGCGACTGGCCACGGCCGAGCTGCTGCACCCGACGCCGGATCGACGCGATTGGCGCTACTGGCTGGAGCGCATGGGGCTGTCGTCCCAAGTGTCGCTCAAGGGGGGGCAAGTCTTCGATACCCTGGAACTAGGCATGATCGCGGCGGCGCGGGGGTACGGCGTGTCCATGGGCGACCTGCTGATGGTGGCCGAAGACGTGGCGCAGGGGAGGCTGAGCCTGCCATGGCCCAGCGCTGTGGCCAGTGGCGAGCACTATTATCTGGTCTGGCCGAAAACCCGTCCGGGTGGCGAGCGCCTGCGACGCCTGGCGGATTTCCTGCAAAGTGAAGTGCAAGCGATGGTGTTGCCTGCGGTGGAACGCTTCGATTGAAGCGCTTGTAGCGCTGGCGCGCAACCGTTTGCGTGATACCCCTGCGATTCGCTCAAGTATTGCGGTCACCCGCCGAAGTAGGTGTGTTGGAACCATCGTGCACCAACGTTTGCCCACTTAGATAATTTGCCGAGCAGCGCTATGAGATCAGGATGATCCTGGCCTCGGCCAGGAGCTCTCATGTCTCAACCTCGTGCCCGGATTGCCTCCCAACTCGGTATGGCCCTTGCCGTGATCCTGGCTGTCGCCATTGGCGGCAGTACTGTTTTTGCCCTGCGTTCCCTGGATGCCGCCAACCTTGACACCCGCGAGGAACATTTGGCCAGCGAGGCGCGGCTGCTCGCCGACCAGCTGAATACGTTCCATAGCACGCTGCGTGAAAGCACTCAGCGCCTGACGGGGCTGTTCGAGAAGCGCTTCAGCGCCGGCTTGAGCGTGCGCGCGGACCAGCCCATCGCGGTCGCCGGTGTGCAGACCCCGAGCCTGTACCTGGGCAGCGAGGTGCTGAACAACAACTTCACCGAAGTGGATGAGTTCAAGCAGATGTCCGGCGGCGTAGCCACGGTGTTCGTGCGCAGTGGCGACGACTTTATCCGGGTCAGCACCTCCCTGACCAAGCAGGACGGCAGTCGCGCCATTGGTACTGTGCTGGACCGCCAGAGCCCGGCGTATGCACGGGTGTTCAGCGGGCAGGCCTATATTGGTCGGGCGGTGTTGTTCGATCGCTCCTACATGACTCAGTACAGCCCTGTGCGTGACGCCAGCGGCAAAGTTATCGCGGTGCTGTTTATCGGTTTTGACTACACCGATGCGCAGAACGCCCAGTTCGAGAACCTCAAACGCTTCCGCATCGGCCAGACCGGTTCGCTGGCCTTGCTGGATGAACAGAAACATTGGCTGGTGTCGCCGACGGGTGTGCAGGCCCCGGAGCAAGCGGTGCCGGTGATGCTGGATCTGGCCAAGACCCCAGGCAAGGGGCGTTTCTGGAGCGATAAGAGCGAAGACTTCTACAGCGTATCGGTGCCGTTCGACGGCGGTCCGTGGGCAGTGGTCGCCAGCATGCCAAAGGCGGAAATTCGCGCGGTCACCTGGGCCGTCGGCCTGCGTCTGGTGATCGGCAGTGTGTTGGCAATGTTGCTGGCGGTGGGTGCGACGGTCTGGTTGTTGCGCAGCAAACTGGCGCCGTTGGGCGATTTGGTGCGTCAGGCCGAAGCCCTGGGCGCTGGGGATTTGAGTGCTCGCCTGAACGTCTCCAGCCATGACGAGATCGGCCAACTGGCGCGGGCCTTCAACCAGATGGGTGAAGCGCTGTCGACCATGGTGTCGCATATCCGCAAGGCGGCCGAAGAGGTCAACGGTCGTGCTCAGGCGCTGTCCGGGTTGTCCGGGGGCGCCTATGAGGGCATGGAGCAGCAGTCCGGCGAAATCACCAGCATGGCCGGCGCGGTGGAAGAGTTCAGCGCCACATCGCTGAACATCGCCGACAACATGGGCAACACCGAACGTCTGGCTCAAGAGAACGCCCAACAGACCCGGATCGGACGCAACTCGATGCAGGAAGCCTCGTCGTCCCTGGAGCATATCGCCACGGCACTGAACAGCACCGCAACGGTGATCAACACATTGGGTCAGCGTTCCCAGGAGATCGGCGGCATCGTCGGTGTGATCACCGCCATTGCCGAACAGACCAACCTGCTGGCGCTCAACGCCGCCATTGAGGCTGCGCGGGCCGGTGAGCAAGGCCGTGGTTTCGCTGTAGTGGCGGACGAAGTGCGCAACCTGGCTTCGCGTACACGTGAAGCCACCGATGAAATTTCCGGGATGATCCAAAGCATTCAGAAAGAAACCGGCAACGCCATCAGCACCATGGAGCAAGGCAAGGTGCTGATGCAGGAAGGCTTGTCGCGCAACGCCGACGTGGCGTCGGCCCTGGCGCGTATCGACGAACAAAGCCGCTCGGCCGGTCAGCAGTTCGCTGCGATTACCACGGCTACCCAGGAACAGAGCAGCACCGCGACTTTGCTCAGCAGCAACCTGCAGAGCATTGCGCTGGCCAACAGTGAACAGCGCGAAGTCGTCTCGAACCTGGCGATCACCGCCAAGGAGTTGGAGACGCTGGCGTCGGGCTTGCGGCATGAGGTGGATCGCTTCCGCTGAAGCGCTGTTGACCAGGGGGGAGGCTCACGTGATAGCCGCCGGGCGGTATTGCAGCGCCTCCTTCAGATGCTCGCGAGTGATCGTAGCCTCCTGCTCCAGATCGGCTAACGTGCGGGCCACCTTGAGTAAGCGGTGAGCCGCGCGCAAGGATAGTGTCAGCCGCTCGCAGGCACTCTCCAGCCAGCTCTCGTCGGCCTTCGCCAGCCTGCAATGCTCGCGCAACCCCGGCAGATCCAGAAACGCATTGGCACAGCCCTGGCGTTTTTCCTGCTGCTCCCGCGCGTTGGCAACCTGTGCGGCCGCTGTTGCTGTGTTATCCCCGGCTGCCAGTGCCGGGTTCAGCGCCGTGGTTTCCCGTGCAACCGTCAGGTGCAAGTCGATCCGGTCCAGCAACGGCCCGGACAGTTTGTTGCGATAGCGCTGGATCTGCTCCGGCGTGCAGCGACAGCGCCCGGTGGTGTCACCCAGATAACCGCAGGGGCAGGGGTTCATTGCGGCCACTAGTTGGAAACGCGCCGGGAACCTTACGCGGTCGCGCGCGCGGGAAATCACGATATGCCCTGACTCCAGCGGCTCGCGCAGTACCTCCAGCACCTTGCGATCGAATTCCGGTAATTCATCCAGAAACAGCACACCGTGATGGGCCAGGGTGATTTCCCCCGGCTGGGGTTTCGAGCCACCGCCCACCAAGGCCGGCCCGGACGCGGAGTGATGGGGCTGGCGAAACGGCCGATGGGGCCAATGGCTCAGAGGCGCCAGGCTGACCACCGACTGGATGGCCGCGACTTCCAGGGCTTCGTGTTCGGTCAAAGGCGGCAGCAGACCGGGCAGGCGGCTGGCGAGCAAGGTTTTGCCGGTGCCGGGCGGGCCGCTGAACAGCAGGTTATGCGCACCGGCCGCAGCAAGCAGCAAAGCACGCTTGGCCGCCAATTGGCCCTGCACTTCACTAAGGTCCGGATAGGGCTTGTTCAAATACAGCAAGCCATCGGACTTGTATGGCTCTATCGGCACCTGGCCGTTCAAGTGCGCCACCACTTGTAGCAAGTGATCCACTGCAATCACCTTCAAGCCCGATGCCAGGCAGGCTTCTTCGGCGTTCGCACGCGGCACTATCACCGTGCGTCCCGCCTTGCGCGCAGCCAGTGCCGCCGGCAGTACACCTTTCACCGCGCGTACCTCGCCGGACAGGGCCAGTTCGCCCAGGCACTCCACGTCATCGAGCATCAGTGCCGGCACTTGCACACTCGCCGCCAGGATGCCCAAGGCAATCGCCAGGTCAAAACGCCCGCCGTCCTTGGGCAGGTCAGCGGGCGCGAGATTGAGGGTGATGCGACGGGCAGGGTATTGCAGCGCGGAGTTGAGAATGGCGCTGCGCACGCGGTCTTTGCTTTCCTTGACTGCGGTTTCGGGCAGCCCCACCAGCGTCAGGGACGGCAGGCCGTTGGCCATATGCACTTCGACGGTGACGGCGGGCGCTTCGACGCCGATCTGGGCGCGGCTGTGGACGATGGCGAGGGACATGCTCGTTCCTTGAAAAGTGAGGGCCGCTTCCTGCGGTTTTTCAAGGGTAGACGAGGTGGGTAAGAGCGGGGCGGGGAGGTTTTACTGAACGTATCTTGGGTAGGGGGAGCGTGAGCCTGTTCGCGAAGATCTGCGCGAACAGGCTCGTCTCAACAGAGGTATGGGCTATTTCTGATCAGGCGTCAGCCGCGCTTCCAACTCCGCCACCTTCGCCTCCAGGCTCTCCAGCCGCGCACGCGTGCGGGCCAGCACGACCATCTGGCTGTCGAATTCTTCACGGCTGACCAGGTCGAGCTTGCTGAAACCGCTTTGCAGCAAGGCCTTGAACTGGCTTTCGATTTCATTGCGGGGCAACGGAGTTTCTCCGCTGAATAGGCGAGAGGCGTGGCCGCTCAGGGCGTCGAGGAAATCTTTGGGCGCGAGCATGGGAAATATTCCGGAAAAACTGTTGGCGGGCAGTGTATCACGCGCCGTCTATAGTCTTTTTCACGGCCTTGGGCGCACGCTTTTCGCGCAGAGGGGCGGCGGGCCACGCACCGTTTTCGTGCGCATTACGCTCACCAAAACGACCCGCAGGTGGGCATAAGTGGGCAAAGGATTGATTTCAGTGGTTTTTACGGAGCTGGCAAGGTTTCTGCTTAGACGATCATGACCCATGCACTGATGCAGTCGCTGTGACGAATGCAGTGCGCCGATGGATCAGGGGTACAGGTTTGTCACCAGTGGTTAGCTGGCGTCGCAACGGCATAGCCGAGGCGACGACGCGTTACAAAGCCAGGCACTGCGCTTAGACTTGAGACGGGTTTGTTTTCCTGGGGCAAGTCCACCAATTCGGGAGAGAGTTTTCATGAAGCTAGTCACTGCCATCATCAAGCCGTTCAAGTTGGACGATGTACGCGAGTCGTTGTCCGAGATCGGCGTGCAGGGCATTACCGTTACTGAGGTCAAAGGCTTCGGTCGGCAGAAGGGTCACACCGAGCTGTATCGCGGCGCGGAATACGTAGTGGATTTCCTGCCGAAGGTGAAGATTGATGTCGCCATTGACGACAAGGATCTTGACCGGGTTATCGAGGCGATAACCAAGGCCGCCAACACCGGCAAGATCGGTGACGGCAAGATCTTCGTGGTCAATCTGGAACAGGCTATTCGCATCCGTACCGGCGAAACCGATACCGACGCAATCTAAGCCGCCAAACCCCAACGCCCCAGGAGAAAACAATATGACTCTGCGTAAATTCGCAGGGCTCGGAGCCCTGTTGTCCATCGTAATGCCAAGCCTGGCCATGGCGGCAGACGAAGTGGCTGCTCCAGTCCTCAATTCCGGCGACACCGCGTGGATGCTGACATCCACTGCGCTGGTGCTGTTCATGACCATCCCTGGCCTGGCGCTGTTCTACGGCGGCATGGTTCGCTCCAAAAATATTCTGTCGGTGATGATGCAGTGCTTCGCCATCACGGGCCTGATCAGCATCCTGTGGGTTATCTACGGTTACAGCATCGCGTTCGATACCACTGGTATGGAACAGGGCGTGGTCAACTTCAATTCCTTCTTCGGCGGCATGGGCAAGGCGTTCCTGGCGGGTGTCACCCCGGCCAGCATCACCGGGCCGGCGGCGTTGTTCCCCGAAGCGGTGTTCATCACCTTCCAGATGACCTTCGCGATCATCACCCCGGCACTCATCGTCGGCGCCTTCGCCGAGCGCATGAAGTTCTCCGCCATGCTGATCTTCATGGCCATCTGGTTCACTCTGGTCTACGCACCGATCGCACACATGGTGTGGAGCGGCAACGGCGGCCTGTTGTGGGACTGGGGCGTGCTGGACTTCGCCGGCGGCACCGTGGTGCACATCAACGCCGGTGTCGCGGGCCTGGTGGCGTGCATCGTGCTCGGCAAGCGTAAAGGCTACCCGACCACGCCGATGGCGCCGCACAACCTGGGTTACACCCTGATCGGCGCGGCCATGCTGTGGATCGGCTGGTTTGGTTTCAACGCCGGTTCCGCGGCGGCCGCCAACGGCACCGCCGGCATGGCGATGCTGGTGACTCAGATCGCCACCGCTGCTGCCGCGCTTGGCTGGATGTTCGCCGAGTGGATTACCCACGGTAAGCCAAGCGCACTGGGCATCGCTTCGGGCGTGGTCGCAGGTCTGGTTGCCGTCACGCCAGCTGCCGGCACCGTAGGCCCGATGGGCGCCCTGGTGATTGGCTTGGTGGCCGGTGTGATCTGCTTCTTCTGCGCCACCAGCCTCAAGCGCAAGCTGGGCTATGACGACTCCCTGGACGCCTTCGGTGTGCACGGTATCGGCGGTATCGTCGGTGCGATCCTCACCGGTGTGTTCGCAGCCCCTGCGTTGGGCGGCTTCGGCACCGTGACGGACGTAGCGGCACAAGTATGGATCCAGTGCAAAGGTGTGGGCTTCACCGTGATCTACACGGCGATCCTCACCTACGTCATCCTCAAGGTGCTGGACATGGTCATGGGCCTGCGTGTCACCGAAGAGGAAGAGGCGGTTGGCCTCGATCTGGCGCAACACAACGAGCGCGGCTACAACTTGTAAGTACGCGAAAAAAAGATGCCCGGCTTGCCGGGCATTTTTTTGTCTGGCGTTTGTCAGTCATAGGGCGTGCGGCCATTTTTGTGCAGCGTTTGTGAAGGGACGCACACGGCATTTTTCAGCGTGCGAATGTCTTACAGGCATGTAGGCGTATTCGACACTTTGTTTTTTCCCAGAGCGCGCTAGAATGCGCGCCGATGGGCGGAGAACTGTATGTGGCAACAGACCCTGATTACCCTGCGGGCCAGGCCCCGGGGCTTTCACTTGGTGACCGACGAGTTGCTTGCCGGCTTGCCTGAATTGAAGGCATGTCGTGTAGGACTGTTGCACCTGTGGCTGCAGCACACTTCGGCCTCGTTGACTATCAACGAGAACGCCGACCCGGCGGTTCGCCGTGACTTCGAACGTTTTTTCAACTCGCTGGTACCACAAGGCCGTGCAGGGTTCGAACACAACGACGAAGGTCCGGACGATCTGCCGGCGCACTTCAAGGCCAGTCTCCTGGGGTGCCAGCTGAGTTTGCCGGTGAAGGCCGGCCGCTTGGCGATGGGGACATGGCAAGGTGTTTATCTGGGCGAGCACCGTGATCATGGCGGTGCTCGTAAAGTCCTCGCCACTTTGCACGGTGATGGGGCATAAGCCACTGGTTGGCCGGTGGACGTTGATTTTTTTCCAGCCGCCTCGACAGAGGATCAAGCTGGGCTATAACTAATCTGCTTTTCGCAAGTCATGAGGTAGAACATGAGCGACGATGATCTGGAAAACGACGAACTTGAAGTGGGTGACGACGACGAGGCTGATGATAGTCTCGACGCGGCAGCTGTTGACGACGACGTTACTGGCGAGGCCGATGACAGTGTCGGCGATGACGCAGCTCCTAAAGCCAAAGGCAAAGCCAAGGCCGCGGTTTCGGTCGATGAGTTGCCAAGCGTTGAAGCCAAGAACAAAGAGCGTGATGCCCTGGCCCGTGCGATGGAAGAGTTCCTCGCTAAAGGCGGCAAAGTGGTCGAAGTCGAGCCCAACGTGGTAGCCGATCCGCCCAAGAAGCCGGATAACAAGTACGGCAGCCGACCTATCTGAGGTCAGCCACCCGCTTGTAAGAAAAAGCCCGCCGTCGCTGCGGGCTTTTTCATGCCTGATGTTTTTGAGTCTTATGCGATTCAAATGTGGGAGGAGGTTTACCCCCGATAGCAGGGGATCAGTCCCTCAATTGCTGGCTGACCTATAGTAATCGGGGGCAAGTCCTCTCCCACCGCTGGATCTACGAGGTTATTGCCAGCTGCGGAGCAGTTCCGGCAACTCCGTCAGGCTGCGAATCTGCGCATCCGGGCGCTTATCCGCCTCCCAATCCTTGCCCGTCGGGTTGAACCACACTGCACGCAGCCCCGCCTGCTGTGCGCCGGCAATGTCGTCCCCTGGATGATCACCCACATGCACTGCCGCGTCGGCATTCACGCCGCCACGCTGCAAGGCTTCCTGAAACAACCGTGCATCCGGTTTGGCAATGCCGACATCCTCGGCCCGCAGGGCGAAGTGAAAGTAGTCCGCCAGGCCGACCCGCTGTACGTCAGCGTTACCGTTGGTGATAACCCCCAGCAGGTATTGGCGATGTAGCGCCTGCAGCATGGGTTCGGCCTCGGGGAAGACTGTCAGTTGATGGCGTGCATGGATGAACGCCTCAAAGCACACATCCGCCATTTCGGTGGCCTCGGGCTGTGGATAACCAGCCTCTTCGAATGCGTGCGTCAGTACCCGATGGCGCAACAGGCTGATGCGGTGCTTGAGTTCCGGGTGACGTTCCAGCACCTGTTGGCGCAATCTGGCGAAATGCTCCAGAGGCAGGTCGCCGACTTTGGACGCGTGGGTCGCCAGCCATTCGCGCATCGACGCTTCGGCGCTGATGATGACCGGTACGTTGTCCCAGAGCGTGTCGTCCAGGTCGAAAGTGATCAGCTTGATAGTCATGAGTCGCCGCCCTTGATGCGTTTGGCCCTTGGATGGGCGCTGTCGTACACCGTTGCCAGGTGTTGAAAATCCAGGTGGGTGTAGATCTGTGTGGTCTTGATATCGGAGTGCCCGAGCAGTTCCTGTACGGCGCGCAGGTCTTGGGACGATTCCAGCAGATGACTGGCAAAGGAGTGCCGCAGCATATGCGGGTGCAGGTTTTGCCCCAATTCGCGCTCGCCCGCGGCCTTGACCCGGACCTGAATCGCCCGTGGCCCGAGGCGACGGCCCTTCTGGCTGATGAAGACGGCATCGTCCGCCGGGTTGGCCAAAGCCCGCAGCGCCAACCAATGCTGCAACGCTTCGCGGGCCTTGCTGCCCACGGGCAGTACGCGGGTCTTGCTGCCTTTACCGAGCACTTGCACCAAGCCGTCCGCCAGATCCAGTTGGTCGAGATTCAAGCTGGTCAGCTCCGACAAGCGCAGGCCTGAGGAATAGAACAGCTCAAGGATTGCCTGGTCGCGGTGGGCGAGGAAGTCATCCTCTACCGCGCCTTCCAGCAATTGCAGGGCGCGATCGGTATCCAAGGTCTTGGGCAGGCGCCGTTCGCCCTTGGGTGGTGACAGGCCATTGGCCGGGTCGTGGTCGCACAGGCCTTCGCGATTGAGGTAGTGATAAAGCCCGCGCACCGCCGACAGTAGACGAGACAGGCTGCGCGAGGATTGCCCCTGCTGATGCAGGCGTGCGATCAAACTGCGCAGGCTTTGGATATCCAGCGCCTTCCAGCTGCCGATCTGCTGCTTTTCGCAGTAGGTCAGAACCTTGTTCAAGTCCCGCCGGTAGGCTTCCAGCGTGTGGGGCGACACCTGGCGCTCGTTGCGCAGGTGCGCGCAGTAAGCGTCCAGTTGCCGTTCCATAACTAGCGCACCGCGCGCAGGGAAGTGGTGAAGCGCGGCAGGACGCGGCCGAGCACTTCGGCGATATAGGTCAGGAACAGCGTGCCCACCGAGCTTTTGTAGTGCGCAGGGTCGCGGCTGCCAATAGCCAATACGCCATGCAAGCCTTGATGGCTGAGGGCGACCACGGCGGTGGAGCCGATCTGTTTTCGCTGTTCGGCGCCGAACAGGAAGTCCAGTTCATGTTCGCGCAAGGTGCCGCTGACGGTCTTGCCTTCGCACAGCAGCCCGCCGATAGCGGTTTGAGCTTCGCTGCCACTGACCCAGCGGCCCACCGGCATCGGGTTGTCGCTGAACAGAATGAGGCTGACAAAAGGCACCTGGAAGTCCTGGCGCAGGCTGTCTTCCACGGCCATCACCGTTTCTTCCAGGCTGGTGGCGTCCAGCAGGGTCAGTATCAGGCGGCGGGTTTTGTCGAACAGGCGATCGTTGTCGCGGGCCACGTCCATCAGGTGCGAGAGCCGATGGCGCATTTCGATATTGCGCTCGCGCAGGATCTTCATTTGTCGTTCCACCAACGACACGGTATCGCCGCGCTGGTGGGGGATGCGCAAGGCCGGCAGCAGTTCGTCATGTTCGACGAAGAAATCCGGATGAGCCTCAAGGTACGCCGCGACGGCAGCGGCCTCCAGAGTTTCGCTCGGGGATGCTTGTGCGGGTACTTGAGGCTTATCGGTCATTGGATTGGCTCACTCATAGACGGACCTGTCCTTCGTATACGCGCGTGGCCGGCCCGGTCATCATCACCGGGTGGCCCGGGCCCGCCCATTCGATGGACAAGCGCCCACCGGGCAGGTCGATCAGCAGCGGCGAATCCATCCACCCCTGGGTGATCGCGGCGACGGCAGCGGCGCAGGCGCCGGTACCGCAGGCCTGGGTTTCGCCGGCGCCCCGTTCCCACACGCGCAATTGCGCGCGGTGACGGTCGATCACCTGCAAAAAGCCCACATTGACCCGCGCCGGAAAGCGCGGGTGGTTTTCGATTTTCGGCCCCAGTTCATGCACCGGGGCGTTATTGATATCGGTGACGCGCAGCACGGCGTGGGGGTTGCCCATGGACACGGCCGCCAGGTCGACCACTTTGCCGTCGACCTCTACGGCATAACTGGTCGCCTGCTCGCTGGCCTGGAACGGAATATCCGCCGGCACCAGACGTGGCGCGCCCATGTTGACGCTGATCTGGCCGTCGTTGCGGATATCCAGCTCGATCACGCCGCTCTTGGTCTCGACGCGAATCTGGCGTTTGGCGGTCAGGCGTTTGTCCAGCACGAAGCGCGCAAAGCAGCGCGCACCATTGCCGCACTGTTCCACTTCGGAACCGTCGGAGTTGAAGATCCGGTAACGGAAATCCACCTCCGGGTTAGTGGGCGCTTCAACGATCAGTAATTGGTCGAAGCCGACGCCGGTATGCCGGTCGCCCCACTGTTTGGCGTGCTTGGGCAGGATATGCGCGTGCTGGCTGACCAGGTCGAGAACCATGAAATCATTGCCCAGCCCGTGCATCTTGGTAAAACGCAGCAGCATGGCTTACTCCGGCAGCAGGCTTTCGCCAGCATACAACTCGGCTACCGTCTCGCGGCGACGCACTTCAAACGCTTGATCACCGTCCACCAGCACCTCGGCGGTACGGCCGCGGGTGTTGTAGTTGGAACTCATGACAAACCCGTAGGCACCGGCCGAATGCACGGCCAGCAGATCGCCTTCTTCCAGGGCGAGCTGACGATCCTTGGCCAGGAAGTCACCGGTCTCGCAGATCGGGCCGACGATGTCATAGGCGCGCGCTTCACTGTTGCGAGGCGTTACGGCGGTGACATTCATCCAGGCCTGGTACAGCGCCGGGCGGATCAGATCGTTCATCGCCGCGTCGACGATGGCGAAATCCTTATGCTCGGTGTGCTTGAGGTACTCGACCTGGGTCAGCAGTACGCCCGCGTTAGCGACGATATAGCGGCCCGGTTCGAACATCAGCGCCAGATCGCGGCCCTCGATGCGCTCGCGCACGGCCTGGATGTAATCGGCAATCAGCGGCGGCTCTTCATCGCGATAACGCACGCCGACGCCACCGCCCAGATCGATGTGGCGCAGGTAAATGCCACAGTCGCCCAGGCGGTCGATCAGTGCCAGCAGGCGGTCGAGCGCATCCAGGAACGGTGGCAGCGTGGTCAATTGCGAGCCGATATGGCAATCGACACCCAGCACTTCCAGGTTCGGCAGTTGGGCGGCGCGGATGTACACGTCCTCGGCGTCGGCAATCGCGATGCCGAACTTGTTCTCTTTGAGACCGGTGGAAATATACGGGTGGGTGCCAGCATCGACATCCGGGTTGACGCGCAGGGAGATCGGCGCACGAACACCCATCTCGGCGGCCACGACCTGGAGGCGCTCCAGCTCTTCGCTGGACTCGACGTTAAAGCAATGCACGCCGACTTCCAGGGCGCGGCGCATATCTTCGCGGCTCTTGCCGACGCCGGAGAACACGATTTTGTCGGCCTGGCCGCCGGCGGCCAAAACACGTTCCAGCTCGCCACGGGACACAATGTCGAAACCGGCGCCCAGGCGCGCCAGGACATTGAGCACACCCAGGTTCGAGTTGGCCTTGACCGCGTAGCACACCAGGTGCGGCACGCCATTCAACGAATCGGTAAACGAGCGGTATTGCGCTTCGATGTGCGCACGGGAGTACACGTACGTCGGGGTGCCAAAGCGTTCGGCAATCGCGGACAGCGCCACGCCTTCCGCGAACAGCTCGCCGTCCCGGTAGTTAAAAGCGTCCATGGGGTTCCCTTATTCGAAGGTGTCGTGCTTATGCGCTTTTGCTGGCTTTTGCGACGATTGCGCCTGTTCGTTCGGGTCTTTGCTGTCATCGGGCAGGTACAGTGGGCCTTTTTGACCACAGGCACTAACGAGGCAAGCGACCGCGACGAGCGCAGCAAGGGAAGAGATCAGGCGCTTCATGGCGAAATCCTTGAATATGCATTAATTGCGCCCGAGTATACCCACCACCCGCCAGCTTGCCTATGCGCTGGAATACCCGTCCGGCGGGGGTTTGCCGTCTTAAGCGCGAAGCAGACTACGCTGGCTTGGGATATTTCATACCGAGATCGGTAATGAAATCGGTATCCTTTGCAATCGGCGAAGCTCGCCCGTATCGTGCGGCGCTTGAGCAAAACCAGACACTTTCGAGGTTGCCACAATGAGTTTGACCGAAGCCCGTTTTCACGACTTGGTGGATGCGACCCAGCAGGCGCTGGAGGATATTTTTGATGACAGCGGCCTGGACGTGGACTTGGAAAACTCGGCAGGCGTGCTGACGGTCAAGTTCGAGAACGGCACCCAGTTGATCTTCAGTCGCCAGGAGCCGCTGCGTCAGCTATGGCTGGCAGCACGTTCGGGTGGTTTTCACTTTGATTACAACGAAGAAGACAGCAATTGGCAGTGCGATACCAGCGATGAGCTGTTGAGTGAAATGCTCGCGCGCCTCACCCTGGAACAAGCCGGCGTCGAGCTGGAATTCGACGAGATCTGACCGTGACCCAGCCTGCACCCGTACGCCCGCCCAAGCCGCTGTTCAGCAATGTCAGCCCGGCGGTGCCGTCACCTTGTATCAGTTTGTGTCGTCTGGATGAGCACAAAGTCTGCCTTGGCTGCTTCCGGCATGTCGAAGACATTCGCGAATGGCGCTCCGCCGACGATGATCGGCGTCGGGTGATCCGCGCCGAAGCCGAGCAGCGCAGGGCCCGCGCCTGAGGCCGTCTTGTTTATTTGTGACGCTGTGTTAGTGTCCGGCTACGCCTCAACTCATCGAGGCCCGTGAGAACCCCGCCTTTTTCTGGCGGGGTTTTGCTTTTTTGTGCAGAAAAAAGGAGTCTGCCTGAATCATGACCACCGCACCGTCCATCATCCTCACCCGCCTTGACGTGCAGCGTCTGGAGCAACTGATCGATCGCTTGGGCGACGAGTCTCCCGGCGTCGAAGCGTTGCAAGCCGAACTCGACCGCGCCGAAGATGTGGTCGGCCACGATGAAGTGCCTGCGGGTGTCGTGACCATGAATTCCAGCGTGCATTGCCGCGAGCAAGGCAGCGGTAAGGACTATCACCTGACCCTGGTCTACCCCAAAGACGCCAACGCCGACGCCGGCAAGATCTCGATCCTGGCGCCTGTCGGCAGCGCGCTGCTCGGCCTGCAGGTGGGCCAGCATATCGACTGGCCGGCTCCGGGTGGCAAGACCCTCAAACTGGAACTGCTCAGTGTCGAAGGCCAGCCAAAAGATGGTGGCGACTTTCCTCTCTAAATCTGGCTCAGCGCTTCGTTGAGCGATCGTTCCAGCTCGGCCTTATAGCGCAGATACAGGTTGCTTGGGCTTTGCACATCACCGAGCAGGCCTGACAGGTCCAGGTCGGTGATGTAGCAGCGGTAGCGCTCGGGTTCCCGGCGCTGCCCGACAATCTCCTGGGCGACCACGGTGAAGAGTTGATCACCGAATTCCAGCTCGGAAAACTCCCGCTGATTGCAGTACAGGGTGATGCTCACTTGGCCCGGTGCCGCCTTGCCGATAATCGCCTGCACGTCATAGAACGGTTTGTTCGCCGGGGTCAAAGGCGCTGGCCGAGGTTCGACGCCACGGGCGCGGCCGCTGCCTGATGGCAACAACTGGTAATACAGCGTTTGCACGGCACTCATCGGTTGCTGCGGGTCCAGCGGCGACAGCGCATCGCGGCGATAAATGATCGATTGCAAAAAGCGCTGCAACGGCACCAACAGGCTCTGTTCATCATGGAAGGGCAAGCGCTGTTGCCAGAGCGAGTTGAACTCATCGAGCACGTACAACTCGGCGAAATCTTCATTGACCCGGTAGAACACCTGCACGCAGGCCGCCATGCCCATGGGCAGCAAGAGCGCCAGGTCGTGATCTTCCAGGGCCATGGCGTCCAGGTGTAGCGGACTGTAGCTGGCCAATTCTTCGCTGAGGTAAGCGATCAGCGCCTCCTGAGTGGCCAACGAAACGTGGGTGGCCTGGCCCGGCATCAACTCCATCACATGGTAGTGCTGCTGCACTTGCAGCAGATAGCGATGGTTGGACTGACCCAGCAGCAGGTGTTGCGCGGTGTCGAAGACTTCCTCCACACGTTGCGCGATGAATTGCGCACGGTTGTGACAGAAGCAGCGCACCCGCAGGCGCGGCAGATGACCCGGTGGCAGCTGGTTGAGGTAATCCCGTAAGCAATCGAGCAACGCATGGGGGCCGTCGTAGCGGCTGACCATCACCTCGTTCCAGCTGTTGAGGGTCACTTGGTCGAGGGTCAGCACCAGATTATCGCGCACCCCGGCGTAACTCAGGGAATCGGTGCGCTCGGTGGTCATCAGGATGTTCAGCTCGCGGTGATGCTTGAGCGGGTCGACGCCGACATTGATCAGCAACAGCACCTCCTCGGGTACCGCCGAACGCAGCAGGCGCTCTTCATCGACGCTGGCCAGGGGCAAAGCGATGGTCTGTTGCAGGCTGCCCAACAGATTGAACAGCTCGAATTCGGTCATGTCGCTGACACCGGGGTGCAGGGCCAGCCGTGTGCTGCTGTCGATGACGCCGTTGCGATGGCACCAGGTGAGCATTTCCAGCAGATCGCGGCTGCGCTTGATCGGCGCGAAGTGTTCGCACTCCAGAGCAGTGAGATTGCCGTTATATAAACTCCAGTGATGCTGGCCCGGCTCTTTGCGGTTAGGCGATTGAAGCAGGGTGAGGGTGTCTTCGGCCAAGTCTGGGGCGATACCCGGGTTGATAAATTCGACTTTGCCGGCTTTGCGTTCGAACGCGGCGTACAGGCGCCGGCCCAGCACATTGAGGTCGCGCTTGTTGATCAAGCTGACGGTCTGTTCGGTGCGGGCGAATTGGGTCAGGAAGCGGTAGCTGTGGTTGAGCTCGTTGACCAGGGCGCGGCGTTCGGAAGCCACTTGGCGCACCTTCCACTGGCTTCGGCTATCCAGTAACGCCAGTTGGCGCGGATCCCAACCCCATTCCTGGGCCAGGCGTTCGAGCAACAGGTGTTGCCAACTGCTGGCGCGCTGCCCGGCGCTGAGCTTGCGGTTGACCTTCAGGTACAGACTGCGCCGCACCAGCTCCAGCCGTTCCGGCTCGTTACGCTGCTTGAGGTAGCCCTCGATATGGCGGTAGACCACAACGTAGGGGTCCAGCTCGTCCAAGTCCATTTGATTGGCGTACACGGCCTGTTTGAAGCGCAGGCTCAGGCATTGCACCTGCGGGTGTTCGCTGGCGTACACCTCGGTCAGCAACAGCTTGAGCACCGACTTGTACGGCGACTCGATGCCTTTGAACAACTGCCACAGCCCGGCGCCCATGAATTCGCCCGGTGGGATGCGCGCCAGATGGCCAAGGTCCAGAGTTTCGTCGGCGCGTATAAAGCGCTTGGACAGCAGCGTATGGGTGAATTCGGCGTAGCGGGTTTCTTCATATACCGGCACCAGCCACCAGATCGGTGTACGCCCGGCCAGCCAGATGGCGGTGCGATAGAACTCATCGAGCAGCAAATAGTGCTGGGTCGTGCCGCAGTCGTCGGAGCTGAGTTGGGTGTCGCGCTCGCCGAGTACGAAGCGCGTCGGTTCGATCAGAAAAAAGTGCGCCTCGGCGCCCATGCTCTGGGCCCAGGCCTCCAGCAATTGGCACTTTTTGCGCAGTTCGGCCAGCTCGTTTTCGCCCAGATCCGCCGCGTGGCATACCCACACATCCATGTCGCTTTGGTCGGCCTGGGCCAACGTGCCAAGGCTGCCCATCAGGAACAGCCCATGGATCGGTCGGGGTGGGTTGCCATGGCGCGGTTTATAGGCGAACGAGCGCGTCAGGCGCTGGGCTTCGATCAGTGCTTGGGGGGTAGGCTCGAAATTCGACAGCCCCGCCGGCGTGCTGCCCGAGACATAACCGGGCAAGAGCGGGTGATTGACGTGAAAGAACAGCGGCAACAGGGTCAGTACGCTTTGCTGGCGAGGTGTCAGCCCCTCGACGGCGCGGGCCATGCGGCCTTCATTGAGCGCCATGAAACGCGCGCGCAACTGTGCCAGCACCTTGCGGTCGATGCCTTCGTCCAAGTCGGGGCGGATTTCATGGGTGCGGGTCATGTCGAACTCGTTGGCTCGCAGAGCCCGGCGTGGGCGGCCGTGTAGGAGTTTACAGTCAGAAACGTAGGAGGTTTAGAGGGAAATGGTTTTTTGGCGTCAGAATTTTACAGTCGCTCAGGCGACGCCCTCGGAATCCGCGGCGGCGGACTCCATGGGCGGCATCCGGAATCAGGCGGCTTCTTTGTTCGTGGCAGTGGTCAAGATGGTCAGCAGGGTTTGCGCTTGCTCGGCAGCATCGCGGCCAAGGCTGGTCAGATAGCCCCCATCCGGCTGGTCGATCAGTTTTTTATCGAAGAGACGTTTGACTGCGGCGATAGCGCTGGGCGCGGCGGTCTGATGGACTTTCAAGCCTTCCTGGGTGCTGTCCAAGGGGAAGAGTGCGAGGATTTCCAGTTCGGCAACCAACTCAGGGGTATACGACATAAGGACTCCAGACTTTCTAAATTTATTAGAGGCTAGCAGGCCATAAGGTGAACTCACTTTGCCGAACTGTCCAGCGTGTTGCTGCGTCTCGGAGCTATTCCTTTTCCGGCGGCAGCTCGGGCAGTGCGCGCAGCGCTGTTTCGTACCATTGGGTATCGAACGCGCGATCCTCGTCCAGCATGGCATCAATTTCGAAAGCCAGCACATGAGCCATCAGGTTTAGAATTTCTTCCCGCTCATAGCCCACCAACGTCAGCTTGTTGAATGTGGCCTTGGCGGCGGGTGGGTTGTCACTTTCGATCTGGTTTTCGATCGCTCCGATCAGCGTATGTTCGGCAAAAGCTTCTTCGTCATTGTCGATATCAGTGGGCTCGCTCATGGCGGTGCTCCTCAAGGAAAGGGCGCCAGTCTACCCCCATTCAAGCAGGTGATGCTGCTGGTCAAGCGGCCACCGGGCGTCTATAACGCTTGCAGCCAACCCCGCACACGGCCTGGAGGCTTTGCGATGCTCAAGCTTTACGGATTTTCGGTCAGCAACTACTACAACATGGTGAAACTGGCGCTGCTGGAGAAGGGCCTGCCCTTCGAAGAAGTACTGTTTTATGCCGGGCAGGCCCCTGACGTACTGGCGGTCAGCCCGCGCGGCAAGGTGCCGGTGCTGGAGGTGAAGCAGGGCTTTATCAATGAAACCAGCGTGATCTTGGAATATATCGAACAAACCCAGGAAGGGCCGTCACTGCTCCCGGCCGACCCGTTCGAGCGCGCCCAGGTGTTGGCCTTGTGCCGGGAAATCGAGCTCTATATCGAACTGCCCGCGCGCGCTTGCTTTGGCGAAGCGTTTTTTGGCGTAGCGGTTGCGGAGGCGATCAAGGAAAAATCCAAGGCGGAATTGCTCTTGGGCATCGCCTCGCTGGGGCGGCATGGCAAGTTTGCGCCGTTTGTAGCGGGGGAGAGCTTCACCATTGCGGATCTGTACTTCATGTACAGCTTGAACCTGGCCTGCGGGGTCGGCGAGAAGTTGTTCGGGCTAGACTTGCTGGCGCAGTTGCCGGCGGCCAAAGCGTTGCTGGATCGCCTTAACGCAATGCCCAACGCGCAAAAAGTGGAGGCGGACAGGCAAGCCGCGATGCCGGCGTTCCTGGCCATGGTGGCGGCGAAAAAGTGATCAAGTGTGGGAGGGGGCAAGCCCCTCCCACTACTGTACTCAGCGGCTGGCGAACAGGGCCTGGCCGCGCGCGACCGCTGCCTTGACCTGCGCCGGCGCGGTGCCGCCCACATGGTTACGGGCGTTGACCGAACCTTCCAGGGTCAGCACGGCAAACACGTCTTGCTCGATCTGATCGCTGAACTGGCGCAGTTCTTCCAGGCTCATTTCCGCCAGGTCCTTGCCGGTGTCCACGCCGTATTTCACGGCGTGGCCGACGATTTCGTGGCAGTCGCGGAACGGCAGGCCACGACGCACCAGGTAGTCCGCCAGGTCAGTCGCCGTGGAGAACCCGCGCAAAGCCGCTTCGCGCATGATGGCGTGCTTGGGCTTGATTGCTGGGATCATGTCGGCAAACGCGCGCAACGAATCGCGCAAAGTGTCGGCGGCGTCGAACAGCGGTTCCTTGTCTTCCTGATTGTCCTTGTTGTAGGCCAATGGCTGGCCCTTCATCAAGGTCAGCAGGCCCATCAGTGCGCCGAATACACGGCCGCTCTTGCCACGTACCAGCTCCGGCACGTCGGGGTTTTTCTTTTGCGGCATGATCGAGCTGCCGGTACAGAAACGGTCCGGCAAATCGATGAACTGGAATTGTGCACTGGTCCACAGCACCAGCTCTTCGGAGAACCGCGACAAGTGCATCATCGCGATGCTGGCGGCGGCGCAGAATTCGATGGCGAAGTCACGGTCCGAAACGCCATCCAGAGAGTTACCGCCCACGGCGTCGAAACCCAGCAGTTGCGCGGTGTATTCGCGGTCGATCGGGTAGGTCGTACCGGCCAGCGCGGCGCTGCCCAAAGGCATGCGATTGGCGCGCTTGCGGCAGTCCACCAGGCGTTCGTAGTCGCGGCTGAGCATTTCGAACCAGGCCAACAGGTGGTGGCCGAAGGTCACGGGCTGTGCGGTCTGCAGATGGGTGAAGCCGGGCATGATGGTGTCCGATTCACGCTCGGCCTGCTCAAGCAGGCCTTTTTGCAGGCGGGTGATTTCGGACAGGATCAGGTCGATTTCGTCACGCAGCCACAGGCGAATATCGGTAGCGACTTGGTCGTTACGGCTGCGTCCGGTGTGCAATTTCTTGCCAGTCACACCGATACGATCGGTGAGGCGGGCCTCGATATTCATGTGCACGTCTTCCAGGTCGACGCGCCAGTCGAACGTACCGGCTTCGATCTCACCGCGGATGGTGGTCAGGCCGTCGATGATGCTGTCGCGCTCGGCCTCGGTCAACACGCCGACCTTGGCCAGCATGGTGGCGTGGGCGATGGAGCCCATGATGTCGTGGCGGTACAGGCGCTGGTCGAAGGTGACGGAGGCGGTGAAGCGCGCGACGAAGGCGTCGACGGGTTCACTGAAGCGGCCGCCCCAGGACTGGTTGGTCTTGTCGGTGCTCATGGATTCGCTCGTGAGTTGCTTTAATAAAAAGGCGTGGAAGTGTGGCGCCGATCATAACAGGGTTGCTCGCGGAGGCGGTGGCGCGGGTCGTTGGCATTTTTATTTGTGCAAAGGATGGCTAAGTGCCTTGCCGTCGATCGCGTCCGGGATGAGACTGGAAAAAGAGACTTATTGAAACGATATTTGACGATTGAGCAATGTCGTCTCGGCAAGCGTCTACAGTTGGACTGATAGTGTGTGAATGCACCAAAGTCGGGTAACGCGGTCAGAGCCCAGACTAACCATTAAACAAGGGGGGTATTCGGATTGTGTATCAGCAAACCCTACGACGATGCCCGAAGGCAGCGGGTCTTGGGCGCTATTGAACAGGTCCGGGTAAATATGGGTGCCACCTTCGGGGCACTTTTTGCCGCTCGCACGAGTCTTAGCGTGGATCGCTGTGACGCAAGTCACCGCACCTGTCTACGTTATCCTTGTGCGAGACTCACGCAGGAATCCAGCGCAATATGAATGTCCTGATCGTTGATGACGAACCCCAAGCCCGCGAGCGACTGAGTCGTTTAATCAGTGAACTCGAGGGTTATACCGTTCTTGAACCGAGCGCCACCACCGGTGAGGAGGCGTTGACGCTGATCGACAGCCTCAAGCCCGATGTGCTGTTGCTCGATATCCGTATGCCGGGCCTGGATGGCCTGCAGGTTGCTGCCCGCCTGAGTGAGCGCGAATCGCCTCCGGCCTTGGTGTTGTGTGCGGCTCAGGATGAGTTTCCCGCGCAGACGCTGGAAGACAGTGGCGTGAGCTTCGTGACCAAACCGGTGACGGCCGAAGCGTTGCTCAAAGCCCTGAAGAAGGCCGAGCGTCCCAACCGCGCCCAGCTCGCCGCGTTGACCCAGCCTGCCGCCCAAAGTGGCAACGGCCCCCGCAGCCATATCAGTGCACGTACCCGCAAGGGCATCGAGTTGATCCCCCTGAATCAAGTGGTCTACTTCATCGCCGATCACAAGTACGTCACTCTGCGTCACGAAGCGGGTGAAGTCTTGTTGGATGAACCGCTCAAGGCCCTTGAAGACGAGTTCGGCGACCGCTTCGTGCGTATCCACCGCAATGCGTTGGTGGCCCGTGAGCGTATCGAGCGTCTGCAACGTACGCCGCTGGGGCACTTTCAGTTGTTCCTCAAAGGGCTCAACGGCGATGCCTTGATTGTCAGTCGTCGGCATGTCGCCGGCGTGCGCAAAATGATGCAGCAGCTTTAGCCCGAGGGCTGTAGCGGGACTGCATTCCTTATCCCGGTGCGACGAGGCCAGGGAGGCCCCGCACTTGCTGATTCAAATCAAGGCGTATTTGCCTGAGCTGTTATTATCTGCCGTATCTATTCAGTACGGATTGATCCATGTCCCCTCGCGAAATCCGCATCGCCACCCGAAAAAGCGCCTTGGCCCTATGGCAGGCCGAATACGTCAAAGCTCGCCTTGAGCTGGCCCACCCCGGCCTCAAGGTGTCCCTGGTGCCCATGGTCAGTCGCGGCGACAAGCTGCTCGACTCACCGTTGTCGAAGATCGGCGGCAAGGGCCTGTTCGTCAAAGAACTGGAAACCGCGTTGCTGGAGAACGAAGCCGACATCGCCGTGCACTCGATGAAAGACGTGCCCATGGACTTCCCCGACGGTCTGGGCCTGTTCTGCATTTGCGAGCGCGAAGACCCCCGCGACGCTTTCGTTTCCAATACCTACGCTTCACTGGACGAGTTGCCCCTGGGCAGCATCGTCGGTACCTCCAGCCTGCGCCGTCAGGCCCAGCTGTTGACGCGCCGTCCGGATCTGCAGATTCGCTTTCTGCGCGGCAACGTCAATACGCGTCTGGCCAAGCTGGATGCCGGTGAGTATGACGCGATCATCCTCGCCGCCGCCGGTTTGATCCGCCTTGGCTTCGAAGACCGCATCACCTCGGCCATCAGTGTCGAAGACAGCCTGCCCGCCGGTGGGCAGGGCGCCGTGGGTATCGAATGTCGCAGCGCCGACAGTGAAATCCATACTCTGCTCAAGCCTCTCGACCATCGTGATACCGAAGTTCGCGTCACCGCCGAGCGTGCCTTGAACAAGCACCTCAATGGCGGCTGCCAAGTGCCGATTGCCTGCTACGCCGTACTTGAAGGCGATAACTTGTGGCTGCGCGGTCTGGTGGGCGATCCGGAAGGCGGCACCTTGCTGACCGCCGAGGTGCGTGGCCCGCAATGCGAAGCGACGGCTTTGGGCATCCAAGTGGCGCAAGAGCTGCTGGAGAAAGGCGCCGGCGCCATCCTGCAAAAAGTCTACGGCGAGGCCGGCCCGCAGTGACCGGCTGGCGTGTGCTGCTGACGCGGCCCGCCGAGGAATCGGCGGCGCTGGCGACGGTGTTGTCTGACGTCGGGATCTACAGCAGCAGCCTGCCCTTGCTGGATATCGAGCCCTTGCCGATCACCCCTGACCAGCAAGCGCTGTTGCGTGACCTCGGCCGCTACTGTGCCGTGATTGTCGTCAGCAAACCCGCCGCGCGCCTGGCCTTGCAACAGCTGGATCGCCAATGGTCCGAGATGCCCTGGTTCAGTGTGGGGGCAGCTACTGCGCAGGTGCTGGCCGATCAAGGCTACACGGTTCACTATCCGCACACCGGCGATGACAGCGAGGCCTTGCTTGAACTGCCGGCATTACGCGAGGCTATTGCGCGCCCCGATGCACGGGTGCTGATCCTGCGGGGTGAGGGCGGCCGCGAATTGCTGGCAGAGCGTTTGCGCGAGAGAGGTGCTAGTGTCGACTACCTGGAGTTGTACCGGCGGTTCCTTCCGACCTACGACGCCGGTGAGTTGATGCAGCGCATCCAGTTGGAACGCTTGAACGGCGTGGTGGTCAGCAGTGGGCAGGGTTTCTTGCACCTGCAAGCCCTGGCCGGCGCCGATTGGCCGGAGGTGGCACAGCTGCCGTTGTTCGTGCCCAGCCCAAGAGTCCAGGAAATGGCGCGGGCTGCCGGTGCAGAAAAAGTGGTGGATTGTCGCGGCGCGAGTGCCGCGGCTTTGTTAGTGGCGTTAGGCGGCTATGTCTTATAAAAACATCCCGCCCCCACTCTCTGATACGCAAAGGACGGATACGTGAGCGAAACAGCCTTGCCTAAAGATGAAGCTCAACCCGCACTTGATGCGCCGGTCGAGACACCGGTCACCGCGCCGCGCCGTGGCAATGGCCTGGCGGTCGTCGCCTTGCTGCTCGGCGCTGCCGGAGTGGCCGCCGGCGGTTGGGGGATCTGGCAGGTCCGTGCCCTGCAAGCCAGTCACCAGCAGCAACTGGGCCAAGTGCAGACCCTGGATGAGCAATCCCAAACTCTCAAGCAAACCCAGCAACAATTGGCCGCGCGCCTGGCCCAACTGCCGGGTGCGGATGAGCTGGAGGAGCGTCGCCGTCTGGTGGCCCAGTTGCAGGGTGATCAGCAACACCTGAGCCAGCGCCTGGAAACTGTTTTGGGTGCCAGCCGTCAGGACTGGCGTCTGGCCGAGGCCGAGCACTTGATCCGCCTGGCGAGCCTGCGCCTGTCGGCTTTGCAGGACATCAATAGCGCTCAGGCGCTGGTGCAGGGCGCTGACGAGATTCTGCGCGAGCAAAGCGATCCCGGCGCCTACGCGGCCCGCGAGCAGTTGGCCAAGAGCCTGGTCGCTCTGCGCAGTACCGAACAGCCGGACCGCACCGGGCTGTACCTGCAATTGGCCGCCCTGCGCGATCAAGTGGTGCAGCTGGCGGCGATTGCGCCGGAGTATCAACTGACTGAACCTGCCGCTGAAGGTCGTCCCACCACCGATACCGAGGGACGTTGGAGCCAGTGGTGGGAGCAGATTTCCCGCTACTTCCGCATTGATTTCAACCCAGACGACAACATCCGTCCGTTGCTTGCCGGTCAGGGCCTGAACCAAGTGCGTCTGGCCCTGAGCCTGGCGCTCGAACAGGCGCAATGGGCGGCGCTCAATGGTGAGTCGGCGGTGTATAGCCGCTCACTGGGTGAGGCGCGCAGCGTGCTGCAGGACAACTTCAATCAGGACAACCCGCAGAGCAAAGCGATGCTGGCGCGCATCGCCGAGCTTGAGCCCAAAGCCGTGTCGGTGGTGACACCGGACCTGGCCGCGAGCCTCGCCGCGGTGCAGGCGTATCTTGATCGTCGCCACCTGTCTGCCGATGAAGCCAAGGCGGCTGCCAAGCCGGCGTCCCAGGAGTAGAGCCGATGAAGCGTTTCTATGTGATCCTGGTGCTGGCGATCGCGATCGCCCTGGCACTGGCTGTGGGCATCTCGAAACACACCGGCTACGTGCTGATTACTTATCCACATGTGCTGCATTACGAGTCGAGCCTGTGGGCGACCCTGTTCGCCGTGTTTGCCATCATTCTGGCGATCTACCTGGTCCGCGTCTTGCTGAGCCTGGTTACCACGTCGGGCGGCGTGGTCAACCCTTGGTCGCGGCGTAATCGCAGCCGCCGTACACAGATCGCTATCGAACAGGGCCAGATGGACCTCGCCGAAGGGCGCTGGGCCAGTGCCGAACGCCATTTGCGGCGTGCCGCCGAAGCCGAACGCCAACCGTTGTTGTACTACCTGGGCGCGGCGCGAGCCGCCAATGAACAGGGGCGTTACGAAGAGTGCGATGCTTTGCTTGAGCGCGCTTTGGAGCGCCAGCCCCAGGCTGAGCTGGCGGTCGCCTTGAGTCATGCGCAACTGCAACTGGACCGTGGCGATACGGACGGTGCGCTGGTCACGCTACAGGCAATGCACGAGCGTCATCCGCATAACGCGCAGGTGCTACGTCAGTTGCAGCGTTTGCATCAACAGCGCGGTGACTGGTCGTCGGTGATTCACCTTTTGCCGCAGCTGCGTAAGGACAAGGTGCTGCCCGCCGGCGAACTGGCCGAGCTGGAACGTCGCGCATGGGGTGAAAACCTCAGCCTTGCGGCTCAGCGTGAGGAGCACGACGAAGCTGGCCAGCAATCCCTGGAGCGGGCTTGGCAACAACTTACCTCGGCCCAGCGTCAGGAGCCGCAGTTGGTGCTGGCTTACGCCGAGCAACTGCGCCAATTGGGCGCCGACGCCAAGGCCGAAGAGGTCCTGCGTGGTGCGATCAAGCGCGGTTACGACAGCCATCTCATTCGCCTCTACGGTCTTTTACGCGGCAGCGACTCGGCTCGGCAGTTGAAGTTCGCCGAAGGTTGGCTCAAGGATCATCCCGGTGATGCCAGCCTGCTACTGACCTTGGGGCGCTTGTGCCTGCAAAACAGCTTGTGGGGCAAGGCGCGCGACTATCTGGAAAGTAGCCTGCAGGTGCAGCGCAACCCTGAGGCTTGCGCCGAGCTGGCGCGTCTGTTGGCGCAGTTGGGAGATACCGAACGCAGCAACCAGTTGTTCCAGGAAGGCCTGGGGTTGTTGGATAGCCGTCTATTGGCGTCACCGTTGCCAGTCCCTGCCCGGGTTTGATGTAGGAAGGAGCGGAGGGTTGACTCAGATATGGCAAACCCTCACCCCTTTGATGCACGCGAATAGGTAGGGTAAGTGTCTGGCAGCAAACTCCTACGCGCCGTCGCCTGAAGTCTTCCATCCTCTGGCGGGATGTCTGCAGGCTCTCACGGAATTGTCTGGTCTAACGTATATTGAAAGCGTTCAGGCCTTTCCTCTACCGTAGCGATCTACTTTTCGCGATGCGGATAAAGCATGTCTTTGGCCCCTTCTCGCTCCTTGTTTTTTCTGGCGTTCCTGGCCGGTGCGCTGACGTTGGGCGCATCCTATTACCTTGAGTTCGGCGTCTCGTTACGCCCGTGTTTTTTATGCCAACTGCAGCGGGTTTTTCTGGCTGCTTTCACGCTGATCAATTTGATCGCTGCCCTCCATAACCCCAAACGTCCTGTCATCTCGCTATATGGGCTGGCCAGCGTGGCGTGCGCAACGCTGGGCGCTATCACAGCTGTACGCCAGATACTGCTGCAAAATGCCGCACCCGACCAGGCCGCCGATTGCTGGCCCAGTCTCAACCATATGCTCGACAATCTTTCGCTTTGGCAGGCGCTGCAACAGGCCGTCGAAGGCACTGTCGACTGCGTGGAAATCAACTGGACGTTGTTCGATTTAAGCCTGCCGGAGTGGAGTCTGCTGTTTTTCGTGGGGATGCTGATTCTGGGCATCACGCAGTTTTCACGACCGTTACTTCGCCGTCGCCTGTACCCGATGAGGCCTTAAAAGCAGGCTGAGGTTTGTAGGACGGGATTAAACACTTGTATGAACTTTCTGTCCTGCGTACCTTGAAGCCATAGTCATGCGGGCATAATCTGGCCCGCACGCGTTATTCAAACCGGTTGTCTGATGCAGCCTTGTCCCGCTGCTGTTTTATCCTTGAAGTATTCGCGGGCATCAGGCGGCAGCGCCCCTAATAGGGAAGAGAGATCATCATGTTGGAACGTTGCAAGAATGCTCGCGAACGCTGGGGCGGGGTGCACAAGCTGATCGACAGCTGGTTGAAGGCACGTCACGAATTGATTCGGGCTTTTGATGCGCTCGGTGCCGAGCCCGAGGCGTTGGCCCAGAAGCGTGAACCGTTGCAGGATTTCTGCGTTGTGTTGGTGGATTACGTGTCCGCGGGGCATTTGAGCATCTACACCCAGCTCACGAAGGAGGCGGAAGCCTTCAAAGACCAGCGCGGTCTGGATTTTGCCAAGACCCTTTACCCACGCATCGATGTGATCACCGAGAAGCTGCTGGCATTCACCGACCTGTGCGATCAAGGCAAGTGTGTCGCCGAGAAATTCAAAGAATTGGGTGCGCTGCTCCACGAGCGTTTCGAGCTCGAAGACTGCCTGATTGAAGTGCTGCACAACGCTCACAAAGAAAACACTGTCGCTCAGGCCTGACTTCGAGATACGCGATAAAAAAACGGTGCGCAGGTCGCACCGTTTTTTATTGGCTCAAGAACGGGTATCGAGCAATTCGATCTCGAAAACCAAGGGCGTGTACGGCGGGATCAATTCGCCGGCACCGTCGGCGCCATAGGCCTGCGCCGATGGAATAACCAGGCGCCACTTCGCACCCACGGGCATCTGTTGTAGAGCGCTGCTCCAGCCGCTGATCACGCTGTCCAGGCGAAACCACTGAGGCTGTGTGCTCTTGTCGAAAACCGTCCCGTCGGGTAGCCGACCGACATATTTCACCTGAACCTGACCATTGGCTTTCGGCGTGGGGCCGGTACCTGGCGTGAGTTCCGTGAGCAAAATTCCATCCGCCAATTCACGAACGCCTTTCATGGTTTTTTCCTGGGTCAGGAATTGTTGTTCGGCAGCGAGTGCTTTTTCACTCAGGGGCGCTTGGGCGTCCGCTTCGCTCTGCGCTTCGTGCTGCGCGAGGATCTGCTCGATACGCGCGTTATCCAAGGCCAGTGGCTTGCCTTGATAGGCTTGTTTGAGGCCGTCGATCAGGGCCTGGATCTGCAGGTCTGGAACCTCCTGGCGCAGGCGCTCACCGAGGCTGGCGCCCAGGCTGTAGGCGAGGTCATGCTGATCCGGCTCGATGGTTTTAGACGGCGACGGCGCGCTCGCATTGGCTACCGAAATTGCCAGGCCAAGCACAAGAAAAAGGTAACGCGACATGGACATTCTCCGGCCGAAAGTGCGATGGATTATGCCAGTGTGGAAACGTAAAAAGTGTCGCCCATTTTCGTTCTCACGATAAGAATTTTCGTACGGTGCAACGCGAGGCAATCGATACTGTCAACATGCGCTAGCGGCGGTAAGAGCAGAGGGCTAGTATGAGCCGCACCCACGTCAGCCAGGAGGTAAACCATGTCGGCCAAACAGAAGCCTGTTAATACCCCGTTGCACTTACTCCAACAACTGTCGGGCAGCTTGCTCGAACATCTGGAAAGCGCCTGTTCCCAAGCGTTGGCCGATGCAGAAAAACTGCTCGCCAAGTTGGAAAAACAGCGCGGTAAGGCGCAAGAAAAGCTGCACAAATCCCGCACCAAATTGCAAGATGCCGCCACCGCCGGCAAGGCCAAGGCACAAGCCAAAGCCAAAGACGCTGTTAAAGAACTTGAGGACTTGCTGGACGCGCTCAAGGATCGCCAAGCTGAAACCCGCGCCTACATTTCTCAACTCAAAAAAGATGCTCAGGAAAGCCTGAAACTGGCCCAGGGCGTTGGCCGTGTAAAAGAAGCCGTGGCTAAAGTGCTGGGTGCTCGTACACCGGTAAAAGCTGTTGCAGCAAGCGCGGCGAAGAAGACTTCGGCCAAACCAGCGGCTAAAACCGCTGCCGCTAAGCCAGCCGCCAAGCCAGTAGCTAAAACCGCTGCCGCTAAGCCAGCCGCCAAACCAGCAGCTAAAACCGCTGCCGCTAAGCCAGCCGCCAAGCCAGTAGCTAAAACCGCTGCCGCTAAACCAGCCGCCAAGCCAGCAGCCAAAACCGCTGCCGCTAAACCAGCCGCCAAGCCAGTAGCTAAAACCGCTGCCGCTAAACCAGCCGCCAAGCCAGCAGCAAAAACCGCCGCCGCTAAACCAGCCGCCAAGCCAGCAGCAAAAACCGCCGCCGCTAAGCCAGCAGCCAAGCCAGCGGCTAAAACCGTTGCCGCTAAGCCAGCAGCCAAACCAGCAGCTAAGCCCGCCACCGCTAAGCCAGCCGCCAAACCAGCAGCTAAAACCGCCTCCGCTAAGCCAGCAGCTAAACCAGCGGCTAAAACCGTTGCCGCTAAGCCAGCAGCCAAACCAGCAGCTAAGCCCGTCGCCGCTAAGCCAGTAGCCAAACCTGCTGCCGCCAAGCCGGCCGCTGCAAAGCCTGCGCCGGCCACTTCGGCAGCGACCCCGGCAGCCGCCACCGCTCCAACCGCACCGGCGAGCAGCACCCCTGCACCGGCAGCGCCAAGCACTACCCCAACCAGCGCTTCCTAAGCGCCGGTGGCCGCGACGCGCAGCTGCTGCAGCGCGTCGTGGTCAAGGTTGGCGGCATCCTCGGCCGCCAGTCTTTCCAACCATCTTTGTTGATCTGCCCGCTTGCCCGATGGCCATGTGTCGGCCAGTCCTTCCAGACGCATCAACAAGTGCCGTTCGGCTTCCAGCTCCATCGACTTGATCCGTTCCCTTAAGGCCGCCAGCGGCTGGTCGTGCTGCGCGCTCGCTCGCCATTGCACGCGCAATTGGCGCAACGGCTCGATCACCTGCGTCTGCCAAGGCCCGGCGATGTGCTTGAGGGCCTGCACTCGCTCGTCGGTCAGGATGACGCCGCGCTGTTCCAGCCAGACGCCGCACAGCATCAGGCACACATCCACCCCTTGCGCCTGCAACCGCAGGCAGGCGGCTTCCATACCCGGACGGGCGTAAATCGAGAGAGCAAAGCTCCACAGGTCAGCGCACATAGTCACACCCAAGCCAGCGGCCAACGAAGCTGGTAGACTCCGCCGCCATTATGATCCGACTTCAAAGCCTAACATTACAGCGTGGCCCGCAACGTCTTCTCGAAGACGCCGAGCTGACCCTGCACGCCGGTCACAAAGCCGGCCTGATCGGTGCCAACGGCGCCGGCAAATCCACGCTGTTCGCCCTGTTGCTGGGTGAGCTGACCCCGGACTCCGGCGACTGCCTGCTGCCGGCCGACTGGCGCATCGCTCATATGCGCCAGGAGATCGACACCCTGGACCGCATCGCGATCGACTACGTGCTCGATGGCGACCTGCGCTTGCGCCAGGTGCAACACGACCTGGCCGAAGCCGAGAAGGCCCAGGATGGCGCAGCTCTGGCGCGTCTGCACTCGGAGCTCGACAGCGCCGACGGCTACACCGCCGACGCCCGCGCTCGCAAGATGCTCGCCGGCCTTGGGTTTACCAACGAACAGATGGACCGCCCGGTCGCCGACTTCTCCGGTGGCTGGCGGATGCGCCTGAACCTGGCCCAGGCGCTGATGTGCCCCTCGGACCTGTTGCTGCTCGACGAACCGACCAACCACTTGGACCTCGACGCGATCCTGTGGCTGGAAGACTTCCTCAAGAGCTATCAGGGCACCTTGCTGCTGATCTCTCACGACCGGGATTTCCTCGACGCCGTGGTCGATAACATCGCCCATGTCGAGCAGAAAAAAATCACCCTCTACCGCGGCGGCTACACCGCGTTCGAGCGTGCGCGTGCCGAACGCCTGGCCCAGCAACAACAGGCCTACGAGAAGCAGCAGGCGCAACGTGCGCATATGGAAAGTTACATTGCCCGGTTCAAGGCTCAGGCCACCAAGGCCCGCCAGGCACAGAGCCGGATCAAGGCGCTGGAGCGCATGGAAGAATTGTCGGCAGCTCACGTCGATTCGCCGTTCGACTTCGTGTTCCGCGAGTCGGTGAAGATTTCGAGCCCACTGCTGGATCTTTCGGATGCGCGCCTGGGTTATGGCGACAAAACCATCCTGGAGAAGGTCAAGCTGCAACTCACGCCGGGGGCGCGTATCGGTTTGCTGGGGCCTAACGGCGCGGGTAAATCGACCCTGATCAAGAACCTCTCGGGTGAGCTGGAACCCCTGGCCGGTCGCTTGACCCGTGGCGAGAACACCGTGGTGGGTTACTTCGCCCAGCATCAGTTGGACTCCCTCGACGCCAAGGCCAGCCCATTGTTGCACCTGCAACGCCTGGCGCCGACCGAGCGCGAGCAGACCCTGCGTGACTTCCTCGGTGGCTTCGACTTCCGTGGCGCGCGCATCGATGAGCCGGTGCTGAATTTTTCCGGCGGCGAGAAAGCCCGCTTGGCCTTGGCCCTGATCGCCTGGGATCGTCCGAACCTGTTGCTGCTCGACGAACCGACCAACCACTTGGATCTGGAAATGCGCCTGGCGCTGACCATGGCGTTGCAAGAGTTCAGTGGTGCGGTATTGGTGGTGTCCCACGATCGGCACTTGCTCAAGAGCACCACGGATAACTTCCTGCTGGTGGCCGATGGCAAAGTCGAAGAATTCGATGGCGACCTCGACGACTACGCCCGTTGGCTGACCGATTACCGCCTGCGCAATGCGCCGGTGAGCAATACCCCGGTGAATCCGGACAAAACCGACAAGAAGGCTCAGCGCCAGGCCGCCGCCGCGTTGCGTCAGCAATTGGCGCCGCACAAGCGCGAAGCCGATAAGCTGGAAGCTGAGCTGGGCAAGGTGCATGAGCGTTTGGCCAAGATCGAAGCCAGCCTCGGCGACAGCGCCGTGTACGAAGCCGCGCGCAAGGACGAACTGCGTGACCTGCTCGCCGAACAGGCCAAGCTCAAGGTGCGCGAAGGGCAATTGGAGGAAGCCTGGATGGAAGCCCTCGAACTGCTCGAAACCCTGCAAGCGGAGCTGGAGGCGCTGTCCTGATGGAAGCGTTGCAGTTGCCGGCACAGTGGATCGAACCCGTGTGGATTGGCGTGCAGATCCTATTGATCCTGCTGGCCGGTTACCTGGCTCAGCGCTTTGTGAGCAAAGTCCTTACGCGCCTGGGCGAGCGCTACCCATTCCCACCGCAACTGCTGATGCCACTACGCGGCGGCCTGCGCTGGCTGATCATGGGGAGTGCGCTGATTTTTGTTCTGGAGCGCCTGGGTGTGTCCGCCACCGTGTTGTGGACGGCACTGTCGGGCTTCGTGGCGGTCGCCGCCGTGGCGTTCTTCGCCATGTGGTCGGTATTGTCCAACCTGCTTTGCGCGATTCTGATCTTTACCGTCGGCCCATTTCGCCTCGGCGACATTGTCGAGTTGGTGGATACCGTCGACAAACCGGGCGTCAAGGGGCGGGTGGTGGCAATCAATTTGCTCTACACCACACTGGTTGAAGTGGAGGCCGCCGGTACCGACAGCGCGATCGTGCAGGTGCCTAACAGTCTGTTTTTCCAGCGTTCGGTACGGCGTTGGCCTGGTACCCACGTGTTTCCGGGCGATCGCTAGCCTGCACGGTGATAAAAACCGATAGCCAGCCTCTGGTCGGTGGAGTTAGCTTAAGGCTCCACCGCTTATTGTCGCACGAGGTATGTCATGGCTCTCGATACGTGGCTGGCCTTTTTCCTGGCCAGTTGGATCATCTCCCTTTCCCCGGGCGCCGGCGCCATTGCGTCGATGTCCAGCGGTCTGCAATACGGTTTTTTACGCGGTTACTGGAACGCCATCGGCCTGCAACTGGGCCTGGCGATGCAGATTGCCGTGGTGGCGGGTGGCCTGGGTGCCATCCTGGCTGCGTCGTCCACCGCGTTCTATGCGATCAAATGGTTTGGTGTGGCGTACCTCGTGTACCTGGCCATCAAGCAATGGCGTGCCTTGCCGCTGGACATGACCGATGACGCGGCCGTACGCCCCATCGGCAAGCCGATGGCGATGATGTTCCGTGGCTTCCTGGTCAACGCCAGCAACCCCAAGGCCTTGGTGTTCATGCTCGCGGTGTTGCCGCAATTCGTGAACCCGCAGGCGCCGTTGCTGGCTCAGTATTTGATCATCGGCGCGACGATGATCAGCGTCGATATGATCGTGATGGCGGGGTATACGGGGTTGGCGTCCAAAGTCCTGCGCCTGTTGCGCACGCCCACGCAGCAAAAGCGGGTAAACCGGACGTTTGCCGGATTGTTCGTGGGGGCAGCGGGTTTCCTGGCCAGCTTGCATCGCGCAACGGCGTAAAGCTCGGTCGCTAAACGTGTGAGAGGGGGCTTGCCCCGATAGCAGGGTGTCAGTCAGCTTAGCTGTAGCTGAGGCACCGCCATCGGGGGCAAGCCCCCTCTCACATTGGTTTTGTGTTGCCTGGGGGATTACCGCTCAGCGCAGAATCTTCGGCGCTTCATCCCTTGGCAGGTTGTTATGCGGTGCCGGCTGGCCAGGTTCCTGATAGCCACCGCCCAACTGTTCTGCCAACTGCCTGGCCACATCCTCACCCAGCGCTTTCGACACTTCCTTCACCACCCGTGGCCGGTTCAAGCTCACGCGGATGTCACGGCTGTTGACCAGCTTGGTGTCCTGGCCTTCGCCCATGGCGGTAAACGCCGAGGTGATCTCGTAGGTACGGGTGTTGATCAAGCTGAAATCCGCCACCAATGTCAGGCCCAGTACCGCCGAGTAGCTGTTGGTGTGGTCCAGCGCGTTGATGTCCTGGGTGAAGTCGATGTCCGACAACGTGCCGAACAGCACGTAATCGGCACCCTTGAAGTGGCCGGCCTTGATGCGTTTGATCACGTCGTAGACGTCACCCTTGGCAGCGGCGGTGTAGGGCGTGCCCTGCACCAGCTGGAACTGCCGTGACTTGAGGATCTCGCCCTTGATATCACCGCTGAATTTACGCAGCTCGGTCTGCTCGATATAGCTGGTACGGCTTTCGTACTCGCTGTAATTGGAGGCGCCACTGGCGTGATAAGCGCTGGCCTGGAAGGTGTCGCTGGCCGAGACCTGGTGGATGTATTCCTCGACCCGCGCCTCGTAGGCCAGGTCGGTTACCGCGATCTTAGGCGCGGCCGAGGCGCCAAAGGCGCACAGCAGGCCGATCATGCCGATCCATGCACGCATTGTTTAGCGCTCCGTGGTTTTGCGGATTTCTTTTTCGTCCATCCATTCGGCCACGCCGCTTTCGACGTCGATCAGTTGCAGGCTGAACTTGTAGAACACGTCCTTGTAGTCCGCGCTGCGCTTGACGATGGAACTGATGGAGCCTTCCAGACGGTACTGGGCGGCGATCATGTTGCCGGTTTTGCTGACCGTGGACTTCTTGTACAGGCCGCTCTGGTTTTGCAGCTTGAGCTGGTCGACCTGGCTCTGCATGTCGGTGTTGTCGCTGGCGAAGCGCGCGGTGCCGGTCTTCATCAACTGAGTCTTGATCGACGTGGTGATCTCGCGGGTATCGATGTACTCGCTGGTCTTGTTCTTCACGTCATACACCTGCACCACCGGGCGGCCTCGCAGCACGCCGGACTGGGCCAGGGAGCGGGTCATGCTTTCGGCGATTATCTGCAAGTCGGTGGAGCCGAACTCGTTGGTGACGGTTTCCACGGCCTTGGTATCGCCGTAGTTGATGTTCTTGCTGCCGAGTACTGGCGAGGTATTGGCGCAGCCGCTGGCCAGAACGGCGACCACGGCGAGCATCGAGAAGCGTGCAAACATGGGGAAATCTCTCAGAAAGGATGAGCGGCTCAAGGGGTTTTCACTTCAAGACGGAAGTCCGCCGCCTGGGGCAGGTTGGCGATGGCCGGCAGGAAAGTGGCCTGGTTGGCATACAGGTTGAGCACTTTCCAGGTTTCTTCGTCGCCTACCGGGAAGCCGTCGGCGCCCAGCCAGGCGAAGCGGTAATACATCGTCTGGTTGCTGCTGGTGATGTTGCTCAGTTGCACTTTGGCGGTCAGGAAGCCGTTCTCGCGCGCGACGCGGATGGCGCCGACGGCGATGCCCTTGAATTTACCCATCACGACGATTTTGCTGGCGGCGCTGCCGGGTGCCGGTGGCGGCGGGGTGGCGCAGCCGGCGAGCAGGACCAGCGCCAAAGCGCCGAGGATGAAATGACGCATAGCGTGCTCCTTAAGGTTGTTTGAGGGTGGCGATCGCCTGGGGCGTGTTGCTCGGCACCACATGGGCCGCGAGGCCGCCGGCGAACACCTGATTGCTCACCACGCGCAGGGTGATCACCTGGTAGCGCTGATCGGCCTTGACCGTCACCAGCGTGCCGCCCAATGCGTTGGGCAGGCTGACCTGGTGCTCGCCGTGCTTGAGGCGCAGGCGCGTCACTTGGGTCATGTCCGGCAAGGTGCGCCAAGTGCGGGTGTCGGCGCCTTCGGTCACGGCCGAGGCGATGCCCAGCACCAGGCCCGCCATGGGGTTGGTCTTGTTCAGGTTGTTCTGCGCCACACCACGGCTGACCGCGCGTACGGTAGTGCGCAGGATGATCCCCGGCATGTCGTCACGCAGGGCGCGGCGGGACATGGCAGTGGTGCTGTTGAGCGCGGTGAGGTTCTGTTGCTGGCCGTCCACCCCGATCTGGGCGAAGGTGGCGGTGGAGGTGTCGGCTTTGATCACCGGGAACGACAGCGGGGTAATCACCAGGTTGCCGTTGATCGGGATCGGCAACGGCAGGCGTATCGAGTCGCGGGCCGGCGCCAGGCCGCTCTGGACCACAATCAGCACGTCGGTTTCATTGGCGCCGACCTTGGACTTGTCCAGGTCCCGCAAGGCCTGTTCCAGCAGCGGAGTGTTAGGGCGTAATTCGGCTGCCTTGCGATAGCCAGGGGCGGCCAGGTCTTTTTCGCCCAGGGCTTCATAGACGAAGCCGGCCAGGTAATGGCTGAACGCGCTCTGGTAACTGTTTTTCAGGCCGACCACCTCCGGAGCGTTCAGGGCTTCCACCGGGTAACCGTTCAGGTCTTTCAACTGGGTGGTCACGCCTTCGCGCTCGGCTTCGCCCTCGCGCTTGAGGTATTCCTTATCGCGCAGCTCGGCGATCACTGCTTCGCGTTCGTGGGTTTTCTTAATCTCGGTGCGGGCGCCGTCGAAGTCGTTCACGGCCAGCAGGTTCAGGGCCATCTGGGTGGTCAGCATGACTTTTTCATAGTCGTAGCCTTCGTAGCGCCGAACCTTGTCGTTGGCCAGGAAGCTGCCGAACTGGGCGAGGTACTTGGCGCTGTCGAACTTGACCGACTCTTCCCATTTGAAGACTTGCAGGTCGGCGCTGCGCCAGGCGGTCTGGCTGCCGGTGAGGTCGCCTTTGGCGCGCAGCAATTCACCTTTTTCGAAGAAATAGAGCAGGTCTTTGTCTTCGCCGGTGTTGTTCTTCTCCAGCAAGGTCAGGGCGGCATCGACGTTGCCGGTGGCCAGTTGCTGGTTAGTGGCTTGCAGCTCGGTGTCGTAGCTGCGGAACATCGAACAACCGGACAGCAAGGTTACCGCCGCGAGCGTGAGCGGGGTTAAAGCGCGAAATGCCATGCAGATTTCTTCCCTGAAAGTTGTCAGCCAATGTGGTCATTTCGCATAAAAATCCGGAATGACATTCCCTTTCGCACTAACAGGGCGCGGCATTATAGGCGCCATAACTGGCAAAACAATGGCTTTTTGCTGTTATGCGATCGACAAAAATGCCACTACTGGCGGATTAAACGGTTGCGCTCAGGTGTGCTAAATCACGAACGGCTTGAGTCAAAGCCTTTAACGTTAAACAATGTGTTACTTCGTATTTCCCTTTGAGATTCATTCATGACTGCCCCCCACCGTTTTCTCGCCTGGCTGGTGTTGCCGGCGTTGATGTCGTGCAGCTTCAACCTGTTGGCCGCGACGGCCGAGGGCGCGCCCCAAGCCCTGCATTTGCTGGACTACATCGGTGCGGATTACCCGCCGACGGTGGACGCGGGCAAGGTGGTGGACCCTTCGGAATACCGTGAACAAGTTGAGTTCCTTGGGGTGTTGCAGGGTTTGGTGGCGGACTTGCCGGCCAAGCCGGAACGCGCCGAACTGGTAACGGGCGTCGAAGAATTGAGCGTGGCGGTGACCGCTCGTCAGGACGGTGCCGTCGTTGCCCGACAGGCTCGGCAATTGGGCGCCAAGTTGGCGGTGGCTTATGAAGTGAGCCAGGCCCCGGCCATCACGCCCGACCCAACGCGCGGTGCACCCCTCTACGCCCAGCATTGCTCGGTGTGCCACGGCAATTCTGGCGCTGGCGATGGGCCGGCAGGTGTGGGCCTTACGCCGCCGCCGGCGAATCTGCGGGACGCCGCGCGGCTGGATCGCCTGAGTCTCTACGCGATCTACAACACCTTGGGCCTGGGCGTCGAAGGCACCGACATGCCGGCGTTCGCCGATCAATTGGATGACCGCCAGCGTTGGGACCTGGCCACCTACATCGCCGAATTTACCGCCGACCCGGCGGCCGCCAAGAGCGAGCAGCCGTTCAACCTCGCCGACCTGGCCCGTCGTACCCCCAATGAAGTGCTGGCCGCTGACGGTGCCGCAGCTGCCGCGACCTTCCGCGCCCAGCGTGCGCAGCCGCCGCAGGTCAAGCGCGGCCCGGCACAGTTGCTCGACTACACCGCGAGCACCTTAGACAAGAGCCTGGCCGCGTACCGCAATGGCGATCACGAACAAGCCTATGACCTGTCGGTAGCGGCGTACCTGGAAGGCTTCGAGCTGGTGGAAAGCTCCCTGGACAACGTCGACGCCAACGTGCGCAAAGACACCGAAAAGGCCCTGATGGCCTATCGGCAGTCGTTGCAGGACGGGTTGCCGATCGATCAAGTGCAGCAGCGCCTGGACGTGGCCAAGGCCAAGCTCGCCGCATCGGCCGGTTTGCTCGGTGGCGATGGCCTGAGCTGGTCGTTGAGTTATATCTCCGGTTTGCTGATCCTGCTGCGTGAGGGCCTGGAAGCGATCCTGGTGCTGGCGGCGATCCTGGCGTTCCTGCGTAACACCGGCCAGCAATCGGCGGTGCGTAGCGTCAACGCCGGCTGGGGTTTGGCGCTGTTGGCCGGCCTGGCTACCTGGGCGTTGGCGGCGTATGTGATTGATGTCAGCGGTGCCCAGCGTGAATTGCTGGAAGGGTGCACGGCGTTGTTCGCCAGCGTGATGGTGCTATGGCTGGGAGTGTGGATGCACGACCGGCGCCACGCAGCGGCCTGGCAGGACTACATCAAGAGCAGCCTGGTGGGCGGCGGTGGGCGCTTCGGTTTTGCGGTGCTGGCGTTTTTCTCGGTATACCGCGAGCTGTTCGAAGTGATCCTGTTCTACGAAACCCTGTGGCTGCAAGCCGGCCCGGCTGGGCATAACGCAGTGCTGGCGGGGGGCGCCACCGCACTGGTGCTGCTGGTGGGTTTGGCTTGGGTGATCCTGCGCGGCTCGGCGAAGCTGCCGCTGGCGCTGTTCTTCGGTATTAACGCGGCGCTGCTGTGCGCGCTGTCGGTGGTGTTCGCTGGGCATGGTGTCAAGGCATTGCAGGAGGCGGGTGTCTTCGGTACACGGCCGGTGGCGTTCTTTGACTTCGACTGGCTGGGCATCCACGCCGACGCTTACTCGCTGAGTGCGCAGGTGGTGGCGATCCTGGCGATTGTGGTGCTGTACGGCCGCAGTCGTTTGGCCGAGAAGCGCCGAGTGGCGGTATAACCGTGCGCGTCTGGATCGATGCCGACGCCTGCCCGCGCGCGGCCAAGGACCTGGTGGTGAAGTTCGCCCTCAAGCGCCAGTTCGAGGTGGTGCTGGTGGCCGGGCAGAGCCAGATCAAGCCGGCTTTTGCCTGCGTGAAGCTGATCGTGGTACCCAGCGGCCCGGACGCCGCCGATGACTACCTGGTGGAGCACGCGGTGCCCGGCGAGTTGGTGATCTGCAGCGACGTGCCACTGGCCGATCGCTTGGTGAAAAAGGGCGTCACCGCGCTGGACCCGCGAGGCAAGGAGTTCAGCCCGGCGAACATGAGCGAGCGGTTGGCGGTGCGCAACCTGTTCACCGACTTGCGTGAACAGGGCCAGATGGGCGGCGGACCACCGCCCCATGGGGAGAAGGATAAGCAGGCGTTTGCCAATGCGCTGGACCGAATCCTTACGCAACTGATGCGCCAGGGTTGAGGGTGGAGCGGCTTACCGCATCGGGCCGGTCAGGCGATCACTCGTCGTTCTCGTGGGTCAGCTCCAGCACGCGATCCACCAACTTATTGATGCCTGACGCCACCTCGCCGATGTTCTTGCCCAACATATAGGCCGGCGTGCTTACCAGTTTGCGCGCTTTGTCCTCGACGATGTCTTCAACCGTGCACTCCTGGTGAGTGGCGCCCATCTTGCCCAGGGCGGTTGCGGTGTCGGCATCGTTGCCGATGGTGCAGGTTACGCCCGGGCCGTAGATCTTCGCGGCCAGGGCCGGCGAGATGCAGATCAGCCCTACGGGTTTGCTCGCCTCGGCGAAGGCCTCCGCCAACGCCAGTACCTGCGGGTTGACGCTGCATGCGGTGCCTTCGCTGGCAAAATTCGACAGGTTCTTCGCCGCGCCAAACCCGCCGGGTACGATCAGAGCATCGAAGTCGTCGACATTGGCCAGGCTGATGTCCTTCACCTCGCCACGGGCGATGCGCGCCGACTCCACCAGCACGTTGCGCGTTTCTGGCATTTCCTCGCCGGTCAGGTGATTGATGACGTGGTGTTGCTCGATATCGGGTGCGAAACATTGGACCTGAGCGCCGCGCTGATCCAGGCGCAGCAAAGTGATCACGCTTTCGTGGATCTCTGCGCCGTCGTACACGCCGCAGCCGGAAAGGATCACTGCAATCTTTTTGCTCATGGGCATTTCTCCTGGGTTCTTGGCGTTAAATGTCTACTAATTTGTAACCTGTTGCCAATGGGATCTCACAGCGCTGCACCTAATCTTGATGTAACAAAAATAGACCGGACTTGCCCATGGACTTCGTGCCTTACGCGGTACCGTTTTTCATTGCCTTGATCGTGGTGGAGCTGCTTGCCGACCGTTGGCGCGGACAGCGCAATTACCGGGTGGCGGATGCCATCAACAGCCTGAGCACCGGTGTGCTGTCTACCACCACGGGCCTGTTGACCAAGGGCGTGGGCGTGTTGACCTACGCGTTCGCTCTCAAGCATCTGGCGCTGTTCGATTTGCCGGCGCAGAGCCCTTGGACGTGGCTGTTCGCCTTTGTTTTCTATGACTTCTGCTACTACTGGCTGCATCGCATGGGGCATGAGCGCAATATTCTGTGGGCCGCGCACTCGGTGCACCATCAGAGCGAGGACTACAACCTCACCACCGCCCTGCGCCAGACCAGCACGGGGTTTCTGCTGAGCTGGATCTTCTACCTGCCCCTGGCGGTGGCCGGCGTGCCATTGGTGGTGTTTATCAGCGTGGCGTCGCTCAATTTGCTGTATCAATTCTGGGTCCATACACGGCATGTGCCCAAGCTCGGCTGGTTCGAGTGGTTCTTCGTTACTCCGTCCAATCATCGGGCCCACCATGCACAGAACGCTCTCTACATGGATCGCAACTACGGCGGGGTGTTCATTATTTGGGACCGCCTGTTCGGCAGTTTCCAAGAAGAAGACGAAAACGAACCGGTGATTTTCGGCGTGACCACGCCCCTGGCCAGTTGGAACCCGCTGTGGGCCAATCTGCAGTTCTATGCGCAACTGTGTAGCGATGCGCGGCGAACGCAGAGCCTGTGGGACAAGCTGCGTATCTGGTTTATGCGCACCGGCTGGCGCCCGGCGGATGTGAAGGCCAAATACCCATTGGCCAAGCCCGACTTGAGCCAGTTCCGCAAATACGAAGTGCCGCTGGATGTGCGTCAGCAGGTGTACGTCGCCGTGCAATTTGCGGCGTATGTGGGGTTTGGCAGTTACTTGATGAACGTCGGCGAAGGTCTGCCCACGGCGGCGCTGGTCCTGGGCTGGGGGGCGATGGCGTTGGGGCTGTTTACCTTAGGCGTGGCCCTGGAGAATCGCCCGTGGGCGTTGAAGGCTGAGCTGCTGCGCCTGGCGCTGAATGCGCCGCTGGTATGGCTGGCGCCGTTGGTCGGGCTATGGCCGGCAAGCAGCCTGGGCTGGCTGGGCCTGGCCAGTTATAGCCTGCTCAGCATGATCGGCCTCTACTGCTGCAGAAGCCGGCTTACTCGACTGGCGTCTTAGGTTTCTCCACCGGCACCGGCTCGGCAGCGCTCTGGGCTTGTGCGTCGGCGCATGCCTGACGGGCGATACGCGCGTTTTTGAAGCGGCGGCGCACCCACAGGCCAAAACCCAGTACCAGCAATGCGCCCAACACCCACAGCTCGTACTTCTTGACGCTGCCGAGCATGCCTTCGAGCACGGCGCCAAAGTGGTAAGCCGCTGCGCCCAGCGCGGCGGCCCAGATCGCGGCACCGATGCCATTAAGGATCAAGTAGCGCAACGGCGGGTAGCCGGACAGCCCGATCGCCACCGGCATCACGGTGCGCAAGCCATAGACGAAACGAAAGCTCAGCACCCAGATGTCCGGATGCTTGCGGATATGCTCCAGAGCCTTGTCACCCATCAGTTGCCAGCGCGGCTTGCGCGCTAGCAGCTTGCGGCCATGCTTGCGTCCCATGTAGTACCAGAGCTGGTCGCCGGCGTAGCTGCCGAAGAAGGCAACGACCACCACCAGGTTGATATCCATGTAACCACGGAACGCCAGAAAGCCTGCGAGCACCAGGATGGTTTCGCCTTCGAAGAAGGTGCCGAGGAAGAGGGCAAAGTAGCCGAAGTCATGCAGAAATTGTTGAAGCATGGTCTGGGTGCTGGCGAAATGAACGCGCAGCCTACGCCTTCGCGAACATTCATGAAAGTATCGAGATGTGTCACGAAGTGAACAATTCCTACATAAACGACGAATGCGACGACAGGTCGCATCGATAAGCACAACTGTCATTCCTTCGTCATAATGGCCGCTTATAACTGCAACGCTCGCCCGTGAACCCGGGCTCAGGAGTCTGTCGTGAGCTTTACCCCTGCCAATCGCCTGTTCCCCGCTACCCGCCTGCGTCGCAATCGCCGTGATGATTTTTCTCGCCGCCTGGTGCGTGAAAACGTGCTGACGACCGATGATCTGATCCTGCCGGTGTTTGTGCTGGACGGTGAGAACCGCCGCGAAGCTGTGGCGTCGATGCCGGGGGTGGAGCGTTTGACCATCGACCTGCTGCTTGAGGAGGCGGCTGGCTGGGTTGAACTGGGTATTCCGGCGCTGGCGTTGTTTCCCGTCACGCCCACTGAACTCAAGTCCCTGGATGCTGCCGAAGCCTGGAACCCGCAAGGTATTGCTCAGCGCGCCACCCGCGCATTGCGCGAACGCTTCCCGGAGCTGGGGGTGATCACCGACGTGGCGCTGGACCCGTTCACCACCCATGGTCAGGATGGCATTCTGGACGCCGACGGCTATGTTGAGAACGACATCACCGTCGATGCGCTGGTCAAGCAGGCGCTGTCCCACGCCGCGGCCGGGGCGCAGGTGGTGGCGCCGTCGGACATGATGGACGGGCGCATCCAGGCGATTCGCGAAGCCCTGGAGCTGGCCGGTCACGTCAATGTGCGGATCATGGCCTACTCGGCCAAGTACGCCAGCGCCTACTACGGCCCGTTCCGCGACGCGGTGGGCTCGGCGCTGAACCTGGGCAAAGCCAATAAGGCTTCGTACCAGATGGACCCGGCCAACAGCCATGAGGCCTTGCACGAAGTGGCCGCCGATCTGGCCGAAGGGGCTGACATGGTGATGGTCAAGCCCGGAATGCCGTACCTGGACATCCTTTATCGGGTCAAAGAGGAGTTCAAGGTGCCGACCTTCGTTTATCAGGTCAGCGGCGAATACGCGATGCACATGGCCGCAATACAGAATGGATGGTTGAGTGAGGGAGTGATCCTTGAATCCCTGACTGCCTTTAAACGTGCCGGAGCTGATGGCATTCTGACCTACTTTGCCGCCCGCGCCGCCCAATTGCTTAGAGCGCAACCGTAGCTCTCACAGGACACTCGATGAATACCGAAGGACTCTCCGAAGTTGCCGTAAAAGACGCCCACCCGGTGGTGGAGCAAGTCTCCGAGACACCCCCGGAACATGAGCCGCTCGCGCCCGTCGTCGCTGCTGAAGTGCCGGTGCCAGCCCCGGCGCCGCCGGTGGTCAACCTGGATGACAGCAGCCTGTACATTCATCGCGAGCTGTCGCAACTGCAATTCAACATTCGCGTGTTGGAGCAGGCGCTGGATGAGTCCTATCCCTTGCTGGAGCGGCTGAAGTTCCTGCTGATCTTCTCCAGCAACCTGGATGAGTTCTTCGAAATCCGCGTGGCGGGCCTTAAAAAGCAAATCACTTTTGCCCGCGAACAGGCCGGCGCCGACGGCCTGCAGCCGCACCAGGCGCTGGCGCGCATCAGCGAGCTGGTCCACGGCCATGTGGATCGCCAATACGCGATCCTCAACGACATTCTCCTGCCGGAACTGGAAAAGCATCAGGTTCGCTTTATCCGTCGCCGTCACTGGACCACCAAGATCAAGACCTGGGTGCGTCGCTACTTCCGCGACGAGATCGCGCCGATCATCACCCCCATCGGCCTTGACCCGACTCACCCGTTCCCGCTGCTGGTGAACAAGAGCCTGAACTTCATCGTCGAACTGGAAGGCATCGACGCCTTTGGCCGCGACTCCGGCCTGGCGATTATCCCGGCGCCGCGCTTGTTGCCACGGATCATCAAGGTACCGGAAGAGGTGGGGGGCGCTGGCGACAACTATGTATTCCTGTCGTCGATGATCCACGCCCACGCCGATGACCTGTTCCAAGGCATGAAGGTCAAGGGCTGCTACCAGTTCCGCCTGACCCGTAACGCCGACCTGGCGTTGGATTCCGAAGACGTCGAAGACCTGGCCCGTGCCCTGCGCGGCGAGCTGTTCTCGCGGCGCTACGGCGATGCGGTGCGCCTAGAGGTGGCCGATACCTGCCCCAAACACCTGTCGGACTACCTGCTCAAGCAGTTCAACCTGGGCGAGAGCGAGCTGTATCAGGTCAATGGCCCGGTCAACCTCACGCGTCTGTTCAGCATCACCGGTCTGGACAGCCACCCGGAGCTGCAATACACGCCGTTCACCCCGCAGATCCCCAAGCTGCTGCAAAACAGCGAGAACATCTTCAGCGTGGTGAGCAAGCAGGACATTCTGCTACTGCACCCCTTCGAGTCGTTCACGCCTGTGGTGGACCTGCTGCGTCAGGCCGCCAAGGACCCCCATGTATTGGCGGTGCGCCAGACCCTGTACCGCTCCGGCGCCAACTCGGAAATCGTCGATGCGCTGGTGGACGCTGCGCGTAACGGTAAGGAAGTTACCGCGGTTATCGAACTGCGTGCGCGGTTCGACGAAGAATCCAACCTGCAACTGGCCAGCCGCCTGCAAGCGGCCGGTGCGGTGGTGATCTACGGCGTGGTGGGCTTCAAAACCCACGCCAAGATGATGCTGATCCTACGCCGCGAGGCCGGCGAGATCGTGCGTTATGCCCACCTGGGCACCGGCAACTACCACGCCGGTAACGCCAAGCTTTACACCGACTACAGCCTGCTGACCTCCGACGACGCCTTGTGCGAGGACGTCGGCAAGTTGTTCAGCCAGTTGATCGGCATGGGCAAGACCTTGCGCATGAAGAAGCTGCTGCACGCGCCGTTCACCCTGAAGAAGGGCATGCTCGACATGATTGCCCGCGAAACCCAGTTCGCCCTCGACGGCAAACCGGCGCACATCATTGCCAAGTTCAACTCGTTGACCGACCCGAAAATCATCCGTGCGCTGTACAAGGCCAGCCAGTCCGGTGTGCGTATCGACCTGGTGGTGCGTGGCATGTGCTGCCTGCGTCCGGGAATCGTCGGGGTTTCGCACAACATCCATGTGCGTTCGATCATTGGTCGCTTCCTGGAGCATACCCGCGTGTTCTACTTCCTCAACGGCGGCGAAGAGCAGATGTTCCTCTCCAGCGCCGACTGGATGGAACGCAACCTCGATAAGCGCGTCGAGACCTGTTTCCCGGTGGAAGGCAAGAAGCTGATCATGCGGGTCAAGAAAGAGCTGGAGAGTTATCTGACCGATAACACCCACAGCTGGAGCCTGCAGTCCGACGGGCGCTACGTGCGCAACACCCCGACCGGCAACCAGAACCCGCGCAGCGCGCAGGCAACGTTGTTGGAAAAGTTGGGTAGCCCGATCCTGGCGGTGAACTAAAAACCGACGATGTCTGAAAGGCGGGAGGGGGCTTGCCCCCGATGACGGTGGAGCAGTCAATGAATCTGTTGACTGACACTCCCTCATCGGGGGCAAGCCCCCTCCCAAATTTGTTTTCGGTGTTCTCTAGCGCAGGTTCAGACTGAACCCCACCCGCGTCAGCCATTCTGCTTCCTGGGCAAAATCCGCCTGGGTCAGCTGGTTTTCCTCCAGCCAGCCTTTGGGGAACATCACTTCCAGGCTGTCGCCATCGGCCCGCAGTTTGACCTGGGGCATCTCCTGCGTGCCACGGATGTGGTGGAACAGGATCGCAAAACGCAGCAGCACACACAGGCGAATCAGTTTGATGCCGTCGTCACCAAATTCCGCGAATTTGTCCTTGGGGATATTACGGCGATGGCCGCGCACCAGCAGCGCGAGCATCTGTTGGTCTTCCCGGGAGAAACCGGCCAGGTCCGAATGCTCGATCAGGTAAGCACCATGCTTGTGGTAGTGGTAGTGAGCGATGTCCAGGCCCACTTCATGCACCTTGGCCGCCCAGCCCAGCAGTTCGCGCCAGACGCCGTCTTCCAGGCCCCAGTCCTCGGCCACTTGGTCGAAGGCATGCAGCGCCTTGCGTTCAACGCGGGCCGCTTGCTCCAGGTCGACGTGATAACGCTCCATCAATGAGCTGAGCGTGCGCTCACGCACGTCTTCATGGTGGTGACGGCCCAGCAGGTCATACAGCACGCCTTCACGCAGGGCGCCATCGCAGTGGTCCATGCGTTGCAGTTCGAGGGCGTCGAAAATCGCTTCGAGAATCGCCAGGCCGGCCGGGAAGATCGTGCGTCGGTCGGGCTTGATGCCGTCGAAGTCGATTTTTTCGGCATCCCCCAGCTTGAACAGTTTGCGCTTGAGCCACGCCAGGCCTTCGACGTTGACCTCGCCGGTGCCGTGCCCGCCCCCCTTGAGAGCCAGGCCGATGGCGCGGATGGTGCCGGATGAGCCAATGGCTTCATCCCAGGTCAGGCGGTGCAGGGCGTGCTCGATGCTCATGATCTCCAGTCGCGCAGCCGTATAGGCCTGGGCGTAGCGCGCCGGGGTGATCTTGCCGTCCTTGAAATAACGCTGGGTGTAGCTGACGCAGCCCATCTGCAGGCTTTCGCGCAGCAGCGGCTCGAAACGCTGGCCAATGATGAACTCGGTGCTGCCGCCACCGATGTCCGCCACCAGGCGTTTGCCGGGGGTATCGGCCAGGGTGTGTGACACGCCGAGGTAGATCAGGCGTGCTTCCTCACGGCCGGAGATGACTTCCACGGGGTGGCCGAGGATTTCTTCGGCGCGGCGGATGAATTCGCCACGGTTGCGCGCTTCGCGCAGGGCGTTGGTACCTACGATTCGAACGGCGCCCAGGGGCATACCGTTGATCAATTGAGCGAAACGCTTGAGGCAATCGAGCCCGCGCTGCATGGATTCTTCATTGAGCTGGCGCTCGTCGTCGATCCCGGCGGCCAATTGCACCTTTTCGCCGAGCCGCTCAAGGATGCGGATCTCACCGTTCTGGGCCTTGGCCACGACCATGTGAAAGCTGTTGGAGCCCAGGTCGATGGCGGCGATCAGGGACAGATTCTTGGCTTGGGATTGCGGCATGGTTTGGGGGTCTCGGTCGATAACCTCGCCATCGTGCCACGATCGACCGCTGACGCCAACGCGTAGTGCTTAGGGAATTGCACCGAGGCCGCCCATAAGAATTGGCTGTAGGAAAAGTAGGTTATCTTTCTTGGTGGCTGTAGCGTCCTCGTGTGTTCTTGTAGGAAGTTTTAACTTTTGCCTGTTGTAGTGCGAATTATGATTTTGCCTACACCTTTCATGTCGGTATTTTATTTATTGCCTTGTCGGGGCCTACCCTGGGTTTACGCTTGGCCGACAATAATCTTTTATCGCTCCCACAGTAACTGAGGTGTTGTCTCATTTTTTAGTCGGGTGCTAAAGGGACAGACTGTCACTCGGCAATAGTGCCGTGGTGTTATTTATTTATTGTTGCCGTTAGGAACAATAAATAAATGCGCCTGATAACTTCTGTGACAGGACCCTTATGAAAAAGATTGTTGGATTGACTTTCGGTATCGCTTGCCTGGCTGCGGCCATCAACGCCCACGCTTCCAGCAGCGCCGAACTGATCGTCAGGGGCACGATCAAACCCGCTGCCTGCAACCTCAGCATGACCGGTGGCGGCATTGTCGATTACGGCACCATCCCTTCCGGCCAATTGCTGCCAACGGCGTTCAACCCATTGCTGCCCAAGACCGCTCCCCTAAGCATCAACTGCGGCACTACCCCAGCCAAGTTCGGATTGAAGTTCGTCGACCTGCAGGGCGCCAGCAAGGTGCCTGGCATCCTCAATGCGTTGGGGGCCGGCTATACCGAAGCCCACAACTATGGCCTGGGTGCCGTTGGCGGCCGCAGGACCGGTGGTTTCGCCATCACCCTCAAAGACCTGCGTTCGTCCACCAGCACGCTGGCTCCCATCGTGCGTGTCGGCACCGGCGCCTGGCAAAACTCGGATGGCAAAGTGGCCCAGGCCCCTAGTCAGTATTCCTGGCGCAGCACCACGGCTGTCACTCCAGCCGCGATCAGTCAACTGACCGGCACCCTCGAAGTGCGCGCCGTCATTAATCGGGGCCAGGACCTGGACCTGTCGCGCGATACCGTTCTGGATGGGCGTGCGACGCTTGAGTTGAGTTACATCTAAGCCACTTATTTGCGGCCGATCAGAAGTTTCCTATTTCCGATCGGCTGTTTTTATAGGTGGGCTTGGCTATCAATGGTCAACTTAAAGGGCGTGGGGAACACTGAGTGCTTAGTCTTTCAGTAATAAATAGTGCGCGTGTGTTATGTGCCAGTTTTTGCCTTTGGTTTAGCGGTGCTGTGATAGCAGACGGTATGTTGCCGGAGACCACGGTAGTTGTATTTTATGAAGACCAGGGCGAAGCGACGATATCTATCAAAAATACTGACGCGACGCCGGCGTTGCTTCACTCGGTGATCGAAAACGTACCGGAAGATGTGGAGCCGCTTTTAATCGTGACGCCGCCCATTACGCGCGTGGAGGCGGGCGAAACCCAGTTGGTGCGCTTCATCGGCACCTTGAAGGAGCCGCTGAAAACCCAGCGATTGAAACGCGTGTCCTTCGAAGGCATCCCCCAGGCCCGTGCGCCAGGCCGTGCGACCATCGGTATCACCTTGCGGCAGAACTTGCCGCTGATCCTGCATCCGCGCGGTCTGCCTCTGCATCACAGCCCCTGGGAGCTGTTGAAGTGGAAGCACGTGGGCGAGGCGCTCAGCGTTCACAACGACAGTGCCTACGTCGTGCGTCTAGCGCCGGAGGTGCTGCTGCTGCCACAGAAGGCCCTGGCAACATTGCCCCGAACCTACATTTTGCCGGGGGAGGCGCTGACATTGAGCGTCGAAGGCGCTCTGGAGGGGGTGGCTGCTGTAGAGATTCAGCCCGCCACTGTCTACGGTTTTTCCGCAGACAACTACCGAGCTTTGATCAATGCCGGCGAGGGTTGATCGACTCATGATAAACCTGTCGAGTAACCGACTTCTGGCATCGCTCTGGCCCTGTCGGCCCACGCTGTTGATGGGGGTCGCGACTTTGTGGAGTTTGCCTGGCGCGCTGCCTGCCCTGGAATTGGGCGAGGGGTTTGACCTGGCGGCGCTGACTGCCCACGGTATTGATCCGAAGGTCTCCGACTATTTCCGCACGGCCCCGCGTTTTCGTGAGGGTGTGCATGTGGTCGGGTTGCGGCTCAATGGCAACCCGCTCGGGTTGGTGGAGGCGCGGTTCGATGCGCATGGGCAACTGTGTTTTACCGCCGGGCTGCTCGATAAGGCCGGGTTAGTCAAACCGAGTGGCATTATCCAAGAGACGGCTGATGCGACTCAGGCCTGTCATGACTTCCTGGGGGCTTTCCCTAATACGATGGTGCGGCTGCGGCCCGGTAACGATGAGGTCGCGCTGGTGGTGCCGACGCAGGCGCTGCGCGAGCCGCAATGGGAGGCTGGGCACTTTGCCCGGGGCGGGGCGGCGGCGCTGTTCAACTATGACGTGCAGGGGTTCGATAGCCATTCGCGCAGCGGTGCGAGCCGGTTCGTATCGGCTTATACCGAGGCGGGGTTCAACCTTGGAGATTGGATCGTTCGCAGTCGCCAATACTATGTGTCCGACAATGGCGAGGCCCGCGCCGAACATTTGAATGCCTATGCCCAGCGGGATATCGGCGCGTTGCAATCGACCTTCCAGGTCGGCCAGTTGTCCAGCAATAACCCTCAGTTCGGTGGCCTCCAACTGTCCGGTGTGCAGTTTTTTCCAGATGGTCAATCCCGCGTGCCGGCGGGCAGCAACAATGCCGTGGTTGAGGGGCTGGCCCAGAGCCAGTCGAGGATCGAAGTGCGTCAGTCGGGTGCCTTGATCCATAGCACGCTGGTGCCCGAAGGGCCTTTTCGGTTGACCGGTTTGCCGCTGCTCAATGGCACCAGCGACCTGGAAGTCAGCGTGATCGATGTGCGAGGAGGCACGCGCAGTTTTGTGGTGCCGGCGGCTTCGTTTGCCGGTGCTGCTCCCGCGGCACCCGGCTATTACTTCGCCTTGGGCAAGGTGCGTGAGAACACCCATGAAGACGCGCCGTCACCCATCGTCGCCATGGGCAGTGGCACCTGGGGCCTGGGGCGCGACTCATCCGCCGGCTTTGGCCTGTTGAGTACCGATGATTACTGGGCGGCCGGAGGCACGCTGAGCAGCGTGTTTTTCCAACGCGTGAACGTGGGTGCTCGCCATAACCTTTCCCGAGATAGTCTTAATGCGGTGTCCGGTTCACGCAGCAGCCTAAGCGTGAGCAGCCCGGTGTCCGCCGATATTGACCTGAGCCTCAGCGCTACCACCCAGACGCGTGGTTATCGCGAAGTGCTTGAGGCGGGTCGCTCGTCCAAGACCGATGAATTGGACTCTCGTTTCAAGCATCAATACACCGCCGGAGTGAGCTGGATCGACCCCGCGCTGGGGGCATTCTCTTTGGGCTATACGCGCAGCAACTCATTCGACGGGCACACCACCGAGCATCTGTTCGCCTCATGGAACCGCTCATTCAGCCATGCCGACGTCACCTTGATCGCCGATTCGCAGGTGGGTGGCACCCGCAAACGGCATGACGTTACCCAAGGCGGTAGCCGGCGTGATTCGGCGCCCGACGATGATCTGTCTGTGCGCTTGCAGGTGACCGTGCCCCTGGGCGGTGATCGTCGGGTCAACAGCTATATCAGTCGGCGTGGGGACCGCGCGCGGGCTGGCACCGCCCTTACCGAGCGGGTCAACGACTACGTGAACTACGAAGTGGGCGTCGAGCGTGACCTCAGTGCGCGGGAGCAAACGTTGCGCGGTCAGTTGGACCTGATGCCACGCTACACCCGAGTGGGCATGGGGGTCAGTCGCAACCCCCAGGGCACCGATTATTCCGGGCAGTTGCGCGGCGGCGTCGTGGCCCACGGAGGCGGTTTGACGTTCTCGCCGTATGCCGTGCAGGACACCTTTGGCATTGTCTCGGTGGGCGATATCGGAGCCGCCAAAATCAGTACCCCGCACGGCCCGGTATGGACCGATTTCAGCGGGCAGGCGGTGATCCCCGGGTTGCCGGCCTATACCGACAGTCGTATCGAAGTACAGACCCAGTCCTTGCCCAAACGTGTGGACCTGAAGAACGGCACGCACACCCTCGCTGCCGCCCGCGGGTCGGTGAACAGCGTGGCGTTCGACGTGGTGAAAGTGCGCCGGGTGCTGGTCACCGGCACCGATGAACAGGGCCGACCATTGCCTCAGGGTGCTTCGGTGTTCGATAAAAACAACCGTTTCCTGACCAGCGTCGTGGGTGACGGCATGATTTTCCTGAATGACATGAACGACTCCCAGGCGTTGCGGGTTTCTTTGTCGGATTCTTCTACTTGCCAGCTCAGGCTTACTCCCGGGACCCAGCCCGACAATGACACGTTCTACGAGACAACATCGGCGGTGTGCCATGGCCGTTAAGCTGAAGAAACTGGGCCTCTTACTGTTCTGCACGATGGCGATGAGCGAGGCAGTACAGGCGCAGAACTGCCGGTTGTCCGTGAGCCAGCCGACGGTCGACTATGGGGTGATTCGCAATGAGCCGCTGACACACAGCCCCACCCTCGCACTGGGAACGCGCATGTTGCACTTGAGCGTGCTGTGCATGGAGCCTGCGACCATCGCGCTGCGATTTGTCGGAGCAGCCGATGGGCAAGGTTTCCGGTTTGGCCGTCAGGGGCACTTCCGTCTGACACTCAAGCAGGCCCAGGTGGATGGGCATGCTGTCGATTGGGCGCCGGTACAGCTTGCCGGTGAGCCCGTTGGCGGGCAGCTATTGCCAGGGCAGGTACTGTCCACCCGGGCGGTTGGCAAGCGCTTGACCGCCCAGGTGCAAATCGACACCGAACTGCCCTCCGACGCCCTGCAGGTGCGCAGTCACGCGGTGCTGGAGGGGAGGGGCCGTTTCGAGCTGGTCAGCCCGACTGCTCCACTGAGCCGATAAAGTTCGCGAATTCGGGGGTACGTGGGTTGGCGAACAATACCTTGGGATCGCCCACTTCATGCACCTTGCCCTGGTGCATGAAGACCAACTTATCACCGACCTCCCGGGCGAAGCGCATTTCGTGGGTCACCATGATCAGCGTCATCCCGTCCTTGGCCAACTGGCGCACCACGCTGAGTACCTCGTTGACCAGTTCCGGATCCAGGGCCGAGGTGATTTCGTCACACAACAGCACCTTGGGCGACATGGCCAGGGCGCGAGCAATGGCGACCCGTTGTTGCTGGCCGCCGGACAGACGATCGGGGAAGGCATCGAATTTCTCACCCAGCCCAACGCGCTCCAACATTTGCCGAGCCAGTTGGGCGGCCTTGGCCTTGGGCACTTTCTGCACCACTTGGGGCGCGAGCATGACGTTTTCGCCCACGGTCAGGTGCGGGAACAGGTTGAACTGTTGGAACACCATCCCGACTTTCTGCCGCAGGCTGCGCAGGTCGGCGCGTGCGGCGTCGAGGTACTCTCCGTCGACTTCGATCACCCCATCGTTGATCGACTCCAGGCCATTGAGGGTGCGCAGCAAGGTGGATTTGCCCGAGCCGCTGCGACCGATGATCGCCACGACCTGGCCTTCTTCAACCGTGAGGTCGATGCCTTTGAGGACATGATGGTCGCCGTAATACTTATGCAGGGCCGAAATTCTAAGCAGAGGCATGCAGTCTCCTTTCCAGGTAGCGCGCACTGAGGGACAAGGGGTAGCAGAGCAAAAAGTAACCAAGGGCCACCAGGCCGTAGACCATAAAGGGCTCGAACGTGGCATTGGCGAGCATGCCGCCGGTCTTGGTCAGTTCGGTGAAGCCGATAATCGAGGTCACGGCGGTGCCTTTTACGACCTGTACCGAGAACCCCACGGTCGGCGCCACGGCGATACGCAGGGCCTGAGGCAGGATCACATAACGCAGTTGCTCAAGCGGGTTGAGTGCCAGGCTGGCGGAGGCTTCCCACTGCCCATGAGCGATTGACTCGACGCAGCCGCGCCAGATCTCGGCGAGGTAGGCACTGGTAAACAAAGTCAGGGCGATCGCCGCCGCCAGCCAGGGCGAAATATCCACGCCGAGCAGCGCGATGCCGAAAAACACCAAGAACAACTGCATCAACAGCGGTGTGCCCTGGAACAGCTCTATATAGGTCCGCGCAACATTGCGTGGAAATGCCTTGCTGCTGATGCGCAGAGTCATCACCAGCAAACCGATCAGGCCGCCGCCGATAAATGCCACCAGCGACAGCAGCAACGTCCACTGCAGGCCCGTAAGCAGGTTGCGCACAATGTCCCAGAATGAAAAATCACTCATCGGCTATTCCTCATCACAAAGCGACGGCCGATCCAATTGAGCAACTGGCGAATCATCAGCGCCATGCACAAGTACACCAGCGTGGTGAGGGCATACGTTTCAAAGGCGCGGAAATTGCGGGATTGGATGAAGTTGGCGGCAAAACTCAATTCTTCGGTGGCGATCTGCGAACACACCGCCGACCCTAGCATCACGATGATGATCTGGCTGCTCAGGGCTGGCCACACCTTGCCCAGCGCCGGCAGCAGCACTACATGACGGAAGGCTTCGAAGCGGGTCATCGCCAGTGCGGCGGCGGCTTCCAGTTGCCCGCGAGGAACGGCCTGGATGCCCGCGCGGATGATCTCCGTGGAATAAGCCCCCAGGTTGATCACCATCGCCAGTACGGCGGCTTGCCATTCGGTGATTTTCAATCCCAACGACGGCAGGCCGAAGAAGATGAAGAACAGCTGCACCAGGAATGGCGTATTGCGGATCAACTCGACATAGACCCCAAAGCACCAGGCCAGAGGCTGGATTTTCCAGGCACGCACTACTGCACCGACGGTGCCCAGGGCGACGCCGAGGATCGCGCCGATAGCCGTCAATTCCAGGGTAAATAGCGCACCCCGCAACAACAGGTCGGTGTTGGCCAGCACCGGAACAAAGTCAAATTGATACGCCATCAGTCAGCTCCGTGGCTTCACAGATCGGCGGGCAGCGGCTCTTTCAGCCATTGCATCGCGTTCTTTTCCAGGCTGCCGTCAGCCTTGGCCGCGACCAGGATCTGATTGACCTTCTCCAGCAGCGCCGGCTCGTTTTTATTCACGCCCACGTACACCGGCGAATCCTTGAGCTTCACTTTCAGCGCCGGTACGCGTTTGGGGTTGCGCTCGCTGATCGCCACCATCACCACGTTGCCGCTGGCGATCAGGTCGACTTGGCCGGCCAGGTAGGCGGCGATCGTCGAGTTGTTGTCTTCGAAGCGTTTGATCGTGGCTTCTTTGGGCGCCACGGCGGTCAGCTCGATGTCTTCGATGGCGCCACGGGTCACGCTGATGGTTTTGCCCTTGAGGTCGTCGGTGCTGGCGATGGCGGCCTCGGGCGGGCCGAACACGGCGAGGTAAAAGGGCGCGTAGGCCTTGGAAAAGTCGATGACCTTCTCGCGCTCGGGATTTTTACCCAGGCTGGATATCACCAGATCGACTTTGCCGGTGGTGAGGAAGGGGATACGGTTGGTGCTGTTGACCGGGGTCAGCTCCAGCTTGACCTTGAGCTGGTCGGCCAGCAGCTTGGCGGTGTCGATGTCCAGGCCACGGGGCTTCATGTCCGGGCCGACCGAGCCGAACGGCGGGAAATCCTGCGGCACGGCAACCTTTAAGGTGCCACGGGCCACGATATCGTCCAGCCCGTTGGCCTGGGCGGGTGCGTGGCTCAGCATCAGACTGGCAAACAGGGCAGTCAGCAGGGCGCTGTAGCGCTTGGTCATGGCAACTCTCCGAGAAAGGCGAAGGAATGTTCTGTCAGTGGTCAGTGCACAGCCCATGCCAGTCGTAGCCGATTGCGCTGCGAGGCTGGGTTTTACTGGCGTGTATTGGTCTTACTGGTCTGAACAGTAAGCAAGTTTTTTGCACCCTTTTCGAGCGCCGCTAAAACCTCGCGAGCGCCTTTAGGGCGTGGCTTGCCGGCGACTGCGAATAGCTTTACAACTAGCCGCTCAGTTGACTGAAACCTTGAGTTTTTTATGAATTCCATCGCCCAAGCGGTACCGGAGGCGGCGTTGCAGGCCATCCGCAAACTGATCAAGGAGCAGGGTTTCGGCCCAGGCGATGCCCTGCCGTCTCAGCGTGAGTTGGCCGTGCAACTGGGCGTGAGTCGGGCGTCATTGCGCGAAGCGTTGTCGTCCCTGAGCGCTCTGGGTGTGGTCAGTGTGCAACCGGGTAAAGGTGTGTTCGTGCAAACCGCGCAGGAGCCGCCGGCGGGTTTTGCCTGGCCTTTCGCGGCGCAGGCCACGCCGTTGGAGATTTTTCAGTTGCGCTATGCCCTGGAGGGCTTTGCCGCGGGGTTGGCGGCGGTCACGCTGACCATCGAGGCGTTAGACAGCCTGGAAGACAACGTCGAGGCAATGCGTCAGGTGCTCAAGGCCGGTGATTTCGAAGCGGCTGCGCGGCTGGACTTTGAATTTCACCAGCGCATTCTCCTCGCCAGCGGTAACCGAGCGATGGTCAGCATCCTCAGTGCCAGCGCCGAGGTGTTTCTGGAGAGTCAGAAACTACCGTTCATCCGGCCGGAGCGGGCCATGGAAACCTGGCAAGAGCATCGCAAAATCCTCCGCGCCCTGGCTCAACGCAACAGTGCAGCAGCGCAGAAAACCATGCAGCAGCACGTACGCAACGCGGCGTTACGTACCGGCATCGCGTTCCTGACCCCTGCCACCCCCTGAATAAGGCAATATCCAAACTCATTGATCGCCATAGCGAGACTCAATCAGAGGCGGCTTCCTGAACGGGGGAAGGGCGGCTATGATGGGCAACGTTTTTTTTGCTTACAATCCGGAGACATCCATGAGCAACGATCTTATCAAGCACGTCACGGACGCGACCTTTGAGGCCGAAGTACTCAAGGCTCAAGGCCCGGTGCTGGTTGACTACTGGGCTGAGTGGTGCGGCCCTTGCAAAATGATCGCTCCGGTTCTGGACGACATTGCAACCACCTACGAAGGCAAACTGACCGTTGCCAAACTCAACATCGACGACAACCAGGAAACGCCTGCCAAACACGGCGTACGTGGTATTCCTACGCTGATGCTGTTCAAGAACGGCAACGTTGAAGCGACCAAAGTAGGCGCATTGTCGAAGTCGCAGTTGGCTGCATTCATCGACGCGAACATCTAAGCGTCGTCAAAAAAGCCCCGCAAATAGCGGGGCTTTTTCGTAAAACAGGGCTAGACGCTCCGAAATTCAGGTGTTACATTCGGCCCCGCACTGGTTTCTCCACTGCCCCCTGCAAGCCGTCGCCGACGCACTCCTTTTCGATTAGTACGCGATCCTGTCGCCTTCTCCGCGGCGCGGCCTCATTAAGCCAAAAGCTTAATTTCCCCCTCCATAAATGATTACGTCATTCCTATATGAATCTGACTGAACTCAAGCAAAAGCCGATTACCGACCTGCTCCAATTGGCCGAAGAAATGGGCATAGAAAATATGGCCCGTTCGCGCAAGCAGGACGTGATTTTCTCCCTGCTGAAAAAGCACGCGAAAAGCGGCGAGGAAATCTCCGGTGATGGCGTGCTGGAGATTCTCCAGGACGGCTTCGGCTTCCTCCGCTCTGCAGACGCTTCCTACCTCGCCGGCCCAGACGATATTTATGTCTCGCCGAGCCAGATCCGCCGCTTCAACTTGCGCACCGGTGACACCATCGTGGGCAAGATCCGTCCTCCGAAGGAAGGCGAGCGATATTTCGCCCTGCTCAAGGTCGACACGATCAACTTCGATCGTCCCGAGAACGCGAAAAACAAGATTCTCTTCGAGAACCTGACGCCGCTGTTCCCGACCGTGCGCATGAAGATGGAGGCCGGTAACGGTTCCACCGAAGACTTGACCGGCCGCGTGATCGACCTTTGCGCACCGATCGGCAAGGGCCAGCGTGGCTTGATCGTTGCGCCGCCGAAAGCCGGTAAGACCATCATGCTGCAGAACATTGCAGCGAACATCGCACGTAACAATCCTGAAGTTCATCTGATCGTATTGCTGATCGATGAGCGTCCGGAAGAAGTGACCGAGATGCAGCGCACCGTGCGCGGTGAAGTGGTTGCCTCCACGTTCGATGAGCCGCCAACCCGCCACGTGCAGGTTGCCGAGATGGTGATCGAGAAGGCCAAGCGCCTGGTCGAACACAAGAAAGACGTGGTGATCCTGCTCGACTCCATCACCCGTCTGGCCCGTGCCTACAACACCGTCATCCCTAGCTCCGGCAAGGTATTGACCGGGGGTGTCGATGCCCACGCCCTGGAGAAACCCAAGCGTTTCTTCGGCGCCGCGCGGAACATCGAAGAAGGCGGCTCGCTGACCATTATCGCCACCGCGCTGGTTGAGACCGGCTCGAAGATGGACGAAGTGATCTACGAAGAGTTCAAGGGTACCGGCAACATGGAACTGCCCCTGGACCGTCGTATCGCGGAAAAACGCGTCTTCCCGGCTATCAACATCAATCGTTCCGGCACCCGCCGCGAAGAGTTGCTGACCGCCGACGACGAGCTGCAGCGTATGTGGATCCTGCGCAAGCTGCTGCACCCGATGGACGAAGTGGCAGCCATCGAGTTCCTGGTGGATAAACTGAAAACCACCAAGACCAACGATGAGTTCTTCTTGTCGATGAAGCGCAAGTAATACGACGCTTCAGCTTAAAAAAATGGCGCCCGAATAGGGCGCCATTTTTTTTGCGTCCTGATGCAGCATTTCTCATGGCATAACTGTCCGTTAAGTAACAAAAATTGTACGCGCGACTACGCTTATCCCTTTCGTCAGAGACTGACCACATTTCTTATGACCACTCTTGCTTACCGCAGAGACATCGACGGCCTGCGTGCTATCGCTGTCCTGGCTGTCGTTCTGTTCCACTATGGGGTTCCAGGAGTTTCCGGGGGATTTGTCGGCGTTGATGTGTTTTTCGTGATTTCAGGATTTCTGATCACGTCGATCATCTGGCGCGAGCGTGAAGCTGGACGTTTCAGCTTTCTCGATTTTTGGGCAAGGCGAGCCCGGCGTATCCTGCCAGCGCTGATTGTCATGATGTCCATATCGTTGGTGGTTGGTTGGTTTCTGATGGCGCCAAAGGATTACTCCGAGTTGGGGCGCTCGATACACAATCAGGTGATCTTTATCTCCAACCTGTTCTTCATGCGTCAGGACGGTTACTTCGAGACCGCCTCCGATATGAAGCCAATGCTGCATACCTGGTCCTTATCTGTCGAAGAGCAGTTCTACCTGGCCTTTCCGCTCGTGCTGGTATTTGTATCGAGTCGGATCAAGCAATGGCGCAGCGTATTGTGCGTACTGATGCTTGTGTCGTTTGGAGCGAGCGCCTGGGCGGTGTTTCATCACCCGGAAAAGGCTTTTTTCCTGCTACCCATGCGTGCCTGGGAGCTGCTGGCAGGCTCCATGCTGGCGGTTATGCCGGTACGGGCCAAACAAATGAGCCCAGCGTTGGCGCAAACAGTCAGTTTGCTCGGCCTGGGCCTGATCCTTGTGGCTATATTGGGTTACGACGCGGACACGGCCTTCCCTGGAGCTGCAGCCTTACTGCCAGTATTGGGCGTGGTCGGGCTGATTTGGGCTAATGGCCAACACCCCACACTGGTCGCACGTTTGCTGGGTAGCCGTGTGCTGGTGGGCATAGGCTTGATTTCCTATTCCTGGTACCTGTGGCACTGGCCGGTACTGGTTTTTGGCAAGTACGCCAGTATTTATGGGCTGTCGACTTGGGCGCTCGCAGCGCTGTTCGTACTCAGCCTGGTTCTAGGGTATTTATCCTGGCGATTTGTGGAGGGGCCGTTTCGTGAGCGCCGACTCTTGGCCGGGAACCGCTCGATTCTGGTAACGGGTGTCATCGTGCTGCTGGGCCTGGGCATGATGGGCAAAGGCTTGGTGTGGTCGAGCGGGGTTGCGTGGCGATTGTCGCCCGAGGCCTTGCAGTTCGCGCAAACCCACACTTGGAGCCCGGCACTCATGAATTGCTTGTCGGATGACAAAAAAAACAAGCACCGAGCGTTCTGCCATTTCGGTCCTCAGGCCGCGGCGCCCAAGGCGTTGGTCTGGGGTGACAGTCACGCATCGGCCTTGATTCCTGCGTTGAAAGACAGCGCGAACCAGTATCACCTCAACATTACCCAGGCTGGTTACGCCGGTTGTCTGCCGTTTTATCGCAAAGAAAATACGCCTGGCTGCAGAGCGTTCAATGATCGTGTAACGCAGTTGATAAAGGACGAACCGTTCAGCGATGTGGTACTGGCGGCTCGCTGGAGTCTCTACGTGTATGGTCAGCGCAATGGTGATACGGGCGCTTCTATTCATGATCCGGCAACGGGGAAATATGACCGTGCCACCGCTGAGCAGCTCTTCACCGAAGGGCTTGGCGCGCTGGTGCAGCAGCTGCGTGCTCAGGGGCACCGCGTATGGTTGGTCAAAGAGGTGCCGTTGCAGGATTTCAACGTGCCATACCGGCTCAGCCGCCTGGCGATGTTGGGGCGCCCGACCGACCGAGAAGGTCTGCCTCTGGCCGAGCACATGCAGCGACAGGCCTATATCAGCAGTCTATTTGAGCGCATGGCGGCGGCCGACTCAGGCGTTCAGTTGCTCGACCCTGCGCCGAAGCTCTGCGATACAAATGGATGGTGTCGGGTCGAACTGGCTGGCAAGTCGTTGTATACCGATGACAACCATCTCTCGATCTCTGGCACCCTGTTCGTACAAGGTTTTCTCGAGCCCTTCTTCCGTACCTTGCGCAACGCGTCGATTGAGTCGGATGTAAGCCGCAATGTCGTTCAATAAGCTGCCAGCGCTCGTAAGAGCAGGTAGGATGTACGCCTATTTTACGGGTGGCATGGTTAATGAAATTCAAGGATCTTCGGGATTTCGTGCAGCAACTTGAGCAGCGCGGAGAGTTGAAACGTATCCAGATGCCGATTTCCCCGGTGCTGGAAATGACTGAGATTTGCGACCGCACCCTGCGTAACAAGGGCCCGGCGCTGCTGTTCGAAAAGCCGACCGGCTTCGATATCCCGGTGTTGGGCAACCTGTTCGGCACGCCCGAGCGCGTCGCGTTCGGCATGGGTGCCGAGTCGGTCAGCGAGTTGCGTGAAATCGGCAAGCTGCTGGCGTTCCTCAAGGAGCCCGAGCCGCCCAAAGGCTTGAAGGATGCCTGGTCCAAGCTGCCGATTTTCCGCAAGATCATTGCGATGGCGCCCAAAGTGGTCAAGGACGCCGTGTGCCAGGAAGTGGTCATCGAAGGCGATGACGTCGACCTGGGCATGCTCCCGGTGCAGACCTGCTGGCCCGGCGACGTCGGCCCGTTGATCACCTGGGGCCTGACCGTCACCAAGGGCCCGAACAAGGATCGCCAGAACCTGGGCATCTATCGCCAGCAAGTGATCGGCCGTAACAAAGTGATCATGCGTTGGCTGAGCCACCGTGGCGGCGCTCTGGACTTCCGTGAGTGGTGTGAAAAACACCCCGGCCAGCCGTTCCCGGTCTCCGTGGCCTTGGGCGCCGACCCGGCCACCATCCTCGGTGCCGTAACGCCGGTGCCGGATAGCCTTTCCGAATACGCCTTCGCGGGACTGTTGCGTGGCAACCGCACCGAACTGGTCAAGTGCCGTGGCAACGACCTGCAAGTGCCGGCCACCGCGGAAATCATCCTGGAAGGTGTGATTCACCCCGGCGAGATGGCCGATGAAGGCCCCTATGGCGACCACACCGGTTATTACAACGAAGTCGACAGCTTCCCGGTGTTCACGGTCGAACGCATCACTCATCGGATCAAGCCGATCTACCACAGCACCTACACCGGCCGTCCGCCGGATGAGCCGGCCATCCTCGGCGTGGCCCTCAACGAAGTGTTCGTGCCGATTCTGCAGAAGCAATTTCCGGAAATCACCGATTTCTACCTGCCGCCGGAAGGCTGCTCGTACCGCATGGCCGTGGTCACTATGAAGAAGTCGTACCCAGGCCATGCCAAGCGGGTCATGCTGGGTGTGTGGTCGTTTTTGCGACAGTTCATGTACACCAAGTTCGTTATTGTCACCGACGACGACATCAACGCCCGTGACTGGAACGACGTGATCTGGGCCATCACCACGCGCATGGACCCCAAGCGCGATACGGTGATGATCGATAACACGCCAATCGACTACCTCGACTTTGCGTCGCCGGTGTCGGGCCTGGGCTCGAAGATGGGCCTGGATGCCACCCATAAATGGCCGGGTGAAACCACCCGCGAATGGGGCCGGGTGATCGTCAAGGATGCAGCCGTGACCGCGCGTGTCGATGCGATCTGGAAAGAATTGGGAATAGATTGATGCGTGTAACCCTGCAACCTTCCGGTGCTGTACTGGAACTGGTCCCTGGCGAGCGGATTCTCGAAGGCGCCCGTCGCCTGGGTTATGAATGCCCCCAGGCCTGCCGCAACGGTGTATGCCATGTGTGCGCCGCGCTGCTGGTGGAAGGCCGCGTGCAGCAAGCCGGTGAAGTGCGTGACCACGGTGAATTCTTCACCTGCATCGCCGAGCCACTGGAAGACTGCGTTGTGTTGTGGGACGGCGTGCTGGCCCCCGGCGAGCTGCCGCTGCGCAAGTTGGCGTGCCAATTGAGCGAGTGCGTCGACGTGGGTGGCGATGTGTGGCGAGTGCGCCTGCGCGCGCCTGCCGGCAAGGCGGTGCGTTACCACGCCGGGCAATACCTGATGATCGAACGGGATAACGGGGAGAAGTCGGCGTTTTCCCTGGCCTCGGCACCCCATTCTGGGCGTGAGCTGGAACTGCATGTACTTGCCCGTGAAGACAGCGCACGCAACCTGCTGGCCCAACTGCAGCGTGATCAGATAGCGCGTGTGGAACTGCCGTTTGGCGACACTCACCTGGCCGAGCTGCCCGACGGCCCGCTGGTGCTGATCGCCGCAGGCACCGGTATGGCGCAGATGCACAGCCTGATCGAGCATTGCCGCGCTTCCGGTTTCAAGCACCCGGTACACCTGTACTGGGGCGTGCGCCGCCCGGAAGACTTCTACGAAATCGAGCATTGGACGCAATGGCAGCAACTGCCCAACCTGTTTCTGCACAAGGTCGTCAGCGACCTGTGCGGTTGGGAAGGGCGCTGTGGGCTATTGCATGAAGCGGTGTGCGAAGACATCCGCGACCTGAAGGCCGTGCATGTCTATGCCAGCGGTTCACCGGCGATGATCTATGGCACGTTGGATGCGCTGGTCGAAGCCGGCATGGACGCGCATCAGATGCGCGCTGACGTATTTGCCTACGCCCCCCGACCCTAGAAGCGCACGCCCGCGGTGAGCATCGCCGCGTTGAAGCCCAACAGCACCAGCTCCGCCGCCACCGGCCCGTAATGGGTGCCCACCGATGGAATGATCACCGGCGCCACGCCGAGGCCGTTCAGTGGGATCTTGTCGCGGTACTTGCCGCGATAGCCCTGAAGCGCGCCGCCGGTCAGTTTTACGTACACCGGGTAATCCGCCATGTCATAGCGTTTGCCCCCATAGACGTAGTACGAACGCTGGCTGAACGAGTTGCGGAAGGTCGCCCCGCCATACACCCAGCCTGAGGCTTCATTGCGTTCAAGGCCGATCAGGTCCTGATGGTTATTGTGGTCTGGGTCGGGGGAGAAATGCCGGGTGTAGACGCTGGTCTGCGCATACCAGAAACCTTTGTCGTCTTCGCCAGGCGGCGCTTCGGCGGCCAGTGCGGTGGTGGCCTGGGCCAGAAACAACAGTCCTGGCAGTCGAAATTTTTTCATGGGGCGACCTCGGTAGTCGGTGGGGGCGGCGGCTAGTGGGTCGTGATCGGCACATCATTTTGACGGCAGGAACGTGCCCCAGGCTGAACCGGGGCTGAAAGTAGCGGGATTATGGGTTTCAATCCTGACGAATGGCCGTTGGCCTTATATCTCTGCTTATTCACTTCCGGTATTTATTGTCCCCGGTGGATATCCCTAAGCTATATCCCCAAGGCCGCAGGTTCAGCACACCCCATACTTTTGGCCTAAACGGTTCCTGCGGCGCGTTTTATTGCGCTAAAGTCGCTTACAGCTGGTTACACAGGAGGCGCACCGCTTTTCGCCATGACCGCCATTGAAACCGATCTTCTGCAGTTGGCTTACCCTCCGCGGCTCGATCTGGGACCGCAACTTACCCACGAACAGTTGATGAGCTCCATGCAGGCCACCATGGCCCGGCATAAGGGTGGGCCGGTCTGGCTATTTGCGTATGGTTCATTGATTTGGCGGCCGGAATGCTCGTCGACCGAGCGGGTACGGGCCCGGGTCCACGGATATCACCGTGGCCTGTATTTGTGGTCCCACGAGCACCGTGGTACGCCGGAATTGCCAGGGTTGGTATTCGGTTTGGATCGCGGTGGGTCATGCAGCGGGTTTGCTTATCGCTTGCCGGAAGATCAACTGGAAGCCTCGCTGTATGCCTTGTGGCAGCGCGAGATGCCCTATCCCTCGTACCGGCCGCACTGGCTCAGTTGTCGGTTGGAGGATGGCACGCAGGTGCAAGCGCTGGGGTTTGTGTTGGAGCGGCATTTGCCCAGCTACGCCGGCAACTTGCCTGATATCGTGCTCAACCATGTGCTGCAAAGCGCGAGTGGGCGTTACGGTACGACCCGCGATTATGTCGAGCAGACCGTCAACGCCCTGCGCAGCCACGCCATGCCAGATAAAAACCTGGAGGCGCGGCTCAAGCGGTGTGCAAAAGGATGCTCAGGCGCTTAACGGGCCGAGCTGACACTGTTGGTGTGCCACAGGGTCGGTATCAGGAATGCGATGGCCAGCAGGCACGCGCCGATCAGCAGCACGAAGCCGCCGTCCCAGCCGAAATGGTCAACGGTGTAGCCCATGGCCGCACTTGCCGCCACCGAGCCGCCCAGGTAACCGAACAGACCCGTGAAACCCGCGGCGGTGCCGGCGGCTTTCTTCGGTGCCAGCTCCAGCGCCTGCAGGCCGATCAGCATTACCGGGCCATAGATCAGGAAGCCGATCGAGACCAGCGCAATCATGTCCACCGTCGGATTGCCCGGCGGGTTGAGCCAGTACACCAGCGTCGCCACGGTCACCAGGCCCATGAACACAATGCCGGTCAGGCCACGGTTGCCACGGAAGATTTTGTCCGACATCCAGCCGCACAGCAGCGTGCCCGGGATACCCGCCCACTCATAGAAGAAGTAAGCCCACGAGGATTTATCCACCGTGAAGTGTTTGGCTTCCTTGAGATAAGTCGGTGCCCAGTCCAGTACGCCATAGCGCAGCAGGTAGACGAATACGTTGGCGAAGGCGATGTACCAGAGCATTTTGTTGCGCAGCACATATTTGACGAAGATTTCCTTGGCGCTGAATTCGTCTTCGTGGCTGGCGTTGTAGCCTTCGGGATAGTCGTTCTTGTATTGCTCGATAGGCGGCAGGCCAACCGATTGTGGGGTGTCACGCATCGTGATGAACGCAAACGCCGCCACTGCCAAGGCCACCGTGGCAGGCACGTAGAATGCCGCGTGCCAATCGTTGAACCAGGCCATGCCCAGCAAGAACAGCGGGCCGATCAGGCCGCCGCCGACGTTGTGCGCCACGTTCCACACCGACACCACGCCGCCGCGTTCTTTCTGTGACCACCAATGCACCATGGTGCGCCCGCTCGGCGGCCAACCCATGCCCTGGGCCCAGCCGTTGATGAACAGCAATATGAACATCATGGTCACGCTGGACGTCGCCCAAGGCGCGAAACCGAAAATGAACATCACGCCCGCCGAGACCAACAGGCCAAAGGGCAAAAAGTAGCGCGGGTTGGAACGGTCGGACACCAGGCCCATCAGAAACTTGGACAGGCCGTAGGCAATCGCGATAGCCGACATCGCCAAGCCCAGTTCGCCGCGGCTGTAACCGTCTTCGATCAGGTAAGGCATGGCCAGGGAGAAGTTTTTGCGCAGCAGGTAGTACCCGGCATAACCGAAGAAAATGCCAGCGAAGATCTGCCAGCGTAGACGTCGGTAGGTACTGTCGATTTTTTCTTCAGGCAGGGGCGCCTGGTGCGCGGCAGGACGAAAGAAAGCAAACATTCAAGAGCTCCAGATTTCTTGTTTTGACTGCGGATGCGAATGTTACAGTTTCGTTACCGAAAATAGCATCGCCTCTTGAGGTCAAACACAGGAAAACGGCGTAACTGCATGTTCTTTTATGAACATGCCGCAAATAGGCAGGTTTATGTCGTTTTAGGCTTTTCTAGGAATGTGGGGGGATTGCCCCTCCCACATTACTCACATTCAGATGGCGATCAGCGGGTCTGGACGACGACCTTCCCGACAGCCTTGCGCTGCCCAAGATCGTTGATAGCCTGGGCCGCCTGTTCCAGCGGATACACCTGCGACACCAGCGGCTTGAGCTTGCCCTCGGCATACCAGCCAAACAATTGCTGGAAATTCGCCGCGTTATCCTGCGGCTGGCGCTGAGCGAAGGAGCCCCAGAACACGCCGACCACCGCCGCGCCTTTAAGCAGCGCCAGGTTCACCGGCAGCTCGGGAATGCGCCCGCTGGCAAACCCCACCACCAGCAGGCGGCCGTTCCAGGCAATCGCGCGAATAGCCTGGTCAAACAGGTCGCCGCCCACTGGGTCGTAGATCACATCCGCGCCATTGCCGTCGGTGAGGCGCTTGATCTCATCCTTCAGGCTGGCTTCGCTGTAATTGATCAATTCGTCGGCGCCCGCAGCCTTGGCGATTGCGAGCTTGTCGGCGCTGCTGGCGGCAGCAATCACCCGGGCGCCCATGGCTTTGCCGATTTCCACCGCGGCCAGGCCCACGCCACCGGAGGCACCGAGCACCAGCAGGGTTTCGCCGGGTTGCAGGTGGGCCCGTTGTTTGAGCGCGTGCATTGAGGTGCCGTAGGTCATGCTGAACGCGGCGGCGGTGTTGAAATCCATGCTGGCAGGGATCGGCAGCACGTTATAGCCGGGCACTGCGACCTGTTCGGCAAAGCTGCCCCAGCCGGTCAAGGCCATGACCCGATCGCCGACCTTCAAGTGACTGACTTTCTCCCCCACTTCGCTGACCACCCCTGCGGCTTCACCACCCGGCGAGAACGGAAAGGGCGGTTTGAACTGGTATTTGCCCTCGATAATCAGCGTGTCCGGGAAGTTGACCCCGGCGGCATGCACGTCCAGCAGGATTTCGTTTTTCTTGATCGCCGGGCTGGCGACATCTTCCAGCACCAGGGTTTCGGCGGGGCCGAAGGCTTTGCACAGCACAGCTTTCATCGGACTATTCCTTTTGGCGTCGTGGCCGATAAGTGTAGGAGGGCAGGCCCCAGGGTCAACAAGCATGCCCCGGCCTGATAAGTCGCCATAAGCTTGTGCTCAGCCTTGCTAGCGTTATGCTACCGGGCACCGAATGTGAGGAATGAATTGTGAAAGCGCGGATTCTGTTGATGCTGGCCCTGATCCTGCCGATGGCGGTACAGGCCGAAGAAGCCAAGGAAGGCAAAGAGGGCGAGGCGCCGAAAGTCAGCTATATCAGCTTGAGCCCGCCGTTCGTGGGTAATTACGGCCTGGATGGCACGGCGAAACTCAAGGTGTTCAAGGCCGACATCGCCCTGCGCGTGACCGGCACCGAAGCCGCCGCCGCCGTTAAAGCCAACGACGCGTTGATCCGCAATCAACTGGTGGCGTTGTTCACCCAGCAGACCAACGAGGCGATGAGCACCGTGGAGGGCAAGGAAAAACTGCGCCAGGAAGCCCTGAAGCAAACCCAGCAAGTGATGAACGACGAGACCGGCAAGCCCATGGTCGAAGACCTGTTGTTCAACAACTTGATCATCCAGTAAGCGCGCCAGGTGCGCGGTCTCAGGACGCCAGGCTCTTCCTGAACCGCGCCAGCGCCACGGCGAAAAACAGCAGGCCGATTCCCGCCAGCGCCAGCAAATCCGGCCATACCACGCTTACCCCCGCATCGCGGAATAGAATCGCCGCGCTCAAACTCACAAAATGCGTCGACGGCGAGCCCTGCATCACCCATTGCAGCCACTCCGGCATGCTGTCCAAAGGCGTGCTGCCGCCTGATAGCAACAGCATCGGGATGATCACCGGAATCGCCAGCAGCCCGAATTGCGGGGTCGAGCGGGCGAGGGTGGCGAGGAAAATCCCCAGCGCCGTACTGGCGAACAGGTACAACGCCGTCACAAACAGAAACAACCCCAATGAGCCGGCCAGCGGCACACCCAGCAAGCCTTTGACCACCACTTCCAATGACACCCACGTGCACAGCACCACTACCAGCATGTTGCTCCAGATTTTTGCCAGCATGATTTCCAGCGCCGTCAGGGGCAGCACCAGCAAATGGTCGAGCGTGCCGTGTTCGCGTTCGCGCAGCAGGGCGGTGCCGGTCAGCACGATGGCCAGGATGGTGATGTTGTTGACGATCTGGATCACCGCCAAAAACCAGCCGCCTTCCAGGTTGGTGTTGAACAGCGAGCGGGTGGTCAGCAGCGCCGGTGTCTGTGCGGCGGCATCGGCCTGGCCGCTGTAGCTCAACAATTCGCGCTGGAAAATCCTGCCAATGTAACCGGCACCCATGAATGCCTGGCTCATGGCCGTTGCATCCACGTTGACCTGCACGCTGGGTTGGCGCCCGGCCAGCAAGTCGGCTTGGAAATTGGCCGGCACATTGATCACGAACGTGTACTCGCCGCTGTCCATGGCCTTGTCCAACAGGTTGTAAGGCAACGGCACTGGCGTCTGGAACTCCGGCGGTTGCAGCGCTTCGCCCAGTTGTCGGGACAGGGCGCTGTGGTCTTCATCCACCAGCGCCACGCTGGCGTTATGCACACCGATCACTGAGCCGGCGGCGGGCATATAGATGGCCACGGTGAACGCGTAGAACAGAAACAGCAGCAGTACGCTGTCGTGGCGCAGGCTGGTGAGTTCTTTCAGGCCCAAGCGCAGGATGTGCGCGAACTTATGCATCAGACCTCCTGCTTCTTGAGCATGACCAGGCTCAACCCGGTGAACCCGACAAAGAACCCGAACAGCGCCAGGCATTGCGGCCACAGCTGGCGCAGATCCAGAGCCTTGGTAAAGGTGCCCACCGCGATATCCAAAAAGTGCCCGGCCGGAAACAGCATGCCCATCAGCGCCGCGGCGCCTTCCAGGGATGAGCGCGGCACGATCAGCCCGGAGAACTGGATGGTCGGCAGGCTGGTGATGATCATCGTGCCGAGGATCGCCGCGATCTGGGTGCGTGTGAATGCAGAAATCAGCAGGCCCATGCTGGTGGTGGCCAGCACATACAGCAGCCCACCGAACGCCAGCGTCAGGCCGCTGCCCTTGAACGGCACGCCAAACAGCCAGCGGTTCATGGCCACCAGCACGGCCAGGTTGACCAGACTCACCACCAGGTATGGCGCCTGTTTGCCCAGCAGAAACTCCAGGCGCGTCAGGGGTGTTGCGTAAAAATTAGTGATCGAGCCCAGCTCTTTTTCCCGCACGATGCCCAACGCGGTAAGCATGGCCGGGATAAACGCCAGGATCAGTGCCATCACCCCAGGGCCGATGGCGTTCACGCTGACCACGTCTTGGTTGTAGCGAAAGCGGGTTTCGAGTTTGGCGGCGCCCTGGCTGCCGCGCGGCAGGCTGCTCAGCTCGGCCAATTGCTGGAGGTTGCCCAGGTGTACGGCTTCGACATAGTTACGGCTGGTTTCCGCGCGGAACGGCATGCCGCCGTCGAGCCATGCGGCCACCGTGGGTTGGCGCCCGGCGTACAGGTCGCGGCCAAAGCCCGGTGGGATTTCCAATGCCAGTTTGATTTCCGAGCGTTGCAGGCGCCGGTGCAGTTCGTTCGCATCTTGAATGGGCGGTCGTTCGGCGAAATAGCGCGAGCTGCGAAACGCTTCCAAGTAGGCGCGACTTTGCGGGGTCTGGTCCTGGTCATAAACGGCGAACGCCAGGTTTTCCACATCCAGGGAAATGCCGTAGCCAAAGATCACCATCATGAACATCGCCCCGAGCAGCGCGAAGGCCATGCGCACTTTGTCGCGCAACAGCTCTTTGCCTTCACGGCTGGCCACCGCCAACAGGCGCGCCAGGCTGAAGCCGCGCTTGCTCTGCGGCGGTGCGCTGGCTTCGCTGGCGGTTTGGCTCGGCGCGGCGGGTTCGGCTTCGCCTTGAGCCTGCTCCAGGCAGGTGACGAACGCGGCTTCCAGGGTCTCGCCCTTGAATTGTTGTTGCAGCGCGTGCGGCGTGTCGCAGGCCAGCACTTTACCTGCGTGCATCAGTGAGATGCGGTCGCAGCGCTGGGCCTCGTTCATGAAGTGGGTGGACAGAAATATCGTCACCCCTTGCTCGCGGGACAGCTCGATCAGCAACCGCCAGAAATCATCCCGGGCGGCCGGGTCGACGCCGGAGGTCGGCTCATCGAGGATCAGCACTTCCGGGCGATGCAGCACCGCGACCGCCAGGGACAGGCGCTGACGCAGGCCCAGGGGTAACTCCCCCGACGGTTGCCCGGCCACGTCGCCCAACTCGAAGCGTTGGATCAGTTCGTCGATGCGCGGGCCGCTGTCGGCCTTGGGCAAGTCGAACAGTTGGGCGTGCAGCGCCAGGTTCTGGCGCACGCTGAGTTCGCCATACAGGGAAAAACTTTGGGACATGAACCCCACGCGCTTGCGGGTGGCCAGGTCTTTGGCGTCCACCGTCTTGCCCAACAGTTTCGCGCTGCCTTCAGTGGCGGGCATCAGCCCGGTGAGGACCTTCATGGTGGTGGTCTTGCCGCAGCCGTTGGAACCGAGGAAACCGAAGATTTCCCCTCGGCCAATCGCGAAGCTGACCTTGTTGACCGCAGTGAAGTCGCCAAAGCGCAGGGTCAAGTCGTGGGCCTCGATGGCGATGTCGGCGCTGGTGCTTTCCCTCGGTGGAATCACCAGCGGCGGTTTGTCGTGAGCGCCGTCGCCCTGAAAGTGGGTGAATGCTTCATCCAATTTTCCGCTGGGAGTGGCGGCGGCCAGTTCACGGCTCAAGCCATTGGCGATCAGCGTGCCGCGATCAAGCATCAGGCAGTGTTCGAACTGCTCGGCTTCTTCCATGTAGGCGGTGGCGACCAGCAGCGTCAGTTGCGGACGTTCGCCGCGCACCGTTTCGACCAGTTCCCAGAAACGTCGGCGCGACAGCGGGTCGACACCAGTGGTGGGCTCGTCGAGGATCAGCAGGTCTGGTTCATGGATCAACGCGCAGCACAGGCCGAGCTTTTGTTTCATCCCGCCGGACAGCTTGCCGGCAGGGCGCTCGGCGAAGCGTTCAAGGTCGGTGGCCAGCAGCAGGCTGTGCATGCGCTGGTCACACTCGGCCTTCGACAACCCGAACAGAGTGGCGAAGAAGCGAATGTTTTCGCAGATGGACAGCTCGGGGTACAGGTTGCCGCCCAGTCCCTGGGGCATGAAGGCGATGCGCGGGTACAAGCTGTTGCGGTGGCGGCGGTCGGTGATGGAGCCGCCGAGTACGTCGAGCTGGCCGTCCTGCAGCTTTTTAACCCCGGCAATCAAGCCCAGCAAGTTGGACTTGCCCGCGCCGTCCGGGCCAATCAGCCCGCAACGCGTACCGGCGGGCAGGCTGAAGGCTATATCGACCAGCGCCTGTTGCTGGCCATAGCGGTGGTTGATCCCCGTGGCGTGCAGCGCCAGGCCCGTCATTGCAGGTTGGCCGGCCAGTCTATGTCGGCCGTGCGCACGTAACCTGCGCCCGGCATGCCGGGTTTGGCTTGGGGCACGGCGCTGGGTTGGGTCAGGCGCAGCTTGACGCGGAACACCAGTTTTTGCCGCTCATCGCGGGTTTCCACTTCTTTGGGGGTGAACTGCGACTTGGCCGCGACAAAGGTGATTTTCGCCGGCAGCGCTTGCTGGGGCAGGGCATCGAGCAGGATGCGGGCGTCGCTGCCCACCGTCAGGCGACCGGTCACCGACGCGGGCAAATATAGGTTCATGTATTGATCTTCGGGATCGATCAGCAGCAACACGCGGCCACCGGCACCCAGCACTTCACCGGGCTCGGCCAGGCGCAGTTGAATGATGCCGTCGATGGGGGCGCGCAGGCTGCTGTCATCGATTTCGCTGCTGAGTTGGGCCACCTGCGCCTGGGCGGCGCCGATGGCGGCCTTGGCCGAATTGACCTGGGCCTGTGCGGCGACTACGGCAGCATTGCCGGTGTTGTGCCGCGCCTGTTGCTGATCGATCAGTTGGCTGCTGGCGAAGCCGCGCTTGTACAGCTCTTGGGTGCGCTTGAGTTCCTGGTTGGCCAGCAACTGTTCGCTCTGGCGCAATTGCACATTGGCTTCGGCGGCGGCGAGATTTTCCTTGGCGCGCAACACTTCGGCTTCTGCCTGGGCGCGCTGGGCCTCCAGCGTGCGGGTGTCCATGCGCGCCAGCAATTGGCCCTTGAGCACCTTGTCGCCTTCGTCCACCCGCACTTCGGCCAGGCGACCGGGAATTTTGGCGGCGATCTGCACTTCGGTGGATTCCAGGCGACCATTGCCCATGCTCAGGCCTTCGGGCAGGCGGTCTTGAGTGGATTTCCAGTAACCGAACCCGCCGGCGGCGAGCAACAATGCGATCAGGAGCGTGGCAAACAGCTGAGAGGTGCGATGGTTCGTCGACATGGAAGCATCCTGCGGCGTTAGCGTCCTAGTTTGACGGTATTGCCGCTGTGGGCGTTGATACCGGTCAAATGAAGCGCAAGCCTAGCGCGATTGCGGCCCAAGCGCATGCGTCGCGAGCGTGACTGTAGGGTTCTGGCGCCTAGCGCAGAGCCAGTACGGCGGCCCATTGCTCGGCGGTCACCGGCATGACCGAGAGGCGGCTGCCTTTTTGCACCAGGGGCAGTTCGGCGAGTGCCGCCTGCTGTTTCAGGTAACCCAGGCCCAGCACCTTGGGGAAGGTCTGGACATGGGCGACCGTGATCGCGCTCCACGGGTTTTTCTCCGGGCTGGCCTTGGCGTCGAAGTAATGGCTGTCGGGCTCCAGTGCGGTCGGGTCTGGATAGGCCGCCTCGATGATTTTGCCGATGCCGGCAATGCCCGGTTCGGGGCAGCTGGAATGGTAAAAGAAGAATTCGTCACCCACCGCCATGGCGCGCAGAAAGTTACGTGCCTGGTAGTTACGCACGCCATCCCAGCGGGCTTTTCCGAGTTTTTCCAGGCCCTTGACGGACAGTTCGTCGGGCTCGGATTTCATCAGCCAATAGGCCATTTTTAGGCTCCTCAAACAGGCATTGGGCAAGTTGTCGGGCAATTGCCGCACAAACCGACAGTCGGTTGGCGTCAAGGTTTGCGTGTTGGTTCACGTTAACGCAAAATGCCGGGATTTTAAGCTTGACTCAGCTGCAACGGACTACTTTGGAACGTTGTTGTCATCGTGTACGAGGTGCCTGAAGGGGGGCAATCGATGCAACGTAAACCGGATTTACTATGGATATTGGTTATTTTGTTTGGTCTGGGCGTCGTGACCACCGGGTATGCGCAAAGTCTGTGGTCGAACAAGACCGATGCCCCAGTTGAATTGTCACCAGTGCAACAACAGTACAAGCGTTAATACGACTTCAAGGCGTCGCTGATTCCAGCGACGCTTCTGCGATATACCATTGCTTATTCGTCACCGTGCCAGCCATCGGCACATCCCAACTTGCCTGCGCCAACCGATCGACTTTCTGACATTCATGGGCCAGGCCCAGCAACGTCGGCTTGCGCCAGCGCTGGCGGCGTGCGAGGTACGCCAGGCTGCGGTCATAGAAACCCCCACCCATACCCAGGCGGCCACCTTCATCGTCGAATCCCACCAGCGGCATCAGCACCAGGTCCAGCGCCCACACCTTGCGTTGCCGGCGGATATTCACCCGTGGCTCCAGGATGCGAAAGCGATTGGGCAGCAGCTTTTCCCCGGGGCGCACACGCTGGAATACCATCTTCGTGCGCGGCCAAGCGCTAAGCACCGGCAGATACGTGGCTTTGCCCCGGCGCTGCGCAGCACGCAGCAGCAGGCTCGGATCGATTTCACCGTCGGTGGGCAGGTAAAGGGAGATATGTTTGGCTCGGCGAAACAGCGGGTGCTGTGCCAGCTGCCGGTACAGGCCCTGAGCGGCCTGGCGTTGCTCGCTCGGCGTGAGGGCGCGGCGGGCCTTGCGCAACAGGCGTCGAAGTTGCGGACGGGAAAGCGGCGCAGTTTCGGTCATGGCTGTTCGGCTCATAAAACAATGCCAGTCCTGAGACTGGCATTGAGTTTGGGAATTCAGGCTCCCCGACAGAGCCGCTGTCGACTTAGCCCTTGAACCCGAAAGTTCAAGGTGGAAGAAGCAGTAGGCTTTAAGGCTTTCCGTCTAGCGGACATGCACACCAGCCCAACGTGCAACTTCCAGGGTAGTGCGAATCGGCTCAGGGACATCGCCGACTGGCAAACACGCCAGGGAGTGAGGGCGAGTATACCTTAAACAGACGCGGCAATCAGCCCTTGGGTGCATCCGAGTCGCTGGCAAGCGCCAGATCCACGCGTTCCAGCAGGTCACGCACTTGCTCGCGCGTCGAGCCGCTGGCCTGTACGTCCGGGCGTTCCTGCTTGTGCAACAAGTCATGGGTAATGTTCAGCGCAGCCATCACAGCGATGCGGTCGGCGCCGATGACTTTGCCGCTGCTGCGGATTTCACGCATCTTGCCATCCAGGTAGCGGGCGGCGCTCACCAGGTTGTTGCGCTCTTCCTGGGGGCAGATGATCGAATACTCTTTATCCAGGATCTGCACGGTGACGCTATTGCTTGAACTCATGAGTCTTGCTCCAGGGCCTTCAGGCGCGAAATCATCGATTCGACCTTACGCCGGGCGATTTCGTTTTTTTCAATGAGGTGAGCGCGTTCCTCGCGCCAGGTCTTTTCCTGAGCTAATAGGAGTCTGTTTTGACTCTTAAGTTGCTCGACCCGAGTAATTAGCAGCTCGAGTCTGGCCATCAGCGCTTGCAGGTCGGTGTCTTCCATTGGGTTCCACTGGATTTGTCTGATGAATGGCAACTGCAGGATAAACGATCTGACGCCCTTGATAGTCGGGTGCGTCTGCCGGTGCTAGGATACAGCGCTTCATTCTAGACATCGCGCCGCCTGGCGCCTAGCTCATCATGCCCATTAAGAATTCCCCATACGACGCTTTCTCCGCTCTGCTGAACGCCAGCGGCCACCCTTGCTCCCCGGCCGAACTGCACGGCGTGCTGTTGGGCCGCAGTTGCACCGGTGTCGGCTTCGACCCCGACAACTGGTTGGCCGATGTGGCCGAACTGTTGGAAAAAGAGCCCGAAGATAACGTGCGCAATGCGCTGGTCGGCCTGCAGGAAATGGTCAAGGGCGAACTGACCGGTGATGACATCACCGTGGTCCTGCTGCTGCCGACTGACGACGCACCGCTGGCCGACCGCGCCGCAGCGGTGGGCCAATGGTGCCAGGGCTTCCTCCACGGTTTCGGCGTGAACGCCGGCGGCCTGGAGCTGAGCACCGACGCCAAGGAAGTGTTGCAGGACCTGGCCGCCATCTCTCAGGTGCAAGACGCCCTGGAAGAGTCCGAGGACGGCGAAAGCGATTACATGGAAGTCATGGAGTACTTGCGCGTCGCGCCGCTGCTGCTGTTCACCGAGACCAAGAAATCCGCTGAACCTGCCGCGCCCAAGCCGTCGCTGCACTGAGAAAGGAAGCCCATCTGCCCATGATCCATATCCCCAAAGCGGAATACACCCGACGCCGCAAGGCGCTCATGGCGCAGATGGAACCCAACAGCATCGCGATCCTGCCAGCCGCCGCCGTAGCTATCCGCAATCGCGATGTGGAGCATGTTTACCGCCAGGACAGCGACTTCCAATACCTGAGCGGTTTCCCGGAACCAGAAGCAGTCATTGTGCTGATGCCCGGTCGTCAACATGGCGAGTACGTGCTGTTTTGCCGCGAGCGCAATGCCGAACGCGAGCTGTGGGACGGCCTGCGCGCCGGCACTGAAGGCGCGGTCCGTGACTTTGGCGCCGACGACGCCTTCCCCATCACCGATATCGACGACATCCTGCCGGGCCTCATTGAGGGCCGCGACCGCGTGTACTCAGCCATGGGCAGCAATGCCGAATTCGACCGGCATTTGATGGAATGGATCAACGTGATCCGCTCCAAGGCCCACCTGGGTGCCCAGCCCCCGAACGAATTCGTTGCCCTGGATCATTTGCTCCACGACATGCGCCTGTATAAATCGGCGGCGGAACTGAAGGTGATGCGCGAAGCTGCACGGATTTCCTGTGCCGCCCATGTGCGAGCGATGCAGGCCAGCCGCGCCGGTTTGTACGAGTTCAGCCTGGAAGCCGAGCTGGACTACGAGTTCCGCAAGGGCGGCGCAAAGATGCCGGCCTATGGGTCTATCGTCGCTGCTGGTCGCAACAGCTGCATCCTGCACTACCAGCAAAATGACGCACTGCTCAAGGACGGCGATCTGGTGTTGATCGACGCCGGTTGTGAAATCGACTGCTACGCCAGCGATATCACCCGCACCTGGCCGGTCAATGGCCGGTTTTCGCCGGAGCAGAAGGCGATCTATGAAATCGTGCTGGCCTCCCAAGAGGCCGCGTTTGCCCAGATCGCCCCCAACAAGCATTGGAACCAGGCCCATGAGGCCACCGTGCAGGTGATCACCGCCGGGCTGGTGAAACTGGGGTTGTTGCAAGGCGATGTCGACGAATTGATCGCCAGCGAAGCGTACAAAGCTTTCTATATGCACCGCGCCGGCCATTGGCTGGGCATGGATGTGCACGATGTGGGCGAGTACAAAGTGGGCGGTGAGTGGCGCGTGCTGGAAGTCGGCATGGCGCTGACGGTGGAACCGGGGATTTATATTTCGCCGGACAACCAGAACGTAGCAAAGAAATGGCGTGGCATTGGCGTGCGCATCGAGGACGACGTGGTGGTGACCAAGCAAGGCTGTGAAATCCTGACCGGCGGCGTGCCCAAGACCGTCGCCGATATCGAAGCATTGATGGCGGCCGCCCGATGAGCCGGGTCAACCTGGCGATTATCGGCGGCGGCTTGGTGGGCGCCAGCCTGGCGCTGGCGTTGCAGGCCGGTGCCAAGGCGCGCGGTTGGAAGATCGTGCTGATCGAACCGTTCGCCCCCGGCGACAGTTACCAGCCCAGCTACGACGCGCGCTCCTCGGCGCTGTCGTTTGGCGCTCGGCAGATCTATCAGCGGCTGGGCCTGTGGCAGGCCATTGCCCGCCGCGCCGAGCCGATCAAGCAGATTCATGTGTCGGACCGTGGGCGTTTTTCCACTGCGCGCTTGTCCGCCATGGAAGAGGGCGTGCCGGCCTTGGGCTATGTGGTGGAAAACGCCTGGCTGGGCCAGTGCCTGTGGCAAGGCCTGGACAGCGACGTGGTGAGCTGGCGCTGCCCCGCGCAAGTTACCCGCATGGTGCCGCTGCCCGATGGCTATCGCCTGACCCTCGACGATGAAACCGAGCTGGAGTGCGACTTGGCCGTGCTGGCCGATGGCGGCCGTTCCGGTTTGCGCGAGCAACTGGGCGTCGGCGTGAAAACCCGGCCCTACAACCAGAGTGCGCTGATCGCCAATATCACCCCTAGCGAAGCCCATAACGGCGAAGCCTTCGAGCGCTTCACCGATGATGGTCCGATGGCTTTGCTGCCGTTGCCGGACAACCGCTGCGCGCTGGTGTGGACCCGTGTCGGCATGGACGCCCAGCGCCTGGCCGACCTTGACGAGCGCAGTTTTCTCAGCGAGTTGCAGGGCGTGTTCGGCTATCGCCTGGGCACGCTCAAGCAGGTTGGCGCGCGTCATCTGTATCCGCTGACGTTGGTGGAAGCCGAAGAACAAGTGCGCTCGCACCTGGCCATAATCGGCAACGCCGCCCACAGCCTGCACCCGATTGCCGGACAGGGTTTCAACCTGTCCCTGCGTGACGCCCATGCTTTAGCCGAAGCGCTGCTGGCTGGGCCGGCCGTGCCAGGCGATCTGGCGACCCTGCAAGCCTATCGTGACCGCCAACGTATGGACCAGAAGCTTACCGTGGGCTTCTCCGACCAGGTCACGCGCTTGTTCGGCAGCGCGCAACCCTTGGTGGCGCTGGGCCGCAATGTGGGCCTGCTGGGCCTGGATCTTCTACCGCCGGCCAAGCGCTGGTTTGCCCGTCAGGCCATGGGCCTGGGTACGCGCCCCGATGCGTAAATGGCTGATCGAGCGCCTGGGCAAGGCGCGTCTGTTGCGCTGGGTCATGACCCTGTACCCGCCGTACCTGGGCGCGGGCATCAGCGTGCAGCACATGAGCGCCGACTTTCGGCACGTCAAAGTGCGCATGGGCCTGGGGTGGTACAACCGCAATTATGTGGGAACGCAATTCGGCGGCAGCCTGTATTCGATGGTCGACCCGTTCTACATGCTGATGCTCATGGAGAACCTGGGGCGCGATTACATCGTCTGGGACAAAGCGGCCAGCATCGATTTCATCTCGCCGGGTAAAGGCCCGGTGTATGCCGAGTTTTTTATCGACGAAACCTTGCTCGACGAGGTGCGTCGCCAGACCGAAGGGGGCGATAAATACTTGCCCCACCTCAAGGTCCAGATTCATGACGGCTCTGGCACCCTGGTGGCGCGAGTCGACAAAACCCTTTACGTGCGGCGCAAGCCGCCAGCGAGACAGGCTTAAAGCATGGACATGCGCGCAGATGTGCTGATTGTCGGGGCCGGAATGGTCGGAAGCGCCCTGGCGCTGGCGTTGCAAGGCAGCGGCCTACAGGTGCTGCTGCTCGATGGCAGCCCGCTGAGTGTCAAGCCGTTCGACCGCGACGCGGCCTTCGAACCCCGTGTGAGCGCGTTGTCGGCCGCCAGCCAGCGCATTCTCGAACAACTGGGCGCCTGGGACGGCATCGCCTCGCGCCGCGCCAGCCCCTATGGCCAGATGCAGGTGTGGGACGGCAGCGGCACGGGGCAGATCCACTTTTCGGCAGCCAGCGTGCACGCCGAGGTGCTCGGGCATATCGTCGAGAACCGTGTGGTTCAGGACGCTTTGCTCGACCGCCTGCACGACTGCGACCTCGGGCTTTTGGCCAATGCGCGACTTGAGCAGATGCGGCGCTCCGGCGATGAATGGCTGCTGACCCTGGCCGATGGCCGCACGCTGCGGGCGCCGCTGGTGGTGGCTGCCGACGGAGCGAACTCCGCCGTGCGCCGCCTTACCGGCACCGCGACCCGTGAGTGGGATTACCTGCATCACGCCATCGTCACCAGCGTGCGCAGCAGTCAGCCGCACCAGCGCACGGCCTGGCAGCGCTTTACCGATACTGGCCCCCTGGCGTTTTTGCCGCTGGAGCGTGACGGCCAGCAGGATTGGTGCTCGATTGTCTGGTCGACCACGCCGACTGAAGCCGAACGCTTGATGGCATTGGATGAAGACAGCTTCTGCCGTGAACTGGAGCGCGCCTTCGAAGGCCGCCTGGGCAGCGTGGTGAGCGCCGACCCGCGGGTGTGCGTGCCATTGCGCCAGCGCCATGCCAAACGCTACGTGGCTGAAGGCCTGGCGCTGATCGGCGATGCCGCCCACGTCATCCATCCGCTGGCGGGGCAGGGCGTGAACCTGGGGTTTCTCGACGCGGCGGTGCTGGCCGAAGTGCTGCTGGCGGCCACTGAGCGCGGTGAGCGCCTGGCGGATGTGAAAGTGCTGAGCCGCTACGAGCGGCGCCGCATGCCGCATAACCTGGCGCTGATGGCCTCGATGGAGGGATTCGAGCGGTTGTTCCAGGCCGACCAACTGCCGCTGCGCTGGTTGCGCAATGCGGGCTTGAAAATGGTCGACCAAATGCCGGAAGCCAAAGCGCTGTTCGTGCGTCAGGCCCTGGGCTTGAGCGGGGACTTGCCGGAGTTGGCCAGGCCCTGAACGGGTCGTGCAACATCTGGTAACGCCTCCGCCGAGCGATTGATTGAGGTACCAAATGTGAGTCCTTATCATTTGCCCTCTATTTGCAAATGAGAGACCGCCCCCATGCTGGTACCCAAGCGCCTCCTGACTGCCCTGGCACTTACGCTCGTCGGCACCTGCGCCGCGCAGGCCGCTGATGAGGTGGTGGTCTACTCCTCGCGCATCGACGAACTGATCAAGCCGGTGTTCGACGCCTATACCCAAAAGACCGGCGTGAAGGTGAAGTTCATTACCGATAAGGAAGCCCCGCTGATGCAGCGCATCAAGGCCGAGGGTGAAAACGCCACCGCCGATCTGTTGCTCACCGTCGACGCCGGCAACCTCTGGCAAGCCGAGCAAATGGGCATCCTGCAACCGTTCACCTCCCCGGTGATCGACAAGAACATTCCCCTTCAATACCGCTCATCGGCTCATGCCTGGACCGGCTTGAGCCTGCGCGCGCGGACCATCGCGTATTCCACCGACCGGGTTAAACCCAGCGATCTGACCACCTACGAAGCCCTGGCAGACAAGCAGTGGGAGGGTCGCCTGTGCCTGCGCACGGCGAAAAAGGTCTACAACCAGTCCCTGACCGCGACCCTGATCGAAACCCACGGCGCGGCCAAGACCGAAGAAATCATCAAGGGCTGGGTCAATAACCTGTCTACCGACGTGTTCTCCGATGACATCGCCGTGTTGGAGGCCATCAATGCGGGCCAGTGCGATGTAGGCATCGTCAACACCTACTACTACGGCCGTCTGCACAAACAGAAGCCTGACCTGCCGGTAAAACTGTTCTGGCCCAACCAGGGCGACCGAGGCGTGCATGTGAACCTGTCTGGCATCGGCCTGACCAAATACGCGCCACATCCGGACGCCGCCAAGGCTCTGGTGGAATGGATGACCACTCCTGAAGCACAGAAGATTTTCGCCGACGTGAACCAGGAGTTCCCGGCCAACCCGGCAGTGCCGCCGTCGGCCGAAGTGGCGACCTGGGGTAAGTTCGTTGCGGATACCCTGCCGGTGGAAGTCGCAGGTAAACGTCAGGCAGAAGCCATTCGGTTGATGGATCGCGCCGGCTGGAACTAAGTACAATTTGTAGGACGCCGCAGATCCAAATGTGGGAGGGGGCTTGCCCCCGATGGCAGCGGATCAGTCACTGATCAGTAGACTGACACTCTGCCATCGGGGGCAAGCCCCTCCCACATTGGGTTGCGGTGATTTCAAGATATTCATTACCGAGAGCCCCCCTTTGGCCCACCCCGCCCAACGCCGCTGGTACCTGCCGGTCTTTACCGTCGCCGCCCTGGTGCTGCTGCCGCTGAGCGTGCTGGTGTTGTCCTGGCAAAGCATCGACGCGCAAATCTGGTCTCACCTCTGGGATACCCAGATGCCACGCCTGCTGGGCAATACCCTCACGTTGGTGCTGGGTGTGGGCGTAGGCGTGACGCTGCTGGGGGTTAGCCTGGCCTGGCTGACCAGTCTCTGCGAATTTCCCGGACGGCGCTGGCTCGACTGGGCATTGATGTTGCCTTTCGCCATTCCGGCTTATGTGCTGGCTTTTGTCTTTGTCGGCTTGCTGGACTTTTCGGGTCCGGTGCAGACGCTGCTGCGTGAGTGGTTCGGTACGGGCCTGCGCCTGCCCCGGGTGCGTTCCACCAGTGGCGTGATCATCGTGTTGGTGCTGGTGTTCTATCCCTATGTCTACCTATTGGCACGCACCGCGTTCCTGGCCCAGGGCAAGGGCTTGATGGAAGCCGCGCGGGTGCTGGGGCAATCGCCCTGGCAGGCGTTCTGGCGTGTGGCGCTGCCCATGGCGCGACCGGCAATCGGGGCGGGTGTGGCCCTGGCCCTGATGGAGACCCTGGCGGATTTTGGCGCCGTGTCGGTGTTCAACTTCGATACGTTCACCACCGCCATCTACAAGACGTGGTACGGATTTTTCAGCCTGTCCAGCGCAGCCCAGCTGGCTAGCTTGTTGCTGCTGGTGGTTATGCTGGTGCTCTACGGTGAGCGCCGCGCGCGAGGTGCCAGCCGCCCCAGCAATGAACGGCCGCGGAGCAAGGCGCTGTATCACCTGCGAGGGTTCAAAGCGGCGGCGGCGAGTACCTGGTGCGGGCTGGTATTTGCGTGCGCCTTTGTGATTCCGCTGCTGCAGCTGGTGGCTTGGTTCTGGCAACGCGGTCGCTTCGACCTGGATGAGCGCTACGCCGGCTTGATCGTCCACACCCTGTATCTCGGCGGTATCGCGGCGCTGATTACTGTGAGCGTGGCCTTGGTGCTGGCCTTCGCCAATCGTCTGTCGCCGACTCGGGCGATTCGTTCCGGGATCAGCCTGGCCAATGTGGGCTATGCCTTGCCGGGGTCGGTGCTGGCGGTGTCGATCATGTTGGCCTTCAGCTATCTGGACCGCGAACTGGTGGTGCCGCTGTCTGTCTGGCTGGGCGGTGCGGGCAGACCGTTGCTGCTCGGTAGCCTCGCCGCGTTGGTGCTTGCGTATCTGGTGCGCTTCCTGGCGGTTGCGTTCGGGCCACTGGAAAACAGCCTGGCGCGAATCCGTCCGTCGTTGCCGGAGGCTGCGCGCAGCCTGGGTGTGAGTGGTCCGCGACTGTTTTGCAAAGTGTATCTGCCGCTGTTGCTTCCCGGCGCCTTGAGCGCGGCGTTGTTGGTGTTTGTCGATGTGCTCAAGGAAATGCCCGCGACCCTGCTGATGCGCCCGTTCGGCTGGGACACGCTGGCGGTACGCGTGTTTGAAATGACCAGTGAGGGCGAGTGGGCGCGGGCCTCTCTGCCGGCATTGACGCTGGTGTTGGTGGGGCTGCTGCCGGTCATCGGGCTGATCCGTCGTTCAGCTCGGCAAATCGGTTAGGTGCCAGTCCTACGGCTTGCGGCTACAATGCGCGGCATTCGGTGCGGTCCATCCTTCGGATCGGCGCGCTGAGCGTCATGCAGACCTTGTCGTTCAAGGCCTCCAGCACGCTTGGTAACGCTGCGCACCTTCGCCAAGCCCGGAAGGAGAAACCCATGGGACAGCGTACGCCTCTGTATGACCTGCATCTCGCCCTCGGCGCGAAAATGGTCGATTTTGGCGGTTGGGATATGCCTTTGCACTACGGCTCGCAAGTTGAAGAGCACCATCAGGTGCGACGCGACTGCGGGGTGTTCGATGTATCTCATATGACCGTGATCGATGTCACAGGCCCCCAGGCCAAGGAATGGCTCCAGCACCTGCTGGCCAATGATGTCGGTCGTTTGCATGGCTGCGGCCATGCGTTGTACAGCGCCATGCTCAACGAGCGGGGCGGTGTGGTGGACGACATGATCGTGTACCGCACCGAAACCGGTTATCGGCTGGTGGTCAACGCCGCCACCCGTGACCAGGACATGGCCTGGATGCAGGCGCAACTGGGCGAGTACCAAGCGCAACTGCGTGAACGGCCGGAACTGGCGATGCTGGCCATCCAAGGCCCCCAAGCCCGGCATAAAATTGCCGAGCTGGTCACTCAGTCGCGTGGCGCCTTGATTCATCAACTCAAGCCTTTCGAAGGCCAGGCCGATGGCGATTGGTTTATCGCCCGCACGGGTTACACCGGCGAAGACGGCCTGGAAATTGTGCTGCCTGCCGATCAGGCGCCGGGTTTCTTCAACGACCTTGTTGGCGCCGGCATCTCGCCCATCGGCCTGGGCGCTCGTGACACGTTGCGCCTTGAGGCCGGTATGAACCTCTATGGCCAGGACATCCACCAAGACGTCTCGCCCCTGGCCGCCAATATGGCTTGGAGCATCGCCTGGGAGCCGGCCGAGCGCAATTTCATCGGTCGCGCCGCGCTGGAAGCAGAGCAGGCGGCGGGTGTGCGGTTCAAATTGGTGGGGCTGGTGCTGGAAGAACGTGGGGTTTTACGCGCTCATCAGGTGGTTCGTATCGCCAATGTTGGCGAAGGGGAGATCACCAGTGGTAGTTTCTCTCCTACGCTGAGCAAATCCATTGCCCTGGCGCGTGTACCGAAGGCAACCGCCGACCGGGCCGAAGTGGAAATCCGCGGCAAGTGGTACCCGGTTCGAGTGGTCAAACCGACCTTTGTACGTCATGGCAAAACCTTGATCTAACTATTCCGGCGGGCCAATGGCCGCTGACATTTCTTCTTGAGGACACAGACAATGAGCAATATCCCAGCCGACCTGCGTTTTGCCGAGAGTCATGAATGGGCCCGTTTGGAAGCTGACGGCACGGTGACCGTCGGTATTTCCGATCACGCCCAGGAAGCGTTGGGGGATGTGGTGTTTGTTGAGTTGGCTGAGGTGGGCGCCACGTTCGCGGCCGGCGGCCAGGCTGGGGTGGTTGAGTCGGTGAAAGCGGCTTCGGATATCTACGCCCCGATCGCAGGTGAAGTGACTGCCGTCAATGAGGAATTGAGCGGTAGCCCTGAACTGCTGAACTCCGACCCGTACGCGGCATGGATCTTCAAGCTCAAGCCAAGCAATCCGGCTGAGTTGGACCAATTGCTGGATGCCGCCGGCTACAAAGCTTCCATCGGCGAATAACGCACGTCTCATGTGGGAGGGCGACAATTCCTTCCCACATTGAGCCGTGAGTGTTCAGCTCGCCGTCAAGACGGCCTTTACCGCCGCCACCGAGCGCTCCACATCCGCCTCCGTCATCGCCATGAACATCGGCAACGACACGATCAAACGCCCGACCTTTTCCGCCACCGGGAACATGCCTTCCTTGAACCCCTGCGCCCGATACAGGCTCAGCAGGTGGATCGGCGGGTAGTGATAGCCAATGCCAACACCGTGGGCCTGCATCCGCTCCATAAATGTGGCGCGGGCGGGCAAACCGTCCTGGCGTTCCGGCAGCACGAGTTGGAACAGGTGCCAGTTGCTGTTTTCGAAGTCGGCCGGCGGCAGTTGCGCCCCGTACTTTTCTTCGAAGTCATTGCCAAAACAGTTGAAGTAGTGACGCGCAAGATTCTGGCGATGGGCAGTGATCTGCTCGATATGAGCGAATTGTCCCAGCCCAATGGCGGCAGCAATGTCGGTCATATTGAACTTGCCGCCTAGTACATCCACATCCAGACCGTCGAAGCCGGTACGGGTCACGCCCTGCAGGCGGTACTTTTCGGCCAGCCGCGCCTCATCGGCATTGTTCAGCACCAGGCAGCCGCCCTCGGAGCAGGTAATGTTCTTGTTTGCCTGGAAACTGAACGACACGAAATCCCCAGTGGCGCCGATGCGCTCGCCGTCCCAGGTGGAGCCCAGCGCCTGGGCGGCATCTTCGACGATACGCAAGTTGTACTTATTGGCCAGTGCATAAAGCATCGGCATGTCCAGCGGCAAACCGGCCAGATAGACAGGAATGATTGCCTTGGTGCGTGGTGTGATCGCGGCTTCCACTTGGGCCAGGTCGATATTACGGGTAACAGGGTCGATATCGGCGAATACCGGTGTGGCGCCGACTTCCAGAATGACGTTGGCGGTGGCTACCCAAGAGATCGGTGTAGTGATGACTTCATCGCCCGGCCCGATGCCCGCGATGCGCAAGGCAATCTCCATGGTGCAGGTGCCGGAGTTGAACGTGCGCACCGGACGGCCGCCAAAATATTCCGACAGTTGCGCCTCGAACGCCTGCACCTTCGGCCCACTGGTGATCCAGCCGGAGCGCAATACGTCGCCTACCGCCGAAATGGTGGCTTCATCGATGGTGGGTTTGGAAAACGGCAGGAAAGGCTGTTGGCTCATGACGATGACGGCATCCGTTCTGATTGGCGATGGTGGTGAGGCGTGTGCGCACCGGCATGGTTGCACGGTTCGACTGAATATAGCCTGTCGCCTGTGAATGAATCGTCACCTTACGGGCAAAAAAATGCCGCTTCAAAAGCGGCATTTTTCAGCGAGAAGCTATCACTCGGTGACAGCGTTTTTCGCGAGGATGGCGTTGGCCAACTCCATGTCCGTGGCTTGCAAGCCTGGGTTGTCGGCGCGGACTTTCTGCATTGCGGCCTCCAGGTAAGGGCCACGGATACCACCGTCGCTGGCTACGAAGCTGCCGGCGTCATCTTGAGCGGCGACCACCAGTTTGTGGTCTTTGAATGTCAGGTAGGTCGAGCCGGTGGTGGCACCGGAAGAGATGACATTGCGCCAGAAACTGTCGGCCATGGCTGAACCGACAGGAAGGGAAAGCACAGCGAGGGTTGCGACAGCATATTTGAGACGCATGATGGGTGACTCCGGGTGGGTGATCTGTACGTTTGGATCGTGGTTAGCCCAATCGAGTTCCGTCATTGACTAAACAGTTTCAACCTTCAACACCACGCCTTCCTGGGCAATCACGCGTACTTGAGCGCCTACCGGGCAGTCGGGGCCGCTGACCATCCACACACCATCGCCGACCTTCACCTTACCTCTTCCATCCACAATCGCCTGGTGCACCACGAATGTGCGGCCGATCAACTCTGAGCCGCGTTCATTCAGCCCCGGTTGGTCACTGACCTTGGCGCTACTGCGCTGGCGCTTCCACCAGTACACCGCCGTCAATATCGACAGCACGGCAAACAACAGCAGTTGCCATTCCAGCGCGAGGGGCGGAACCAGAAACTTGATCACGCCCACGGCTGCCGCTGCGATACCCATCCATAGCAGGTAACCACCGGCGCCGAAGACCTCAAGAATCAACAGCACCGTGCCCAAGGCCAGCCAATCCCAAAACGACAGGTGCAGCAGGAAATCCCACATGGCGATGGCCTCAGCCCTTCTTGTTATCGAACGTTGCCTTGACGATCTCGCCGATGCCACCGACCGCACCGATCACCTGGCTGGCTTCAAGCGGCATCAGGATGACCTTGCTGTTGTTGGCCGAGGCCAGCTTGCCCAGGGCGTCGATATACTTTTGCGCGACGAAGTAGTTGACCGCCTGCACGTTGCCCGAGGCGATGGCTTCCGACACCACTTGGGTTGCCCGTGCTTCGGCCTCGGCCTGGCGTTCACGGGCTTCGGATTCGAGGAACGCCGCTTGCCGGCTACCTTCGGCCTCCAGAATCTGGGCCTGCTTTTTACCCTCTGCGGTGAGGATCGCCGATGCCCGCAGCCCTTCAGCTTCGAGGATTTGCGCACGCTTGATCCGCTCGGCTTTCATCTGACCGGACATGGCTGCCATCAGGTCGGCCGGGGGGCTGATGTCTTTGATTTCGATACGTGTGATCTTGATGCCCCAGGGCGCGGTGGCTTCGTCCACGGTCTTCAGCAGTTTTTCATTGATGCCATCGCGCTGGCTCAGCATGGCATCCAGTTCCATCGAGCCGAGTACGGTTCGGATATTGGTTTGCAGCAGATTCCGAATGGCGTGTTCGAGGTTGTTGACCTCGTAGGCAGCCTGAGCGGTATTGACCACCTGGAAGAAACACACGGCATCGATCTGCACGGTGGCGTTATCGGCAGTGATGACTTCCTGCGGCGGGATATCCAGCACGCTTTCCATTACGTTGATCTTGCGACCGATACGGTCCATGACCGGGATGATGATGTTCAGGCCTGGCTTGAGGGTGTTGGTATAGCGACCAAAGCGCTCGACCGTCCATTGGTAACCCTGGGGCACGACTTTGAAGCCCATGAACAGAATGGCGATGGCCAATCCTACAAAGAGCAGCAGTACGGTTCCGATTTGCATGACGATTCCCTATCTGATGATGTCAGTGACGCAACGTTTGCTGATTGTAATGGTGTTGTCTGCGATAAGAACGATCTGTCCGCGCCGTAATCTAGGGATTTGTTACTGAATCTGAGGGGGTGACCCGCAGCACTTCAGCCAAGGAGGTCTGCCCCGTCCTGACCTTCTGCATGCCCGCCATGCGCAAGCTGCACATCCCGTGCGCCATCGCCGCCTGACGCAGGGCTTGAACATCGGCGCCCGGGGTAATCAGCGCTTTGAGCGACTCGTCCAATATCATGATTTCGTAAACACCGGCTCGTCCCCGGTAACCGCTGTGACGGCACTCCGCACATCCCACCGCTTCATGGCCGTCATCGCCCATACGCTTGCAATAAGGACAAAGCACCCTTACCAAGCGCTGCGCCATCACCCCCAACAAGGTAGCCTTGATCAAATAATGAGCAATACCCAGCTCCTGTAGCCGACTGATGGCGCTGGGCGCGTCGTTGGTGTGCAGGGTGGACAGCACGAGATGCCCGGTCAGCGCGGCCTGGATAGCCATTTCTGCGGTTTCCTGGTCGCGGATCTCGCCGATCATGATGATGTCCGGGTCCTGGCGCAGCAGGGCGCGGATGCCGCTGGCAAAGGTCAGGTCGATATTGTGTTGCACCTGCATCTGATTGAACGCCGGCTCGACCATCTCGATCGGGTCCTCCACGGTGCACAGGTTGACCTCACGGGTCGCGAGCTGTTTGAGCGTGGTGTAGAGCGTGCTGGTTTTGCCTGAGCCGGTAGGCCCGGTGACCAGGATGATGCCGTTGGTCTGGCGCGTCATGGCATTCCAGCGGTGCCGGTCGTCATCCGACAAACCCAACTGGTCAAAACTCTTGAGCAGGACCTGAGGGTCGAAAATCCGCATCACCAGTTTTTCGCCGAAGGCCGTGGGTAGGGTCGACAGGCGCAACTCGATTTCCATACCCGCCGGGCTTTTGGTCTTCACCCGACCGTCCTGGGGTTTACGTTTCTCCGCCACGTTCATGCGGCCCAGGCTCTTGAGGCGGCTGACCACAGCCACCGCAACCTGGGGTGGGAATTGATAGACATCGTGCAGCAGCCCGTCAATGCGAAAGCGCACGCGACCTTGATCCCGGCAGGGTTCGATATGGATATCGCTGGCCCGCTGGGCAAAGGCGTACTGCAGCAGCCAATCGACGATATGGACAATGTGCGCATCGTTAGCGTCCGGCTCCTGATCGCTGCCCCCAAGGTTGAGCAGGTCCGGATGGCCTGGCGCGGTGACCTTCTGCTCAGCACCGTTGACCGATTTTGCCAGCCGATAGAATTCGCCGATGCAGCGCTGAATATCCTGCGGGTTGGCCACCACGCGCGTGATCGAACGCTTGAGCACCTGCGCCAGGCCGGCCTCCCAGCAGGTCACATAGGGTTGCGCGCTGGCAACGGTGACGGTTTGCGCGTCCACGGCCACCGCCAGGATGCCGTGGCGTTGGGCGAACGCATGGGACATTAGCGGCACCACCGTCGCGACGTCGATCTTCAGCGGGTCGATGCGTAGATAGATTTGCCCGGCCTGCTCGGCAAGCCACTGAGTGAGGCGTTCCAGGCATGGCCCCAGCTCCGCGATGCGCTCCAGTGGGTGGCGGGTCGTATCGGCTGGCAACGCCGATAAGCGGTGCGCGATGTCGGGCGTAATCAGCCCATATTCCACCAAGGGAGGCAGCAACGGGTGCAGTTCCAAACGACGATCAGCAGGCATGAAGAGGTTTCCGGATGGCCTTGGATGTTCTCCCAGGCTAGTCAGCCTCCGACGCTCGCCCCGTCAACCTGTGTTGCAGGTTTTTACCTGGCCATCGCCATCTGGACGCCGGCCCCCAGTGCATCGGGCGTCCACACGTCCAGAGAACATACGCTGATCAGGTTTCGAATCTTTTCGCCGATCACCTGGGCCCGATGCCAGCTCAGACCATCGAGCACAATTTGGATATTCAGTACGTCTACGTCTCGACTCACCGAGACCTGCCGAGGCGTAAGAAATTGCAGGGCGAAATAGTTGAGCACGCGGCACAGCACATCGGGCTCGGCTTCGGCGACGATCTGGTAGTGGGCCTGACAGTGGGCGGTGTTGACGGCCCATGCATCGACGCGGGTGACAGGCGGAGTGGTTTCGACGGCGTGCATGCTGACTCTCCAAATTGAGTGGAGGAATTTTTACATCCAACCTCGGAGATTTCTTATCTAATATTGGCGTAAATACGGACATAAAAACGTATTCAATCCAATAGACGGTCCAAAGAAGGTATTTTTATGCACAGTGAATTGGACGCCTACGATCGCCGCATCCTGGCCTTGCTGCAAGAAGATGCGTCGCTGTCCAGCGCGCAGATCGCTGAGCAGGTCGGTCTGTCCCAGTCGCCTTGTTGGCGCAGGATTCAACGGCTCAAGGAGGAAGGGGTGATACGCGGTCAGGTGACGTTGCTGGATCGCAAGAAAATCGGCCTTAACACGCAGATATTCGCCGAGGTCAAACTCAACGCCCACGGCCGTTCCAACTTCACTGAGTTCACCGAGGCGATTCGCGGGTTTCCGGAAGTGTTGGAGTGTTACGTGCTGATGGGCGCGGTGGATTTCCTGCTGCGCATCGTGACGTCGGACATCGAGGCGTACGAACGGTTTTTCTTCGAGAAGCTGTCGATGGTGCCTGGGATTCAGGAGGTCAATTCGATTGTGGCGCTGTCTGAAATCAAGTCGACCACCAGCCTGCCAGTATTGCGCTGATCGGGTGGATCTTATCGGGGGCGAGCCCCCTCCCACACTTGGAATGCATTTCATATGTGGAAGGAGGGCTGGCGGCCGATTGCAATGTTACAAACGCAGCAGGGTCTTCCACGCACGGTTCTGATACACCGCAATCGCCTGGTGCATCCGCGCATCCAGCGACTCATCGGTGATCGGCTGGTTGGCCAGTAGCGCCAACTTGTTCAGCTCGCCGTAGAGACGATCCAGTTCCGGAATGTCCAGCACATGGCGGGCGTGGTGCAGCCAGGCCTGGATGCGTTCGATACGTGGCAGTTGCTCGGCCAAGTCTTCCGGCTGCTGTTGGTAGCGTGGCAGTTGCAAGGCGACGGCGTCGTCGGCCAGCAGGCGCGGCAACCAGTTGGCGATTTGCGCGGCGCCCTGGCGGTTGCCACGCACGTTGCGGTCGGCGGTCCAGGTGCGGGCCATCAGCCAGCGCGACGTGTTGAGTGAGAACAGGCCCCAGCGCACGTCTTCCAATTCTTCGGCGAATTGTTCCGGTGCGGCTTTACGGATGTCTTCATCATCGTCACCGGCCTGCACCAGTGGGCGCCAGTCTTCCAGCAGCGCGTCCAGCGCAGTGCGCAGTTCGCTGGTGGACTGGCGGGGCGCGGCCTGGCCGAGGCTGCCGACCAGAGCGCGCAGTTCGCCGAGGTTATCGACCCAGTCCTGCAGCAGGCGCCAGTGGCCGTTGAAACGGTATTGTTCAGCCAGGCGCTGGCTGCTGCCGAGCAGGTGCCACATCAGGGCGGCGAAAGCATCGTCCAGCGGCATTTCGGCGTGTAGCTGTGGCGCCGGCAGGCTCAGGGAGTAACTGCTGGCGTCATACAGGCGGTAGCCGCGCTCGGCCTTGCTGATATCGCATGGCATCAGCGCCAGGGTGGCGGCCAGTTCGGCGGCCAGTTCCAGCAGGGCGGCCGGCTCGCCTTCGCGCAGTTCCAGTTCCAGCTCGCAGATTTCTTCTTTCTGTTTGCCGGCCACTACATGGCCCAGGTCCAGAGCCGCTTCGATCACCACCTTGGCCTTGCCGCGGCCCCAGGCGATTTCGGCGCGTTCACGCACGAAGTCGGTGGTAAAAATCGGCTTGAGGGTTTTTTTGTCCAGTTCGGCCAGTTGCTCGGGCCAGCACTCGCCGTCGAGTTTCTTCACGTCGAGCTTGGCTTTGGGCAAGTCCCAGTTGTACTCGTTGCGTTCCGACAAGCCGGCGACGCTCTGGCCACGGGTCTTGAGGGTTTGAATGATGTCGTCACCGTCCTTGCGCAGGCGCAGGGCAACCTTGGCCTGGGCCAGGTCGCGCTCGGGGGTGTCGAAATACTGGTTCATCAACTCACGGCGTTCCCAGCCACTTTTGTTGCGTTTTTTCAGTAACGGGTGCTCACGCAGCGCGGCGAGTGTTTCGCGGCTGACGCGGAGCTTGATTTCGGTTTCTTTCTGCATGGCCGGAAAATCCAGGATCGGGAGCGCAGCCGGGGAAAAGAGTGGCTGCCAAGGTCGTGCAGTGTACAGGACTGAGCCCGGCAACGCGCCGCAACGGTTTATTGTGTCGTGCAGATGCCTCTATAGTGAGGTTCATCCGGGAAGTGGGGAGACTGTATATGCCGTTGCCGTCCATGAAAGAGCAGTTCGCCGCGTTGATTGCCGCGCCGTCGGTCAGTTGCACCCAGGCGTCCCTGGACCAGACCAACCGCCCCGTGATCGACCTGCTTGCCGGCTGGCTGGGCGATCTGGGGTTCAGCATCGACATCCAGACCGTCAGCCCAGGCAAATTCAATCTACTCGCCAGTTTCGGCAGCGGCCCTGGCGGCCTGGTGCTGGCCGGGCATAGCGACACCGTGCCCTATGACCCCGCGTTGTGGAAAACCGACCCGCTGAAACTGACGGAAATCGACGGTCGCTGGGTAGGATTGGGTAGTTGCGACATGAAGGGCTTTTTCGCTTTGATCATCGAGGCGCTGTTGCCGCTGCTGGATCAACCGTTCAAGCAGCCCTTGCTGATCCTCGCTACGTGCGATGAGGAAAGCTCCATGTCCGGCGCCCGTGCGCTGGCCGAGGCCGGTCGCCCGCTGGGCCGCGCGGCGGTGATCGGCGAGCCGACGGGCCTTAAACCGATCCGCCTGCATAAAGGCGTGATGATGGAGCGTATCGACATTCTCGGTCGCAGCGGCCATTCGTCGGACCCCAGCCTCGGCCGCAGCGCCCTTGAGGCTATGCACGATGCTATCGGTGAACTGCGCGGCCTGCGCCTGGCCTGGCAGCGCGAGTACCGCAATCCGCAATTCAGCGTGCCGCAACCGACCCTGAACTTCGGCTGCATCCACGGTGGTGACAACCCCAACCGCATCTGTGGCCAATGCTCCCTGGAGTTCGATTTGCGCCCCCTGCCCGGCATGGACCCTCAAGTGTTGCGCGATGCCATTCGGCAGAAGCTCCAACCGTTGGCCGAGCGCCATGAAGTCAAGATCGACTACGCGCCGCTGTTCCCGGCGGTGCCGCCATTCGAGCAGCCGGAAGACGCAGAGCTGGTGCGGGTTGCGGAACGTTTGACCGGTCATCGTGCCGAAGCAGTAGCGTTCGGCACCGAAGCGCCTTATCTTCAGCGCCTTGGTTGTGAAACCCTAGTGCTCGGCCCTGGCGATATCGCCTGTGCGCACCAGCCGGGCGAATACCTCGAAATGTCACGCCTGACGCCTACAGTGCGTCTATTGCGGGAATTGATCGAACATTACTGCCTGAAACCCGCATAAATTAACCCCTGCCTGTTCGTACATAGAAGGAGAGTGAGCGTGTCGCCAAGCCTGTTCCGACGATAACCATCAGCCCGCCGTGCGCTTTCACGATTCATCCTTTTTTGGCTGCTTTTTATTACAGGCCCAGGTGTTATGCCCGAATACGTCAATTGGCTTCGTCATGCTTCCCCTTACATCAATGCCCACCGCGACTGCACCTTTGTGGTCATGTTGCCGGGCGATGGTGTGGACCATCCTAACTTTGGCAATATCGTCCACGACCTGGTGCTGCTCCACAGTCTGGGCGTGCGTCTGGTGCTGGTGCATGGTTCGCGTCCACAGATCGAAGCGCGCCTTGAAGCGCGCGGCCTCACCCCGTCTTACCACGAAGGCATGCGCATCACCGATGCCGCCACCTTGGAGTGCGTGATCGATGCGGTTGGCCATCTGCGTATCGCCATCGAAGCACGCCTGTCGATGGACATGGCCTCTTCTCCCATGCAGGGCTCGCGCCTGCGGGTGGCCAGCGGCAATCTGGTAACTGCACGCCCCATCGGCGTACTCGAAGGCGTGGACTACCACCACACCGGCGAAGTGCGCCGGGTCGACCGCAAGGGCATCAATCGCCTGCTGGACGAACGCTCTATCGTCTTGCTGTCGCCCTTGGGTTACTCGCCCACCGGAGAGATTTTCAACCTGGCCTGCGAAGATGTCGCTACTCGCGCCGCGATCGACTTGGGGGCCGATAAATTGCTGCTGTTCGGTGCCGATCTCGGCCTGATCGATGAACATGGGCGTTTGGTGCGCGAGCTGCGTCCGCAGCAGGTGCCGGCACATCTGCAGCGCCTGGGCAGCAGCAACTACCAGGCCGAATTGCTCGACGCAGCGGCCCAGGCTTGCCGGGGCGGGGTAGGGCGCAGCCATATCGTCAGCTATGCCGAAGACGGCGCGCTGCTCACCGAACTGTTCACCCGCGACGGTGGCGGTACGTTGGTGGCTCAGGAGCAATTCGAACTGGTACGCGAGGCGGCGATTGAAGACGTCGGTGGCCTGCTCGACCTGATCAGCCCGTTGGAAGAGCAGGGCATTTTGGTGCGCCGTTCGCGGGAAGTGCTGGAGCGCGAAATCGAGCAGTTCAGCGTGGTCGAACGCGAAGGCATGATCATCGCCTGCGCGGCGCTGTACCAGATCGCCGATTCGGATGCCGGTGAACTCGCGTGCCTGGCAGTGAACCCCGAATACCGCCACGGCGGGCGCGGCGATGAACTGCTTGAGCGCATTGAAACCCGCGCCAGGGCCCAGGGCTTGAAGACGTTGTTCGTCCTCACCACCCGCACTGCCCATTGGTTCCGGGAGCGTGGGTTTGTGCCAAGCAGCGTGGACCGTCTGCCGTCCGCGCGCGCCTCGCTGTACAACTACCAGCGCAATTCGAAGATTTTCGAAAAAGCCCTCTAACCCTCGCGACCTTGTTGCAGGCGCGAGCTAGCTCGCGCCAACCTTTTTAGGTTCCTTCAGACCTCGCCGTGTGCCGGGGTGCGACAACGTGGCTGTCATAAAGGGCTATAAACCCTTCAGAACGCTCGGTAAGGGCCGATACGGTAAGCGCGGCAAGGAGCAGATTGCGTGAAGAAGGTGTTGCTCGGCCGTTGAGTGCCGGGCTTGTCATCAAAAGAAACTATTCCGATACAAAAACTGTAACAAATTGACTGGAGGATATGCGTTTGGCCATCATGGCGTCGCTTTTTTGATCGTAGGTGACGTTTGCAGCGTTACGTTTATTCTTTACTGATCTAGATGGCGTTAAAAAATACTTTTTAGGAATTAGCATTTCGATAGGTTCGTCTACGCTGACCAACCCGATCTACGCAAAGGCTTATTCCAAATTTGTATGAAAAAGAATGAAACAATTCTTTTTGGGTGTATGAAAAACTCATTACCCTGCAGGGACCAAATCAACGGTGGTTAGACGAAAGTAGTAGACACACTAGGTTACGATTGACTTGGTAGTCACTATCTGGCGCTAATCGCGCATCTGTGGATCGAGGGCGTCAGACCCGAGACCAAAGAACTACAAAAATTAGAAACGAGAGGAGCGGTACATGAAGAAGTCCACCTTGGCACTGTCTGTCGCTTTGGGCGTAATCGCCCAGCACGCAGGCGCTGCTGGTTTCATCGAAGACAGCAAGGCAACTCTGGGGCTGCGTAACTTTTACATCAACACGGATAACCGTGATGGCGCCCCAGGCACGACTACTCGCAACAAGAACGCTGAGTGGGGCCAGGGCTTCGATCTGCGTTTCATCTCGGGTTATACCCAAGGTACCGTTCAGTTCGGTGTCGACGCCATCGGCCTGTACGGTGTACGACTGGATTCGAGCCGTGCCGAGCATGGTAACTACAGTGGTACCGCATCCGGCGGCACTGTGTTCCCAAGCGACGGCAACAAGGCTGTTCATGATTACGCCAGCCTGGGCGTAACCGGTAAGGTCAAGATCTCTCAGACCGAGCTTAAGCTGGGTACTCTGCAGCCTAAACTGCCTGTTATCGTGACCAACGATGGTCGTCTGCTGCCGCAAACCTTCCAAGGTGGTCAGATCACGTCCAACGACATCAAGGATCTGACGCTGGTTGGCGGTCAGATCGAGCATGCCAAAGGTCGTAACTCCAGTAACAACGAAGGTTTGTCGCTGGGTGGCGCTAACGGCAGCTCCAATTACACCGCCGGTAAGTTCGTTAACAAGTTCTACTACGCGGGTGGTGACTACAAGCTCACCAAAGACCTTACCGCTCAGTACTACTACGGCAATCTGGAAGACTTCTATAAACAGCACTTCCTCGGCCTGACCCACAACTGGGCGATCGGCCCGGGCGTATTGAAATCTGACCTGCGCTACTTCAATAGCTCCGATGATGGCCTGAACGGCAATAACTCCGCTTACTACACCAACGGTAACTACAACGGTTTCCGTGCGGGTAAGGGCAAGGTTGATAACAACCTGTACAGCGGGTTGTTCCTGTACACCGTGGAAGGTCATACCTTTGGTGGTGGCTACCAGGTGAGCAACGGCAGCAGTGATTTCCCTTGGTTGAACCAAGGCGATGGTTCTTCGGCTTATCTGACCACTGACATGCAAATCCAGAAGTTCGCCCGCGCCGGTGAGCGTACCTGGCAGGCGCGTTACGCTTATGATTTCGCCAAAGTGGGTGTTCCGGGCCTGACTGCAGGTGTCGTATACCTCAAAGGTAGCGACATCGATACCATTGCCAACACTGCTGCCCGCACAGAAACCACTGGCCAGTCCGAGTGGGAGCGTGACATCACCGTTGCCTACGTGATTCCAGAAGGCCCGCTGAAAAACCTCGGCGTAGCCTGGAAAAACGCAATGTGGCGCACCGACCTGGCGAACACTCGTTCCCAGGATGAAAACCGCCTCATCGTCAGCTACTCTCTGCCACTGTTCTAAGCAGTTGTAAGACGTCAAAACCTTGCCCGGCGCAACGCCGGGCAAGGTGTCTTGCTTTTCAAGTCAGGCTCACCCCCGTAAGCCCTTCCTGAACCCCTCTTTTACAGCGTCTCAAGGCCTTCTCGAACCTTGGTGACGATGGTGCCTTGCACCCGGTTGAGCGTCCAATGAACGATTTTTAATATTCTTTTATCATCTAGATAAATCGATATTTATTCTTTTTAAAATAGCCACAACCCATGCACAGTGGGCTCCATAAGCACTCATCAGGAGCCACACCATGAGCCTAAGACTGGGCGATATCGCCCCCGACTTCGAACAGGATTCCAGCGCCGGCAAAATTCGTTTCCACGAGTGGCTGGGCGATAGCTGGGGAGTGTTGTTTTCCCACCCGGCCGACTTCACGCCGGTATGCACCACCGAGCTGGGCTTTACCGCCAAGCTCAAGGACGAATTCGCCCAGCGCGGCGTCAAAGCCATCGCGCTGTCGGTTGACCCAGTGGACTCGCACCACAAGTGGATCGAAGACATCAACGAAACCCAGAACACCACCGTCAACTTCCCAATCCTGGCCGATGCCGACCGCAAGGTCTCTGATCTCTACGATCTGATCCACCCCAATGCCAGCGATACCCTCACCGTGCGATCGTTGTTCGTAATCGACCCGAACAAAAAGATTCGCCTGACCATCACCTACCCGGCCAGCACCGGGCGCAACTTCCATGAAATCCTGCGGGTGATCGACTCGCTGCAATTGACCGATAACCACAAGGTCGCCACGCCCGCCAACTGGCAGGACGGTGATGAAGTGGTGATCGTGCCGTCGCTCAAGGACGAAGACGAGATCAAGAAACGCTTTCCAAAAGGCTATCGAGCAGTGAAGCCGTACTTGCGGCTGACCCCGCAGCCCAATCGTTGACGCGGATATCGCTCTGGTGGCAAGCCCCCTACCACCGTCGATGCACCGCATCTGTAACTGAATCAAAGCAGGGGTTTTCAGGCCGTTTCCACGGCCTTTTTTTTCGCCTGGCGATTGATAAAGTGCATATGTTTTTAAGGAATAAACAAATGAAAAAATAAGATTTATAGATATATGAATCAACTGATAAGGTCTGTTCCATCTTGGCGCCATCGCCACTTCAGCGAACCGCCGGCACTTGCTCAAGGAATTCCTGCATGTTGGTCGTAACACTCGGAGGCAGTCCCAGCCAGCGTTCCCGCTCCGGGGTCTTGCTGGAAAAAACCCGTCAGTGGTTGCAACACAAAGGCGTGGAAGTAGTGAGTTACCAGGTACGGGACTTCCCGGCCGAAGACTTGCTGCACGCGCGGTTCGACAGCCCAAAGGTCATCGACCTGCTGGAGCAGGTGGCCAACGCCGACGGCCTGGTGATCGCCACGCCGGTTTATAAGGCTTCGTTCTCCGGTGCGTTGAAAACCGTGCTCGATCTGCTGCCTGAACGGGCCTTGGCCCATAAGGTGGTGCTGCCAATGGCTACCGGCGGCAGCATCGCGCACATGCTGGCGGTGGATTACGCGTTGAAGCCAGTGCTGTCGGCGCTCAAGGCGCAGGAGTTGCTCCACGGCATTTTTGCCGAAGACAGCCAGATCGCCTATGGCGAAGGCAGCGCCCAGGCGCAACTGGTGCCGGTGCTGGAGCAGCGGTTGTACGAGGCGCTGGAGACGCTCTACGGCGCCATGGCCCGTCGCCCGAAACCCCTTGATCCGCATGTATTGAATGAACGTTTGTTGAGTGCTCGCTGGAGCATTTAAGCCGTACCTGAAACCTGGAAACACTCACCTTACTCAGCCGCCAACGGCCAAGCAGGTGCAGCCAAAACCCCTCATCGCATTTTTGGAGAGAGCGCCATGCGCACTGTCATCTTGCGTCGTGGTCTGGTCGCACTGTTTGCTGCGGCTGTGTCCTTCGGCGCCATTGTTCAAGCTCACGCCGCCGAGACCCTGCGGATCGGTTATCAGAAATACGGCACCTTGGTCCTGCTCAAGGCCAAGGGCACCCTGGAAAAACGTCTGGCGGCCCAAGGCGTGCAGGTGCAGTGGACCGAGTTTCCTGGCGGCCCGCAGTTGCTTGAAGGTCTGAACGTCGGCTCCATCGACTTCGGCGTGACCGGCGAAACTCCGCCGGTCTTCGCCCAGGCGGCCGGTGCCGATCTGCTCTACGTGGCCTACGAGCCACCGGCGCCGACCAGCGAAGCGATCCTGGTGCCCAAAGACTCACCGATCAAATCGGTGGCCGAGCTCAAGGGCAAGAAAATCGTGCTCAACAAAGGCTCCAACGTGCATTACCTGTTGGTGCGCGCCTTGGAGGACGCCGGCCTGAAATACAGCGATGTGCAGACAGTATTCCTGCCGCCTGCCGATGCCCGTGCGGCGTTCGAGCGGGGCAGTGTGGATGCGTGGGTGATCTGGGACCCGTACCAGGCCGCCGCCGAGCAACAACTGCAAGCACGTACCCTGCGTGACGGCACTGGCATCGCCGACAACCATCAGTTCTACCTGGCAACCAAACCCTACGCCGAACAGCACCCCGACGTGATCACCGCGTTGGTGGAAGAGGTGCGTGCCGTGGGCGAGTGGTCCAAAGCCAACCCGCAGGAAGTCACCGACCAAGTCGCACCGCTGCTCGGCCTGCCGGCCGACATCACCCTCACCTCGGTAAAACGCCAGGGCTACGGCGCGCTGTTCCTGACCCCGCAAGTGGTGGCCGCTCAACAGAAAATCGCCGACAGCTTTTACCAACTCAAATTGATCCCCAAGCCCTTGAGCATCAAGGACGTGATCTGGACGCCTCCGGCCGCTGTTGCTAAAGCGCCGTAATCCGACTTCTTCAGGAGACAACTCCATGAGCCTCAATATTTTCTGGTTCCTGCCTACCCACGGCGACGGTCATTACCTTGGCACTGCCGAAGGCGCTCGCGCCGTGGATCACGGTTACCTGCAACAAGTGGCCCAGGCTGCCGATCGCCTGGGCTTCGGCGGGGTGCTGATCCCCACCGGGCGTTCCTGCGAAGACTCGTGGCTGGTGGCCGCTTCTCTGATCCCGGTGACCCAACGTCTCAAGTTCCTGGTCGCACTGCGCCCGGGGATCATTTCCCCGACGGTGGCCGCGCGCCAGGCCGCGACCCTGGATCGTTTGTCCGGCGGGCGGGCGTTGTTCAATCTGGTGACCGGTGGCGATCCCGAAGAACTGGCCGGTGATGGCCTGTTCCTCAGCCACGAAGATCGCTACCAGGCCTCGGTGGAGTTCACCCGTATCTGGCGTCGCGTACTTGAAGGCGAAACCGTGGATTACGACGGCCAACACATCAGCGTCAAAGGCGCCAAATTGCTCTACCCGCCGATCCAGCAGCCACGGCCGCCGCTGTACTTCGGCGGCTCCTCCGAAGCGGCCCAGGACCTGGCGGCCGAGCAGGTGGAAATGGTGCTGACCTGGGGCGAACCACCGGCCGCCGTGGCCGAGAAAATCGAACAAGTGCGGGCCAAGGCCGCCAAACTCGGGCGCACTGTGCGCTTCGGCATTCGTCTGCATGTGATCGTGCGCGAAACCAATGACGAAGCCTGGAAAGCTGCCGACAAACTGATTTCCCACTTGGACGACGACACCATCGCCCGCGCCCAAGCCTCACTGGCGCGCTTTGATTCGGTGGGCCAGCAACGCATGGCCGCCTTGCACGGCGGCAACCGCGACAACCTCGAAGTCAGCCCCAACCTGTGGGCCGGCGTCGGCCTGGTTCGCGGTGGGGCGGGTACGGCGCTGGTAGGCGACGGCGCAACCGTGGCCGAGCGCGTGAAGGAGTACGCAGCGCTGGGTATCGACACCTTCATCTTCTCCGGTTATCCGCACCTGGAAGAGTCGTACCGCGTGGCCGAATTGCTGTTCCCGCACCTGGATATCGAACGTCCCGAATTACCGAAAAGCGCCGGATACGTGAGCCCGTTCGGCGAAATGGTCGCCAACGATATCCTTCCCAAAGCGGCGTCACAGAGCTGAGGCGGCGCGATGAACCTTGAAAAAGTGAGCCATCGCGTGGCGCCTTGGGTGCTGCCGCTGCTGTTGCTGGCGGTGTGGCAGGTGTCGGTGTCGGCGGGGTGGTTGTCGACGCGCATCCTGCCGGCGCCGAGCGCGGTGATCGAGGCCGGGGTTAACCTGGTGCGCAGCGGTGAAATCTGGACGCACCTGGCCATCAGCGGCTGGCGCGCGGGCCTGGGTTTTGTGATCGGCGGCGCTATCGGCCTGGCGCTGGGCTTTATCACCGGGCTGTCGACATGGGGCGAGCGCCTGCTCGACAGCTCGGTGCAGATGATTCGCAACGTGCCGCACCTGGCGCTGATCCCGCTGGTGATCCTGTGGTTCGGCATTGACGAAACGGCGAAGATTTTCCTGGTGGCCCTCGGCACGCTGTTCCCGATCTACCTGAACACCTACCACGGCATTCGCAACGTCGACCCGGCGCTGGTGGAGATGTCGCGCAGTTACGGGTTGTCCGGGTTCAGCCTGTTCTGGCAGGTGATCCTGCCGGGTGCGTTGCCGTCGATCCTGGTGGGCGTGCGCTTTGCGCTGGGCTTTATGTGGTTGACGCTGATCGTGGCGGAAACTATTTCGGCCAGTTCCGGTATTGGTTACCTGGCGATGAATGCCCGCGAATTCCTGCAAACCGACGTGGTGGTGCTGGCGATCGTGATGTACGCGATCCTCGGCAAACTGGCGGACCTGGCCGCGCGCGGTCTGGAGCGGGTGTGGCTGCGCTGGCATCCGGCGTACCAAATGCATAAAGGAGGTGCGGCATGACCGCTCAACAACCTCCACGCCTGCTCAAGGGGATTCCCCTGGCGGTGCGTAAGTTGCGCAAAGCCTTCGGCACGCGGGAAGTGCTCAAGGGCATCGATCTGCACATTCCGGCGGGGCAATTCGTCGCCGTGGTGGGGCGCAGCGGTTGCGGCAAAAGTACCTTGCTGCGCCTGCTGGCCGGGCTGGACGACGCCAGCGGCGGAGAGCTGCTAGCCGGTTCCGCACCCCTGAGCGCGGCCCGTGAAGACACGCGATTGATGTTCCAGGAAGCGCGTCTGCTGCCGTGGAAAAAGATCATCGACAACGTGGGCTTGGGCCTCAAAGGCGACTGGCGTGCCAAAGCACTGCAAGCCTTGGACGCGGTGGGGCTGGCCGAGCGCGCCAATGAATGGCCGGCGGCCTTGTCCGGTGGCCAGAAGCAACGCGTGGCGTTGGCTCGCGCGCTGATCCACCAGCCGCGCCTACTGTTGCTGGATGAGCCGCTGGGCGCGCTGGATGCCCTGACCCGCATCGAGATGCAGCAACTGATCGAAAACCTTTGGCAGCAGCATGGCTTTACCGTGCTGCTGGTGACCCATGACGTCAACGAAGCCGTGGCGATTGCCGACCGGGTGATCCTGATCGAAGACGGTGAAATCGGTCTGGACCTGATCGTTGACCTGCCCCGCCCACGGGCCCGTGGCTCCCACCGCCTGGCCGCGCTGGAAGCCGAGGTACTCAACCGCGTGCTGTCACTGCCCGGTACACCGCCCGACCCCGAACCTGTTTCACCGCTGCCGACGCAATTGCGTTGGGCGCAATAACTCACCTATCCCCATGAAGAGAGAACGACATGACTATTAAAGCCATCAACGTGCGTAACCAGTTCAAAGGCACCATCAAGGAAATCGTGGTCGGTGACGTGTTGTCGGAAATCGACGTGCAGACCGCCTCCGGCATCGTCACCTCAGTGATCACCACTCGCTCGGTCAAAGAGCTGGAGCTGGTCATTGGCAGTGAAGTGATTGCCTTTGTGAAATCAACCGAGGTGTCGATCGCCAAGTTGTGAACAGGCTTGAGGTCGTCATCGGGGGCAAGCCCCCTCCCACCTTTTGAAAGTATTCACAAGTCAAAGTGTGGGAGGGGGCTTGCCCCCGATGGGATCGCCCCAGTCAACGCAAGGCTCAACGCTTGGGCAAGTAAGCTGGCAGATACAGCCCCACATACGCATCGAACACCCGCATGCCTTCCTCGGCCATGCGCGGCGTGATCAGCCCATGCTGATGCACCGAGCGCGCATACACGCGGTCGCTCAGCTCCAGCGCCAGGGCGAACACATCCACATCGCTGGGCAGTGTCGGCACCTCGAAGTGGTGGTTGAAAACCTTGAACATCAGGTCGCCCAGTTCCAGATCATGTTGGCGGTCGGCCTGGGTTACTTCGGTGAGGCCATGCTGCGCCAGGATCAATTGGCGCGCGGCGGCATCCTGGTCGTAGATGGTGAGCATGCGTTGCTCGACGATGCAGGACAGATCGCGCCATTGCTTGAGGGGTTCGTGATCGATGGGCGCCTGAATCGCCGCACGAAACGCCCCATGCACATCGGCGGTCAACGCCTCCAGCAGCGCCGGCACGCTGGCGAAGAAGTGATACACCGACGACGGCGGAATCTGCGCGCGTTCGGCCACGCTGTAGATCGACAGACTTGCCACGCCTTCGGCGGCCAGCAGGGTGCGGGCGGCATCGAGAATCGCATCGATCCGCGCCTGGCTGCGGGCGCGGGGTTTGCGAGGGGCGGCGGGGCGGGTGGTCATGGAAGTCTCCTACAAGGCAGCGGGCATTGTATGAGCAGGAATCTGTGTTGTCTGCCAGGCAGCTATCGGGGGCAAGCCCCCTCCCACACTTGGTATGTATTCACAGATCCAAAATGTGGGAGGGGGCTTGCCCCCGATAAGACCGACCCGGTCTCTCAGAACAGCCCCATAAAAAAACGCCACAGACCCAAAGCCTGTGGCGTTTTTTTATCGCCGCAACCGCTTACACGGTATGCAGGTACCAGTTGTATTCAAGGTCGGAGATGGAGTGTTCGAACTCTTCCAGCTCACTTTCCTTACAGGCAACGAAGATATCGATGTACTTAGGATCGATGTACTTGGCCATCACCTCGCTGTCGTCCAACTCGCGCAGGGCATCGCGCAGGTTGTTCGGCAGGCTCTGCTCGTTTTGCTCGTAGCTGTTGCCTTCCACCGGAGCGCCAGGCTCGATCTTGTTGGTCAGACCGTGGTGCACGCCTGCCAGGACCGAAGCCATCAGCAGGTAAGGGTTGGCGTCGGCGCCCGCCACGCGGTGTTCGATACGCACCGCATCGGCCGAACCGGTTGGTACGCGAATCGCCACGGTGCGGTTGTCCAGGCCCCAGCACGGCGAGTTCGGCACGTAGAACTGTGCGCCGAAACGGCGGTAGGAGTTGACGTTAGGGCACAGGAACGCCATTTGGGCGGGTAGGGTCTCCAGCACACCGCCGATCGCGTGACGCAATGCGGCGTTCTGCTCGGGATCCTCGCTGGCAAAGATGTTCTTGCCGTCCTTGTCCAGGATCGAAATGTGTACATGCAAACCGTTGCCTGCCTGGCCTGGGTAAGGCTTGGCCATGAAGGTGGTGTCCATCTCATGGTCGTAGGCGATGTTCTTGATCAGGCGCTTGAGCAGCACGGCGTAGTCGCAGGCCTTGATTGGGTCGGCGACGTGGTGCAGGTTCACTTCGAACTGCGCCGGGGCACTTTCCTTGACGATGGCGTCGGCCGGGATGCCTTGCTCTTTGGCACCTTCCAGAATGTCTTGGAGGCAGTCGACGTATTCGTCGAGGTCGTCGATCAGGTAGACCTGTGTCGAGTGCGGGCGTTTGCCGGAGATCGGCGAGCGGGGCGGTTGTGGGCGGCCGTTCACGTTCTCCTGGTCGATCAGGTAGAACTCAAGTTCGAAGGCGGCGCAGATGGTCAGCCCAAGGTCGTCAAATTTGCTAACAACCTGGCGCAGGACTTCGCGCGGATCGGCGAAGAAAGGTTCACCTTCCAGTTCGTGCATGGTCATCAGCAGCTGCGCGGTAGGGCGCTTTTGCCAAGGTTCATTGCACAGGGTGTCGGGGATTGGATAACAGATTCGGTCAGCATCGCCGATGTCCAGACCCAGGCCGGTGCTTTCCACCGTCGAGCCGTTGATATCCAGGGCAAATAAAGAGGCAGGCAGGTTAATGCCCTTCTCGTAAACCTTGTGGAGGCTGGTGCGTTCGATGCGCTTGCCGCGCACCACACCATTCATATCCGCAATTAGAAGGTCTACGTACAGAACCTCAGGATGATCCTTAAGGAACGCGTTCGCTTCGTTAAGCTGAACGGCACGCGGGGGTACCGACATGATGCAACACCTTTGTTGTTAAAAATATCAATCATTGATCTTTTCTGGTTTCAGTCAACCCGAACGGCATGCCGAAGTCAAGCGAGGCCTTTTTTGCCCTAAAAAAGCGCCGTGACGGCTTTTTTGGGGCTTTTCGGGGCGTTTTTTCCGCTTTGAACGGCTTGGGCACCGCAGGCTTGAGCGGGCCGTGTTGTATTTTTTACGGGGGTGTTGTGTAAAAAAATGAACAAGGCTAAGCTCGATTCAAACCCATAACAGCAATAATACCGGGGTGCTTCATGTCTCGCCTGCCGCTAATCGGCGTCTCGGCCTGCTTCTCACGGGCTTTGTCATCCGTTCACCCATCCTGCGTGAATACCCATGCCCCGGCCAATATTCTTGACGCCTCGGGCGACCTTTTTTCTCCCCCTTCACTCACCGCGCCTTCGCCTCTGAAGGGCGCCGACCCCGGGTGCCGCTCATGATTCTGCACGACTTTGGCGTGAGGAATGCATTACCACCCCAAATGGCAGGTAAGCTCCTACCCTGAGTGAAGAAACGACGCGGATGCTGCGTCAACCAACGCCTGGCCTTTAATGGATGCCAGGAAACCCAGCCCAGAGGCATTTATGAGTAACAACCTCGACCAGCTCACCGATTGGTTGAAAGACCACAAGATCACAGAAGTCGAATGCATGATTGGCGACCTCACCGGTATCACCCGAGGCAAGATTTCGCCGACCAACAAGTTCATCGCCGAAAAAGGCATGCGCCTGCCCGAGAGCGTTCTGTTGCAGACCGTGACCGGCGACTATGTCGAAGACGACATTTATTACGAATTGCTCGACCCGGCCGACATCGACATGATCTGTCGCCCCGACCAGAACGCGGTGTTCCTGGTGCCCTGGGCCATCGAGCCCACCGCACAGGTGATCCACGACACCTATGACAAGCAAGGCAACCCCATCGAGCTGTCGCCGCGCAACGTGCTCAAGAAAGTCCTCAAGCTCTACGCCGATAAAGGCTGGCAGCCCATCGTGGCGCCGGAGATGGAGTTCTACCTGACCAAACGCTGCGAAGACCCGGACTTCCCACTGCAACCGCCGATTGGTCGTTCCGGTCGCCCGGAAACCGGTCGCCAGTCCTTCTCTATAGAAGCGGCCAACGAATTCGACCCATTGTTCGAAGACGTCTACGACTGGTGCGAGCTGCAGGAACTGGACCTCGACACCCTGATCCACGAAGACGGCACCGCGCAGATGGAAATCAACTTCCGTCACGGCGATGCGCTGTCCCTGGCTGACCAAATTCTGGTGTTCAAGCGCACCATGCGTGAAGCCGCGCTCAAGCACGATGTGGCCGCCACCTTCATGGCCAAGCCCATGACCGGCGAGCCCGGCAGCGCCATGCACCTGCACCAGAGCATCATCGACATCACCACCGGCAAGAACGTCTTCTCCAATGAAGACGGGACCATGAGTGAGCTGTTCCTCAACCACATCGGCGGCTTGCAGAAATTCATCCCTGAATTGCTGCCGTTGTTTGCGCCGAATGTGAACTCGTTCCGCCGCTTCCTGCCGGATACCTCGGCGCCGGTGAACGTGGAATGGGGCGAAGAAAACCGCACCGTGGGCCTGCGCGTACCGGATGCCGGCCCGCAGAACCGCCGCGTGGAAAACCGCCTGCCGGGCGCCGATGCCAACCCGTATCTGGCGATTGCCGCCAGCCTGCTGTGCGGTTTTATCGGCATGGTCGAAGGCCATAACCCGAGCGCGCCGGTGGTGGGTCGTGGTTACGAGCGGCGCAATCTGCGCTTGCCGCTGACCATCGAAGACGCCCTGGAGCGTATGGAAAACAGCAAGACCATCGAGAAATACCTGGGGCACAAATTCATCACAGGCTACGTCGCGGTCAAGCGGGCCGAGCATGAAAACTTCAAGCGCGTCATCAGTTCGTGGGAGCGGGAATTCCTGCTCTTTGCCGTCTGATGCGCCGGGCGCGCCCTTTGAACGGTGCGCCCTTCACTGAAAAGTCTAGGAGATCGGTATGTCCAGCAACAACCCGCAAACCCGTGAATGGCAATCCTTGAGCAGTGATCACCACCTGGCGCCGTTCAGCGATTTCAAGCAATTGAAAGAGAAAGGCCCACGAATCATCACCAAAGCCCACGGCGTATACCTGTGGGACAGCGAAGGCAACAAGATCCTCGACGGTATGGCCGGCCTGTGGTGCGTGGCGATCGGTTACGGTCGCGATGAACTGGCCGACGCCGCCGCCAAGCAAATGAAAGAACTGCCGTACTACAACCTGTTCTTCCAGACCGCTCACCCGCCGGTGCTGGAGTTGGCCAAGGCCATTTCCGACATCGCTCCAGCCGGCATGAACCACGTGTTCTTCACCGGTTCCGGCTCCGAAGGCAACGACACCATGTTGCGCATGGTCCGCCACTACTGGGCGATCAAAGGCCAGCCGAACAAGAAAACCATCATCAGCCGCAAGAATGGCTACCACGGCTCCACCGTGGCCGGCGCCAGCCTGGGCGGCATGACTTATATGCACGAGCAGGGCGATTTGCCGATTCCGGGCATCGTCCATATCGCCCAGCCGTATTGGTTCGGCGAAGGCGGCGATATGAGCCCCGAAGAGTTCGGCGTGTGGGCTGCCAACCAGCTTGAAGAGAAGATCCTGGAACTGGGCGTGGACAATGTCGGTGCCTTTATTGCCGAGCCGATCCAGGGCGCCGGCGGCGTGATCGTACCGCCTGAGACTTACTGGCCGCGCATCAAGGAAATCCTCGCCAAGTACGACATTCTATTTGTCGCCGACGAAGTGATCTGCGGTTTCGGCCGTACCGGTGAGTGGTTCGGTAGCGATTTCTATGGCCTCAAGCCGCACATGATGACCATCGCCAAGGGCCTGACCTCGGGTTACATCCCCATGGGCGGCCTGATCGTGCGCGATGACGTGGTGGCCGTGCTTAACGAAGGCGGCGATTTCAACCATGGCTTCACCTACTCCGGTCATCCGGTAGCGGCGGCAGTCGCGCTGGAAAACATCCGCATCATGCGCGATGAACAGATTGTTAAGCGTGTACATGACGAAACGGCACCCTATTTGCAGAAACGTCTGAGGGAGCTGGCGGATCACCCTCTGGTGGGTGAAGTGCGTGGCGTCGGCATGCTCGGTGCGATTGAACTGGTGCAGGACAAGGCCACGCGCAAGCGTTACGAAGGCAAGGGCGTTGGCATGATTTGCCGCACGTTCTGCTTCGAGAATGGCCTGATCATGCGCGCCGTGGGCGACACCATGATCATTTCGCCGCCGCTGGTGATCAGCAAGACGGAAATCGACGAGCTGGTGACCAAGGCTCGCCAGTGCCTGGACCTGACTTTGGCGGCATTGCAAGGCTAAGTGCTAGGCTCAGTGCTCAGCGCACCGAGTGGTTATAAATGTGGGGGCTTTGGTTGAAAGCCGGCCCCTGAACTTGCCAGACTGTCGCCCTGTTTTGTTGCCCATTGGCTGGGCTGCGGAACATACATAGCTTGTGGCCCAAAAAAGAAAAAATTGGAGCATCACCAAATGAAGGCATTAGGTTTGAAGAACGCGGGCAAGACCCTCCTCGCCTTGTCCCTGATGGGCGCAATGGCAGGCGCGGCCCAGGCAGACGATAAAGTGCTGCACGTCTACAACTGGTCCGACTACATCGCACCGGACACCATCGCCAACTTTGAAAAAGAGTCGGGCATCAAAGTGGTGTACGACGTGTTCGACAGCAACGAGACCCTGGAGGCCAAATTGCTGGCCGGCAAGTCCGGGTATGACATCGTCGTACCGTCGAACAACTTCCTCGCCAAGCAGATCAAGGCCGGCGTTTATCAGGAGCTGGACAAGTCCAAGCTGTCCAACTACGACAACCTGAACAAATCCCTGCTCAAAGCCGTGTCGGTCAGCGACCCTGACAACAAGCACGCCTTCCCGTACATGTGGGGCTCGATCGGCATCGGCTACAACCCGGAGAAGGTCAAGGCTGCGCTGGGCGTGGACAAGATCGACTCGTGGGACACGCTGCTCAAGCCTGAAAACATCGCCAAGCTCAAAAGCTGCGGCGTGAGCTTCCTTGATTCGCCGACCGAAATGTTGCCGATTGCCCTGCATTACCTGGGCCTGCCGACCGACACTCAGAAGAAAGACGACCTGAAGAAAGCCGAAGAACTGTTTCTGAAGATCCGTCCTTCGATCGGTTACTTCCACTCCTCCAAGTACATTTCCGACCTGGCCAACGGCAACATCTGCGTAGCCGTGGGTTATTCGGGTGACATCCAGCAGGCCAAGTCCCGCGCGGCTGAAGCCGGTGGCAAGGTCAAAGTGGCGTACGACATTCCGAAAGAAGGCGCCGGCAGTTTCTACGACATGGTCGCCATTCCTAAGGATGCCGAAAATGTCGACGCGGCCTACAAGTTCATGAACTACCTGCTCAAGCCGGAAGTCATGGCGTCGATCACCAACAGCGTGCGTTTCCCGAACGGTAACGAGAAGGCCACCGCCCTGGTCGACAAAGACATCACCAGCGACCCAGGCATCTATCCACCGGCGGATGTGCAAGCCAAGCTCTATGCCATTGCTGACCTACCAGCCGCGACCCAGCGTGAAATGACACGCAGCTGGACCAAGATCAAATCGGGCAAGTAAGCCTTGAAACCTGTGGGAGGGGGAAACGCTCTCCCACACATTAATTAAATGACAGAAAGTTTTGCCGGATCGGTTTATCGAGGGTAAGTTGCGCGCCGGTTTTGTTGCCGGGCAACAACTTTGGGCCCAACTATTTAAGAGGACCTCCACTTGCCAATTTCTTTATTTCGCAAAGCCATGTTGGTGGGCGCTGGTATCACGCTGGCTGTCAGCGTGCAGGCTGCGCCGACTGTGCATATTTATAACTGGTCGGATTACATCGGCACCGACACCCTGGCCAACTTCGAGAAGGCGAGCGGCATCAAACCTGTGTACGACGTGTTCGACTCCAACGAAACCCTGGAAGGCAAATTGCTGGCCGGGCACACCGGCTACGACGTGGTGGTGCCGTCCAACCACTTCCTCGGCAAGCAGATCAAGGCCGGGGCGTTCCAGAAGCTCGACAAATCGTTGCTGACCAATTACGCCAACCTCGACCCGGCACTGCTCAAGCGCCTGGAAAAGAACGACCCGGGCAACCAGTACGCCGTGCCGTACCTATGGGGCACCAATGGCATCGGCTATAACGTCGACAAAGTCAAAGAAGTGCTGGGCGTCGACCATATCGACTCCTGGGCCGTCCTGTTCGAACCGGAAAACATGAAAAAACTGGCCACCTGTGGTGTGTCGTTCATGGATTCGGCGGATGAAATGCTGCCGGCGGTGCTCAACTACATGGGCCTGAACCCCAACAGCACCAACCCGGAAGACTACAAAAAGGCCGAAGCAAAGCTGCTGAAAGTGCGGCCCTACGTGACCTACTTCCACTCGTCCAAATACATCTCTGACCTGGCCAACGGCAATATCTGCGTGGCCGCCGGGTTCTCCGGCGATGTGTTCCAGGCCAAGGCTCGCGCAAGCGAGGCGGGCAAAGGTGTGAACATCGCCTACGTCATTCCGAAAGAAGGCGGCAACCTGTGGTTCGACGTGCTGGCCATCCCCAAGGATGCCACCAACGTCAAGGAGGCCCATGCCTTCATCAACTATTTGCTGCAACCTGAGGTGATCGCTCAGGTCAGTGACGCCGTCGGCTACGCCAACCCTAACCCCGGGGCGGACAAGCTGATGGAGCAATCGATACGCACCGACGAAGCGGTTTACCCACCGCAGGCGGTTCTCGACCGGACATTCGTCAACTTCGAGCTACCCCCGAAGGTGCAGCGTTTAATGACCCGTAGCTGGACCAAGGTCAAGACGGGCAAATAAGGCACAACTTTCCTGGGTTCGCCCGCCTCGGGTGAACCGCAGTCTATTTTTTTGGGAGTTTCGTAAATGGCAGTTGCCTCCGGCGCCTATAAGAAAGCCCTCGAGGGCGACCAGACACCGAAAAAGGTGCTGGTCAAAATCGACCGGGTCACGAAGAAGTTCGACGAGACGATTGCCGTGGACGATGTGTCCCTGGAAATCAAGAAAGGCGAGATCTTCGCCTTGCTCGGCGGTTCGGGTTCGGGCAAATCCACCTTGCTGCGCATGCTCGCGGGCTTCGAACGGCCAACGGAAGGCCGCATCTACCTCGACGGTGTGGACATCACCGATATGCCGCCCTATGAGCGGCCGATCAACATGATGTTCCAGTCCTATGCGCTGTTCCCGCACATGACCGTGGCGCAGAACATCGCCTTCGGCCTGCAACAGGACAAGATTCCCAAGGCCGAGATCGACGCCCGCGTGGCCGAGATGCTCAAGCTGGTGCAGATGAGCCAGTACGCCAAGCGCAAGCCGCATCAGTTGTCCGGCGGCCAACGTCAGCGCGTGGCCCTGGCCCGCTCCTTGGCCAAGCGCCCGAAGCTGTTGCTGCTCGATGAGCCTATGGGCGCCCTGGACAAAAAACTGCGTTCGCAGATGCAGCTGGAGCTGGTGGAAATCATCGAGCGCGTCGGCGTGACCTGCGTGATGGTGACCCACGACCAGGAAGAGGCCATGACCATGGCCGAGCGCATCGCAATCATGCACCTGGGCTGGATCGCCCAGATCGGCAGCCCGATCGATATCTATGAAACCCCCACCAGCCGCCTGGTGTGCGAGTTCATCGGCAACGTCAACATCTTCGACACCCAAGTGGTGGACGACGCCGAAGGCCACGCGGTGCTCAAGTGCGCGGACCTGGACCGCGACATTTACGTAGGCTACGGCATTGCCACCTCGGTGGAAGACAAGTCGGTGACCTACGCCATCCGCCCGGAAAAACTGCTGGTTACCACCGAAATGCCGACCTGCGAACACAACTGGTCCAGCGGCAAGGTCCACGACATCGCTTACCTGGGCGGCCACTCGGTGTTCTATGTGGAGCTGCCGAGCGGCAAGCTGGTGCAGTCCTTCGTGGCCAACGCCGAGCGCCGTGGCCAGCGGCCCACCTGGGGTGATCAGGTTTACGTCTGGTGGGAAGACGACAGCGGCGTGGTACTTCGCTCATGAACATGAAGAAGCTCAAGCGGCGCTTGCTCCGCATCGTCCCCAGCGGCAAGCAGGTGGTCATCGGGATTCCATTCCTGTGGCTGTTCCTGTTCTTCGCCCTGCCGTTTTTCATCGTGCTGAAAATCAGCTTTGCCGAAGCCGATGTAGCGATCCCTCCGTACACCGAGATCTACACCTTCATTGAGCAGAAGCTGCAGTTGGTGCTCAACCTGGCCAACTACGCGATGCTTGGCGACGACGAGTTGTACATCGCCGCGTACCTGGGCTCGCTGAAAATGGCGTTCTTCAGCACGCTGCTGTGCCTGCTGATCGGTTACCCGATGGCCTACGCCATCGCCAGCGCGCGCAAAGAGATGCAGACCGTGCTGGTGCTGCTGATCATGATGCCGACCTGGACCGCGATCCTGATCCGCGTGTATGCGTGGATGGGCATCCTCAGCAACAACGGCTTGCTCAACGGATTCCTGATGTCCATCGGGCTGATCAGCGAACCGTTGCAGATCCTCAACACCAACATCGCGGTGTACATCGGCGTGGTCTATTCCTACCTGCCGTTCATGATCCTGCCGCTGTACGCCAACCTGGTGAAGCACGATCAGAGCCTGCTGGAAGCCGCGTCTGACCTGGGTTCGAGCACCTTCAACAGCTTCTGGAAGATCACCGTGCCGCTGTCCAAGAACGGCATCATCGCTGGCTGCATGCTGGTCTTCATTCCGGTGGTGGGCGAGTTCGTGATCCCGGAACTGCTGGGCGGCCCGGAAACCCTGATGATCGGTAAAGTGTTGTGGCAGGAATTCTTCAATAACCGTGACTGGCCGGTGGCCTCTGCACTGGCGGTGGTGATGCTGGCGATCCTGATCGTGCCGATCATCCTGTTCAACCGCAGCCAAGCCAAAGAGATGGAGGGCAAGATATGAAGCGCTTCAGTTTCTCAAGCTTCATGCTGGTGGCGGGGTTGCTGTTCATCTACCTGCCGATGCTGATTCTGGTGATCTACTCGTTCAACGAATCCAAACTGGTGACGGTGTGGGGCGGTTGGTCGATCAAGTGGTACGTGGGCCTGTTGGATAACACCCAATTGATGGGCTCGGTGGCCCGCTCCCTGGAAATCGCCTGCTACACCGCAATCGCTGCGGTGGCGCTGGGCACCCTGGCGGCCTTTGTGCTTACGCGCATCAGCCACTTCAAGGGCCGCACCCTGTTCGGCGGCCTGGTGACCGCGCCGCTGGTGATGCCGGAAGTGATCACCGGTCTGTCGCTGTTGCTGCTGTTCGTGGCCATGGCGCAGATGATCGGCTGGCCCCAGGAGCGTGGCATCGTCACCATCTGGATCGCCCACACCACGTTCTGTGCCGCGTATGTGGCGGTGGTGGTGTCGGCGCGCTTGCGTGAGCTGGACCTGTCGATCGAAGAAGCCGCGATGGACCTGGGCGCGCGGCCGTGGAAGGTGTTCTTCCTGATCACCATCCCGATGATCGCGCCGTCATTGGCGGCGGGCGGCATGATGTCGTTCGCGTTGTCCCTGGATGACCTGGTACTCGCCAGCTTCGTGTCGGGCCCAGGTTCCACGACCCTGCCGATGGAAGTGTTCTCGGCCGTGCGTCTGGGGGTTAAGCCCGAGATCAATGCCGTGGCCAGCCTGATTCTGCTGGCAGTGTCGCTGGTGACCTTCCTGGTGTGGTTCTTCAGCAGGCGTGCCGAAGAGATGCGCAAGAAGGCCATCCAACAAGCCATCGAAGAGGCCGCCGCCGACGGCTGGCAGCAACCGGACAAGCGCCGCGCGCCAGCACCGGTCTAAAGATCTACGCGATCCAAATGTGGGAGGGGGCTTGCCTCCGATAGCGGTGAATCAGTCAACAGATGAAGTGACTGACCCACTGCTATCGGGGGCAAGCCCCCTCCCACACTTTTTTGCTCGCGCTTCTAGCCGTTATCGAGCGGGCAATAGCTTCAGCGTGCCGCGGGTATTGGCCGTGACTTCTTCATCGCTCAAATGCGCCTGCTCATAACCCCCTTCGATATAGGTCTCGGCCTGGTCGCCGTAATGCTTGTCGAACGGCACGCCGCTTTGCCCCACGGGGTTGATGGTCAGGGCGTGGGCTACATCGGCGAAGTCGATCAAGCGGCGGGTGGATGGGCCGTATGTCACTGGCCAGGGCGCCGGGCCGATGGCAGCGGATTGGTTATTCGGCACTTCATGGGTGCCCGGTGCGGGGAACGGGCCGACGTTGAATACCCTATCCAGTGGCTTCTGCATGCCCAGCGGATGACCGTGGGTCAACGTATGTGCCTTGCCCCACTGCCACTGGTTCGGGTCGTCGCCGAGGGTGGCCTTGAGGTGGGCGAGGCTGCTGTCCCAGGCGAGCTTGACGGTGTCGGTGCGTTTGCCGTCCCACCAGGGCGAGTCCGCAGCGGCGGCCAGGCGTGGCAGGGCCGCGTCGATCACGCGGGTGCTGATCAGGGTCTTGAACATCGCGTCGCCGAGTTTGGGGTGGAAGGCCGCATCGGCGAGGTTGAACAGGAACTGGTTGAACAGCGTGGCGCTGATGGAGTCCAGCGGGTAGTCGCCTTTCCAGTTGGCCAGTTGGTCCACCAGCTTGAGTTGCGCCGGGTCCTTGACCACCTCACGCAGCACTGGCAGCAGCGGTGCCAGCAGGCGCGGGCCGAACGCGGTGGTGGTGCCCAGTTGCAAGGCTTGGCTGTTGGTCACATCCCACTTCACTCGGGCATCGCTCAACTGGGCGTTCAACTGCTGGCCACGGTCGGCCAGGTTGTAATAACCGGGGATTTCCATGCCCGTAGGCGACGCTGGCTGGGCGTTGGCAGAGACCACATAGCCGCGCGCCGGGTTTTCTTCCTGGGGGTTGGCGCTGAAGGGGTAGAAGCCGAGTTTGTCGGCCTGGGTGGTACTGCCGTCGAGGATAAACCCGGGGTTCACGCCTGCCGGACGAATCGGTAACTGCGCCGCCGCCCACCAGCCGATATCGCCCTTGGCATTGGCCCACACGATATTCAAGCCGGGTGCCGAGACCTTGGCCGCAGCAGCGCGGGCTTTGGCCAGCGTATCGGCGCGGTTGAGCTGGTAGAAGCCTTCAAGGATCGGGTTCTGAGTGTCGAGAAACGCCCACCACATCGCGATGGGAATGTTGCCTGCCGTCTCGCCAAGCACGTCATTGATGATCGGCCCATGGGGCGACTGGCGCAGGGTGAGGGTGACCGGTGCCTGGCCCTTGACCGCGATCTGTTGTTCGCTGCGAATCAGGTCGACCCACTGGCCCTGATACCAGACCTGATTGGGATTGTCCGGGTTGACCTTCTCGGCGATCAGGTCGAGGTCGTCGTTCTGGAACATGGTCAGGCTCCACCCGAAATCCAGGTTATGCCCCAAGAATGCCATCGGCACCAATGCATTGTGATAGCCGTACAACTCAAAACCCGGCGCCGACAGTTGCGCCTCGTACCACACCGACGGCACGGAAAAACGGATATGCGGGTCGCCCGCCAGCAACGGTTTGCCGCTGCGGGTACGGCTGCCGCTGATGGCCCAGGCGTTGCTGCCCTCGAACTGCGGCAGGCCGTTGTCGGCCAGGGCCTGGTCGCTCAGGGCGGCGAGGGCGCCGAGGGATTGCCAGTCGCTGGCGGCCAGGTTAAGGGCGCCCTTGGGTTGCCAGTCGAGGTCGAAAACCTTCAGGTAGTCGCTGCCCAATTGATCGCGGATGTAAGTCAGCAATGGTTCGGTACGAAACGCGGCAGCAAAGCTGTAGGCCATATACCCGGCCACGCTGATGGTGTCTTCAGCCGTGAAGGGCCGCTTGGGGATGCCCAGCACGTCGAACTCCATCGGGCTGGGGTGGCTGTCCTGATACTGGTTGATCCCATCCAGATAGGCTTGCAGCGCCTTCCAGTGCGCCGATGCATGATCCAGTTGCGCCACATAGGTCGCGGCGCGGTCGCGGATGCGCAGGCTGCGGAACAGTTTGTCGGTGTCGACCACCTTGGGGCCCAGCACTTCAGCGAGTTCGCCACGGGCCAGGCGGCGCATGATCTCCATCTGGAATAGCCGGTCCTGGGCGTGCACATAGCCCAGGGCGCGATACAGATCGGTTTCGTTCTCGGCACGGATATGCGGCACGCCACGGTCGTCATAGCGCACTGTGACTGAGCCTTGCAGATGGGCCAGTGTCACCGTGCCCTGGCGCGTGGGCTGTTTGCTGTACACATACCAACCGGCGCCGAGAGCGAGCAGTACCACCACAGCCGCGAGAGCCTGCAAGACGCGCTTCATGAAGAGTCCTTACCAAGAATGGGGTGGCGGCCTACGGCCCGGTTGACCACGAACAATAGCAGCCCACCGCCAGGGTGTGCGTGGCATTCACCTCGCGCCCGGCGTCGAGCGCTTGCAGGATCGGCTCGATAAAACTGTTGTTGGCATTGCACGTCAGGCCCTCGCTGTAGGGCCCGAAATACGCGAGCTTGCCGCTGCGGTCCCAGATGCCCACGGCGGGGCTGGCCGGCACCTGGTCGGCACCGGGCAGGGCAGTGAGGATTTTCATCTGGCGCAGGTTGTCCGGTAATTGGCCATGGCTGCCGGCTTTTTGCAGGGCGTAGAACTCAACGCCTTTGGACGCGTACTGCTCGATCAGCTCGCCCAGATGTTGCTGGTTGATCACATTGCACGGGCACGCCGGGTCCCAGAAATGCACCAGGCGGATCGGGCCTGGGCCGCTGAGTTCGGCAGGCAGTTGCAGCGCATCGCCGGAAAAAACCGCCGTGTGCTCGCTGAAAGCGCGCAGATAGCGGCCCTGAAACCAGTCATACGCCGTCCACAGCACGCCGGTGCAGATAATCAGGATCAGGCTGGCGAACAGGGCGGTACGGTGGGTCTGTCGCATTCGGATCTATCCTCGCAGGTCGCGTAGCTTGCCATGCCTGCCCTGACAGATGAATATCGCAGCTCGATATTGTGAGCCTGGAAATCCTTTATGCCCGTCACCTTTGACCCGGATCATCTGCGCGACAGCTTGCGCCCCTTGTCGGATGCGCAACCGCTCAGCGCCGAGGCGCGGGTCTACCAGCGTTTTTACGGGCTGGACCTGCCCGCGCGCAAAGTGCCGGCGGTGAGTCGCCTGGGGCGCTTTGAGGTGGACGGTTTCGACGTGGTGGCGCAGGTGTGGTGGCCGCCGGTGCCGGTGGCGACGATGTTTTTGTTTCACGGCTTCTACGACCACATGGGGCTGTACCGCAACGTAGTGGACTGGGCACTGGACCAGGGCTTCGTTGTGATCGCCTGCGATTTGCCGGGGCATGGCCTGTCCAGTGGCGCGCGCGCCAGCATCGATGATTTCGCGGTGTACCAAGATGTGGTTCAAGCCCTGTTCGCCCAGGCCGAGGCACTGCAACCGCCCAAGCCCTGGCACCTGTTCGGGCAAAGCACCGGCGGCGCGATCGTGGTGGATCATCTGCTTTATCACGGCGCCCAGAGCCCGGCGCAAGGCAAAGTGCTGCTGCTGTCGCCGCTGGTGCGTCCGCGCGCGTGGGGCTGGTCCCAGGTCAGCTATTACCTGCTGAGGCCGTTCGTCAAAGGTATTGCGCGGCGGTTCAGCGACAACTCCAACGACCCGGCCTTCCGGCCGTTCCTGGAAGCCGATCCGCTGCAGCCGCGGCAACTGCCCACCGCCTGGGTAGGCGCCCTGGCGCGCTGGATCAAACGCATCGAGGCCGCCCCGCGCAGCACGCGGCGGCCGGTGATCGTGCAGGGGGAGGAAGACATGACGGTGGACTGGCAGCACAACCTGCACGTGCTGCGCGGCAAGTTCGACCGGCCCGAGGTGCTGATGCTGTCCCGTGGACGGCATCACCTGGCCAATGAGATTCCAGAGATTCGCGAAGAGTACTTCCGGTATTTGACGGACCATCTGAAATAACGCGGTGCAAGTGGGGGAGGGGGCAAGCCCCTCCCACATTTCTACTGCGTCAGGCTTGAGGTGCTCTGGCCGACTGCCAGGCCTGCGCGAATCGCCGCCAGCGCCGCCTGGTAATACGCCTTACCCTCCGGCGACTCGGCGAACGTGGCGAATTCTTCCAGCTCCGGGTCGGACAAATCGCGATAGACGTACAGCAACGTGTTGTTCAGGTCATTACCGATCTGCTGCATCAAGCGCTCACGTTGGCCATTCAACATGCCCTGGGCCTGACCGCCGCCCAGCAGGCCAGGGATCATCTGGCTGAGGCTGTCGGCCGCCACGCCGGCAATCGCCAGGCTGACCTCTGCGCCGGCCTCACGGGCGGGCAGGGCTTGGGCCAGGTGGCCGATGATCAGGCTGCGGGTGGCGTCGGCCTGGATCTTCGGCAGGCCCTGGGCGTTTTTGGCCAATTGATCGCGGCGGGTAGCGAGTAATTCGGCGGCGACGATCTTGCGCCCCAAGGGTGACTGAAAGAACGCCAGCGCCGGTGCCGGGTCCGCCAGGTGCTTGCGCAACTGCGCTTCGGCGCGCTGATCCATGGCCTGGGCGGCGAAGCGTTGGTTGCTGTTGTCCACCAGTGCCTGATATACCGCCGGCGGCAGGCTATTGCGGTAGCGCTGTTGGGCCGCCGCGAGGGCATCGGTGAAATGCGCACGTTGTTCGGCCCAGCCGGCAACCTTGTACAACTGGTCATGGCCGTCTGCCCAGGCGGGCAAAACGCAGAACATCAGCAAGGAAAAAAACAAACGACGCATATGGACTCCTGTCAGTCGGCCACTATTGTCCGTGTGGGGCGTAGGATTTGTCGAGAAATCCTGTCAGTCACATGAACTAATCTGTGTTCAGACGCTCGGCGGCTCTGTCGGATTCACAGGCGTATGGATACTATGCGCGCCATGCAAATACCCTTCGATCATCCCCTGCTGCAACGTATTGTCGACGACCTGGCCGAGAAAGGTTGGTCGCAGCAGAACGGCTTCCTGCCCCAGGCTCTGACCCTGGAACTGGCGGCTGAGTGCCGTAAACGTGCCGCCGAGGGTGAATTGGCGCCCGCGGCGGTTGGGCGCGGCCCGGCCCAGGAGATCCGCGAGGGTATTCGCGGCGACCGTATCCAATGGCTGGAGGAGGGTGACGCCGCCGTCTGCGACACCTACATGGCGGTGATGGATAGCCTCCGCCTGGCGATGAACCGGGGGCTGTTCCTCGGCCTGGAAGATTTCGAAAGCCATTTCGCCATGTACCCGCCAGGGGCGTTTTACCTCAAACATCTGGATCGCTTTCGCGATGATGACCGGCGCATGGTCTCGGCGGTGATCTACCTGAATGACGCCTGGCTGCCCGAACACGGCGGCCAGTTGCGCATGTACCTCAAGGACGACGTCGAATACGACGTGACCCCTGTCGGCGGTTGCCTGGTGGTGTTCCTGTCCGGCGTCATCCCCCACGAAGTCATGCCCGCCACGCGCGAACGGCTGTCCCTGACCGGCTGGTTCCGTCGGCGGGGCAACGAGCCGTTCTGAGCATGCACAAGATACTGATCAGCCGCTGCCTGCTCGGGCATAAGGTGCGCTACGACGGTGGGGCCAGTGGGCCGTTCGACCAATTGGCGGCTTGGCAGGCAGAAGGGCGGGTAGTGGCGGTTTGCCCGGAAGTCGCGGGCGGCTTGCCGACGCCGCGCCCGTCTGCGGAGATTCCGGGCGGGCAGGGCATCGATGTGTGGGAAGGCCGGGCCCAGGTGCTCACCGCCGCGGGCGAAGACTTCAGCGCCGCGTTCCTCGACGGCGCGCGCCAGGCATTGGCGCTGGTGCAGCGCCACGGCATCCGTATCGCTGTGCTCAAGGCCAATAGCCCCTCCTGCGGCAATCTGCTCACCTATGACGGTACGTTCACAGGCGTCAAAGTCAGCGGCGAAGGGGTCACGGCGGCGCTACTCAAGCGCCATGGCGTGCAGGTGTTCAGCGAGCTGGAGTTGCCCGAGGCTGCCACCGCGCTGGCTCAGCTTTCAATCCCGACCTAATCAAAAAGGCGGGAGAGGGCTGCCAGCGCATTGGCGTTACTGGGCGTCGCTTTCAAGCCACTTGTGGGACAGCGCCTTCAACCGCCCATCCGCCTTCACCCGCTCCAAGGCTTTGTCCAGGCTGGCCTTGAACGCCGGATTGCCCTTCTGGAACGGGATCGCCAGGTCAGGCGCCTGGTTATAGCTCTCGCTGAAATCGAACCGATCACGCAGCTCGGCAGTCATAGCGATATGGTTGATGGCCACGTCGTATTTGCCGCTTTCCACCCCTTGCAGCAAGTCAGTGTCATCGGTGGTGATGAAGGACGGGCGCACATCCATTTCCTTGGCCAGTTGCTCGCCCAGCTCCACTTCAAAGCCGGTGAGCTTGTCGCCCTCCTTGAAGTTGAACGGCGGGTGAGTGGCTTCAAGGGCGATGCGCAGTTCGCCGCGATCGTTCACATCGTCGATCAGTTCGGCATGGGCCAAAGGGCTCAGAAGAGGAAGCAGCAGTAACAGGCCAGGCGAAAAGCGCATGGTCACTCCTAGAGAATTCGAATGTGCGAGGCGCCGTTCAGCATCGCTTTGCTATGGTGTTGAGTGCCTTGGACAGCAATTTGCCGCGAAGTTGTCATAAACCTACAGATTTCACAGAAAAACTGGAGAAGCGAATGAAAGCCCTTTTGTCCCGTGCAACGATTGCCAGCCTGTTGCTGGGTGCCTCGATGTTGGCCAGCGCCGCCGACCTTCCACGTACGCCGGCGCCTGAAGGTGCCGAAGTGTTTATCGTCTCGCCGAAGGATGGCGCGACCGTCGACAAAACCTTCACCGTCAAATTCGGCGTCAAGAACCTGGACCTGGAACCTATCGATAAGCAAGTGCCTAACGCCGGCCACCATCACCTGCTGGTCGATCAGGACGTGACGGCGCTTAAAGCCGACGAGGCGATCCCGGCCACCGCCACCTCGATCCACTTCGGCAAGGCGCAAACCGAAACCGAACTCACCCTGGCCCCAGGCAAGCACACCTTGCAACTGGTGGCTGGCGACAACGTGCATCGCCAGTTCGAGCCAACGGTCGCCTCGAAAGTCATCACCGTTAACGTCAAGTAAGCGTTCTGCGGACAAAAAAATGGGAGACCCCTGCGGGTCTCCCATTTTTTGTGCAGCGGTTAAAGCCTTAGAACAACACGCGGCTACGGATAGTGCCGTTGATGTGCTGCAGCTTCTCTTGCGCCAGGTCCGAGTACTCGGCGTCGACGTCGATTACCACGTAGCCGACTTTCTCGTTGGTCTGCAGGAACTGACCGGAGATGTTGATGCCGTTTTCCGCGAAAACCTTGTTGATCTCGCTCATCACACCCGGAATGTTCTGGTGGATGTGCAACAGGCGGTGCTTGCCAGGGTGAGCCGGCAGGGCCACTTCCGGGAAGTTGACGGACGAGACCGACGTACCGTTGTCGCTGTACTTGACCAGCTTCTCGGCCACTTCCAGGCCGATGTTGGCCTGGGCTTCAGCGGTGGAACCGCCGATGTGCGGGGTCAGGATCACGTTGTCCAGGCCACGCAGCGGGCTTTCGAAGATGTCGTCGTTGGAGCGAGGTTCTACCGGGAATACGTCGATGGCGGCGCCGATCAGGTGCTTGTCCTTGATCGCGTCGGCCAGGGCGTCCAGCTCCACCACGGTGCCGCGCGCGGCGTTGATCAGGATGCCGCCTTTCTTGATGGCGCGGATTTCCTTCTCGCCGATCATCCACTGGGTTTCAGCGGTTTCCGGAACGTGCAGGGTCACGATGTCGGACATGCCCAGCAACTCGGTCAGGCTCGACACCTGAGTGGCGTTGCCCAGCGGCAGCTTGGTCAGGGTGTCGTAGAAGAACACCTGCATGCCCAGGCCTTCAGCCAGCACCGACAACTGCGTGCCGATCGAACCGTAACCGACGATGCCCAGCTTTTTGCCACGGATTTCGAAGGAATTGGCCGCGCTTTTGATCCAGCCGCCACGGTGACAGGAAGCGTTCTTCTCCGGGATGCCGCGCAGCAACAGGATCGCCTCGGCCAACACCAGCTCCGCCACGGAACGGGTGTTGGAGTACGGTGCGTTGAACACCGCAATACCGCGCTCGCGTGCGGCGTTGAGGTCGACCTGGTTGGTGCCGATGCAGAAACAGCCGACCGCCACGAGTTTCTTGGCGTGATCGAAGATCTCTTCGGTCAACTGAGTGCGTGAGCGAATGCCGATAAAGTGCGCGTCGGCGATCTTTTCCTTGAGCTGGGCTTCCGGCAGAGAACTGGTGATGTACTCAATGCTGGTGTACCCGGCGGCTTTCAGAACGTCGACAGCCGATGGGTGGACGCCTTCCAGAAGAAGGAACTTGATCTTGCTCTTATCGAGAGAAGTCTTGCTCATCTGCGTAAACCTGTATCCCGGAGAAAAATGGCAGGGAGTCGGATCACTTAAGCTGACCCGGACGGCAGGAAAGCCGTCACCGCAGAAACGCCCTTGGGCTCTGTCCTGCGGGGGCGGTATGCTAGCATATGCGCCCCGCTAAACACCTATCCTGCGACGTGAAGCGTTCTCAGGATGACCATGAATTGTTCGAGAGTTCTGTCGATGACCCATCCTGCCCTGATTGATGAGCTAAAGACCCTGGTTGAGCCCGGCAAAGTGCTGACCGACGCCGACTCCCTGGAGGCTTACGGCAAGGATTGGACCAAGCACTTCGCTCCCGCGCCGACCGCCATCGTGTTTCCCAAGACCATCGAGCAGGTGCAGGCGGTTGTGCGTTGGGCCAATGAGCGCAAGGTGGCGCTGGTGCCGTCCGGCGGGCGTACGGGGCTGTCGGCCGCAGCCGTTGCGGCTAATGGCGAGGTGGTGGTGTCTTTCGACTATATGAACCAGATCCTCGACGTAAACCTCACCGACCGCACCGCCGTGTGCCAGCCGGGCGTGGTCACCAAGCAGTTGCAAAACGTCGCCGAAGAAAACGGCCTGTACTATCCCGTGGACTTTGCATCCTCCGGTTCCAGTCAGATTGGCGGCAATATCGGCACTAATGCCGGCGGGATCAAGGTCATTCGCTATGGTATGACCCGTAACTGGGTGGCCGGCATCAAAGTCGTCACCGGCAAGGGCGACGTGCTGGAGCTGAACCGCGACCTGATCAAGAACGCCACCGGCTATGACATGCGCCAGCTGTTTATCGGCGCCGAAGGCACCCTGGGCTTTGTGGTCGAAGCCACCATGCGCCTGGACCGTGCACCGAAGAACCTCACCGCCATGGTGCTGGGCACCACCGATTTCGACTCGATCATGCCGGTGCTGCATGCCTTCCAGGGCAAGTTGGACCTGACGGCTTTCGAGTTCTTCTCCGACAAGGCCCTGGCCAAAGTCCTCGGGCGTGGCGATGTGCCGGCGCCGTTCGAAACCGAGTGCCCGTTCTACGCGCTGCTGGAATTCGAAGCCACCACCGAAGAAGTCGCCAACCATGCCCTGGAAACCTTCGAGCACTGTGTCGAGCAGGGCTGGGTGCTGGACGGCGTGATGAGCCAAAGCGAAACCCAATTGCACAACCTGTGGAAACTGCGCGAGTACATCTCCGAGACCATTTCCCACTGGACGCCTTACAAGAACGATATTTCGGTGACCGTCAGTAAAGTGCCGGCATTCTTGAAGGAAATCGACGCAATCGTCGGCGAACACTACCCGGACTTCGAAATCGTCTGGTTCGGCCACATCGGTGACGGCAACCTGCACCTGAACATCCTCAAGCCGGAAAATCTGAGCAAGGATGAGTTCTTCGCCAAGTGCGCCACCGTCAACAAGTGGGTCTTTGAAACCGTCGAGAAATACAACGGGTCGATCTCCGCTGAGCACGGCGTGGGCATGACCAAACGCGATTACCTGACCTACAGCCGTTCGCCAGTTGAAATCGAATACATGAAAGCCGTCAAAGCGGTGTTCGACCCGAACGGGATCATGAACCCCGGCAAGATCTTCGCTGTTTAAACCGCCCCTGAAGGAGTCGTTTCATGAGCTACCAGCACAAGTATGTCGACGGCACCAATATCCATTTTCCTGTGGGGAAAGTGGTGTGTATTGGGCGCAATTACGCCGAACATGCCAAGGAACTGGATAACCCGGTGCCGACCGAACCTTTGCTGTTCATCAAGCCGGGCAGTTGCGTGGTGCCGTTGGAAGGCGGTTTCGCTATTCCCGCAGAGCGTGGTTCGGTGCATTACGAGGCGGAAATCGCGGTGTTGATCGGCAAGCCATTGTCGGCCGAGCCCAGCCGTGAAGAAGTGCTGGATGCCATTTCCGGCTTCGCCCCGGCGTTGGATCTGACCCTGCGCGACAAGCAGGCCGAACTGAAAGCCAAGGGCCTGCCGTGGGAAGTCGCCAAGTCGTTCGACGGCGCGGCGGTGATTGCGCCCTTCGTGGTCGGCAGCACCTTCCCGGACCTGACCGACATCGGCATTCGCCTGACCATCAATGGCGAAGTGCGCCAGGACGGTAACAGCGCGCAGATGCTCAACCCTATCGTTCCGATGATCCAGTACATGGCCGGCTGCTTCTCGCTGCAGGCGGGGGATGTGATCCTCACCGGCACCCCGGCCGGCGTAGGCCCGTTGAATGCAGGCGATGAACTGGTGCTGGAATTGCCGGGCGTAAGTCGCTTCGAAAGCGTCGTCCGCTAAGCACGCCGTAGGAGGGGGCTTGCCCCCTTCTATAAAAGGGGGGCGAGCACGTCTCACATCACGGCTTTTGCATTTTTTTCACACGCGATCCGGATAATCTTCAGGCTCCAGCACGCGAGCCCATTGATCCTGTGCTAATCCCCTAATCACTTCTCGGAAAAGCGCTCAATGGCCGTGCCTCTGCCCTCTGCATCATCCAAGCCCCGCTCCCGCTTTGCCCTGCGCTGGTATTCCTGGCTGTTTCTGGTCGGGGCGGTGGTGTATGGCGTGGCGTGGGCCATGCATTGGGACGATCGAGGCGTGCTGTGGGTGCTGGAGCGATTTGAAAGCGCTGCCGAGCGCAAGGAAAGTGTCTGGCTGCCGGACTATCAGGCGGTGATCGATGCCAAGGTGCTGCCGGGCATGGAAAAAGACGAAGCGTCGGACCTCACCTATAACCCACAGACCAAGACCCTGTTCTCTGTCATGGGCAAAAACCCGTTTCTTGTGGAGCTGAACCTGCAAGGCGACGTGCTACGCAAGATGCCGCTCAACGGCTGGAGTAATCCGGAAGGCGTCGCGATGCTGGAAAACGGCCTGATGGCGGTGGTCGATGAACGTCAACACACGCTGACCATCGTCAAGGTCGATGCCACGACCCAGCAGTTGAACAAAGCCGACTTCACCAGTTACGACCTGGGCCCCTCCAAGGACCAGAACAAAGCGTTTGAGGCCGTGACTTGGGACAAGCGCACTCAGCAACTGGTGCTCGGTGAGGAGCGTCCGCCGGCATTGTTCACCTGGAAAAGCGACGGCAGCCAGAGCCTGACTGGCGATAAACAAAAGCTGGCCAGCAAAGAGTTGGACATGCGCAACCTCTCGGCCCTGGCCGTCGACCCACGCACGGGCCATCTACTGGTGTTATCGGCCGACTCTCACTTGTTGCTGGAGTTGGATGAAAAGGGCGATCAGGTCAGCTTCATGACCTTGCTCGGTGGCTTCAATGGCCTCAAGGACACGATTCCGCGGGCCGAAGGGGTGACCATGGACGAGGATGGCAACCTGTACGTGGTGAGCGAGCCGAACCTGTTCTATCGTTTCGAAAAGCAGAAGTAGCTGACGAAATACGTCGGACATTTCTCTTTCAACGGCATTCGCCAGACAGTGGGGCGCGTTTAAGTTTAAATTCAGACCGGCGTGATATTTATTCGCCACTTTTGACTTTGAGCTCGCCCAATGCGTCGACTTGCCCGCCCCAAACCTATTCTTTTGATGCTTGCGCTGGTCATCGTGATCAGCGCCGTCGCTGTTGCGCAGTACTTCCGTCTCTTTGAGCGCGCCTGGTTCAACTGGCAGGCGTGGCGCCAGCCTACCAATGAGCAATCCATTGGCCTGGCGGATTACCGCGTGGTGCTGGAGGCGCAGGTGATTGAGGGGTTGGACGACGACGTGTCAGCCCTCACCTACGATCCGATCCGCAAAAGCCTGTTTACCGTGACCAATAAAAACGCCGAGCTGATCGAGCTGTCCCTGGAGGGCAAGATCCTGCGGCGTATTCCCCTGGTCGGGTTTGGCGATGCCGAGGCCGTGGAGTTCATCAGCGAGAACATCTACGTTATCAGCGATGAGCGCCAGCAACGGCTGATCAAAGTGCATGTGGACGATGACACCGAATTCCTCGACGCGGCCGACGCTGAACAAATGACCTTGGGCGTGCATGTCGGCGGCAACAAGGGCTTTGAGGGTTTGGCCTACGATTCGGTGGGCAAGCGTCTGTTCGTCGCTAAGGAGCGCGACCCGATGCTGATCTACGAGGTGCACGGCTTTCCTCATTTCAAGCCGGAAAAAACCTACTCGGTGCATGTGATCAACAACCCCAAGCGTGACGCCGGGCTGTTTGTGCGCGACCTGTCGAGCCTGCAATACGACGAGCGCAGCGGCCATTTACTGGCGCTGTCGGATGAGTCGTTTCTGGTGCTGGAGCTGGACATCGACGGTCGCCCGTTGAGCAGTCTGTCTCTGCTTAACGGGCGCCAAGGTTTGAAAAAACGCGTGCCCCAGGCCGAAGGCATTGCCATGGATGACGATGGCGCGCTGTACCTGGTCAGCGAGCCGAACCTGTTCTACGTATTCAAAAAGCCCTGATCAGAACATCCATTGCACACCCAGTGAATAGCCGGTCTGGCTGCCTTCGGTATGGCCCAGGCGGCTATTGACCTCGGCATACACCCCCAGCTGTGGGGTAATCGCCAACTGGCTGCCCAGTTGGGCGCGACCAAAATGCTTATCCACAGCGCCGAGTCGCGCGGTACGCGCCTGGCCATCGGCGCGGGCGGTCAATTGCAGATCGTCCAGGCGGCCGTCGGCCAATTCCTCAACCCAGGCAATGTCGCCGTAGGGCATCAGGCTTAGGCCATGAGGCAGTGCCACGGTACCGCGTACTCGCCAACCAAGGCTGGCTTCCAGGGAGTCGAAGGATTGTTCCTCGTACTCAAGGGCGGTGCGCAGGTTTTGTTTCTCGTGGAATTTATCGATGCGTGAGTGGCTGTAGTCCAGGCCGGCGAACGGGCCGCTCTTGATTGCGCCGAGGTCAAAGTCGTAGCCGCCCAGCACCCGCGCGCCGAGCGTCAATGCGTCAGTGCTGCCGGTCAGCTGTTGATTGAGCAGGATCGGCCCGCCATTGGCCTGGATCAGCAGGTTGCGCCGGCTATCGAAGCGGCTGTGGCCGATGCTCAGGTCGCCGGCCAGCCAGCTCGGCCCGCCATCGTTAAGCAGCGCATAGGCGGCAGCTTGCCAGGTGTCGCTGTCGAGTTTGCCGCGGTGCTCCAGTTTGTCGCGGCCGTTGAGGTAACTGAGGCTGGCGCCGATGTTCAGGCTCGCGCTGAGTTGGTAATCGCCCAGGGCGTGCAGGCCCACGCGCCGGGCCTCTGGGTTGGGCGCCGTGTCGAAGCCACTGTCGGGGTTGTATTCGCCGTCCACGCCAATCTCGCCGTCAAAGCTGCCTACCTCGCGGCTGGCCGATTGCAAGGTCAGCCAGCGGCGATCGTGCAGGCGCACCATCGCTTGGTGCTGGCGCTGCAGGTTGTCCTGCATATTGCGCGCGACGGCGCCGCCGGAAGCGGTTGAGGCCAGCAGGTCAGCGTTGGTCAGCTCCAGCACCAAGCGGCTGAGCAGGCGCGAATAGTCGCGCAGGCGCTGGTCAATGCGCGCTTGGCCGAAGGCATCGGTGAGTACTGCTTTGTTGTCTTCGGCAGGGTCGTGCCAGGTCGAGCCGCCGGGGATTTTCGGGTTATTGGTCTGGGTATAGCCGTCCAGGTCGCCCAGTTCCCAGTTAGTGGCCTCTATATAGAGAATTGGTATGTTCAGCGCTTCGAATGCTTCGCCGTCGCTGCAGCAACCTGTGCCTGTGGGGTATTGCGGGTCGAGGCCGGGGTTGGTGAACAAAGGAATATTCAATTCCTTGGCGATCTGGAAGGTGTGTTCGCGCAATGCCGCCAGTGCGGGGTTGGCGGTGCTGTTCTGGCCGGCGTGGGCGTACATCATGTCGCCGGTGATCAGGCTGTCGAGGTTGATCATCGCCAGCATATTCGCGCGCTGGCTGGCGCTCAGCGAGTCGACGAACGCCCGGGAGCCGCGCAAGCCTTCTTCTTCCGCGCCGAAACCGACAACCTGCAGCCCGTTTTCCAGCTGCAGACCGCCCAGGTTCTTCGCCACTTCGGTCAGCACACTGGCGCCGGAACCGTTGTCATCCAGGCCTTGCAGGGTAGGGCGGCCAAAGTAAGTGTCGAAATGCGCGCCAATTACCACGTACTGCGGCCGAGTGCCGGCGGCGTAGGCCACTACGTTCTGCGAGGCGCGGCTGCCGTTGTTCCAGGTGAAGTCCTGACGGCTGATGGTGTAGGCCGTGCCCATCTGGCTTTGCATCCAGTCGGCCGCGCCGGCGAAATTGGCCGTGCCACGATACCGGCCGGGGTAGTCGTTGATCAGCTTTTCCAGGGTGGTGTTGGCGTGCTCGCCGTATTCGTAGGCTGAGGCTTGCAGGGACACCAGGGCGCAGGTCGCGCCGATCGCGAAGGCGAGGGGCTTTATCACAGGGTCTTCCTTGAAGTGACGGAGTTGTTGAGCCGAGACCCTTTGCACAATGTGCGCCTCATTCCCTGGGCGATTGTGAATTGGCGCATTGTTAAACGGCGGGGTCGCGTGGTTGTAAGTTGTAACGGATTTGATACCAGCGACGGCATTGAATGTCGTGATTTGGCGCACGATTTTGGAGAGGGGTGCTGCGAAAGGTAGCGTTTTTGTTACATGGACAGGGGCTGTGGGAGGAGGCTGGCTCCGTCCCACAGTCAACCTGTGCTTAAGCCTTGAGGGTTTTCACGCCTTCAGGCGTGCCCAGCAGCAACACATCCGCCGGCCGCGCGGCGAACAGGCCGTTGGTGACCACGCCGACGATGGCGTTGATCCGGGTTTCCAGTTCGACCGGGTTGGTGATCTGCATGTTGAACACATCGAGGATGATGTTGCCGTTGTCGGTCAACACGCCTTCGCGGTACACCGGGTCGCCGCCCAGCTTCACCAATTCCCGGGCTACGTGGCTGCGGGCCATGGGGATGACTTCCACCGGCAGTGGGAATGTACCGAGCACCGGCACCAGTTTGCTGGCATCGGCGATGCAGATGAAGGTCTTGGCCACGGCCGCGACGATCTTCTCGCGGGTCAGGGCTGCGCCGCCGCCTTTGATCAGGTGCAGGTGTTCGTCGCTTTCATCGGCGCCATCGACGTAGAACTCCAGGTCGCTAACGGTGTTGAGCTCATACACCGGAATGCCGTGGCCCTTGAGGCGCGCGGCGGTGGCTTCGGAGCTGGCCACGGCGCCGTCGAACGCGCCCTTGTGCAGGGCCAGCGCATCGATAAAGCAGTTGGCGGTGGAGCCGGTGCCGACGCCGACGATGCTCTTGTCGTCGAGTTTGGGAAGGATTAAATCGACGGCGGCCTGGGCCACGGCCTGTTTGAGTTGATCCTGGGTCATGCGGGCTCCGGAACGGGCGGGGAGTTATCGAGGGCGGCGAGTATACCCCAACAAAACCTCGGGATTCGTGTGGTCGTATGGCTAAAAGCCGGGTTAGACTCCTTGGCCCTGCCCAACCCGCCCAGTGATGCTTTCCGATGCTTGAACAGTACGTCAAAAAGATCCTCACCTCGCGCGTCTACGACGTTGCCGTAGAAACCCCGTTGCAGACCGCCCGCCAGCTCTCCGAGCGCTTGGGCAACAAGGTCTGGCTCAAGCGGGAAGACCTGCAGCCGGTGTTCTCGTTCAAGATTCGCGGCGCCTACAACAAGCTGACCCAACTGAGCGCCGAAGAACGTGCGCGCGGTGTGGTCACCGCCTCGGCGGGCAACCACGCCCAGGGCCTGGCCCTGGCGGCCAAGGTGCTGGGGGTCAAGGCCACTATCGTGATGCCCAAGACCACCCCCGAGATCAAGGTCGAAGGCGTGCGCTCCCGTGGTGGCAAAGTGGTGCTGCACGGCGATTCGTTCCCGGAAGCCCTGGCCTATTCGCTCAAGCTGGTCGACGAAAAAGGCTACGTCTACATTCACCCCTACGACGATCCGCACACCATTGCCGGGCAGGGCACCGTGGCGATGGAGATTCTGCGCCAGCACCCAGGGCCGCTGGACGCGATCTTCGTACCGGTGGGCGGTGGTGGCCTGATCGCGGGTATTGCGGCATACGTGAAATACCTGCGCCCGGAAATCAAGATCATCGGTGTCGAGCCGGATGACTCCAACTGCCTGCAAGCCGCGATGGCAGCGGGCGAGCGCGTGGTGTTGCCGACCGTGGGCCTGTTTGCCGATGGCGTGGCGGTGGCGCAGATCGGTCAGCACACGTTCGACATCTGCAAGGACTACGTGGATGAAGTGATCACCGTCAGCACCGACGAAATCTGCGCGGCGATCAAGGACATCTACGACGACACCCGTTCCATCACCGAGCCGGCGGGGGCGCTGGGCGTGGCGGGCATCAAGAAATACGTGGAAACCCGAGGCGTCAGCGGGCAAACCCTGGTGGCTATCGATTCCGGCGCCAACGTCAACTTCGACCGGCTGCGCCATGTGGCCGAGCGCGCCGAGCTGGGTGAAGGCCGCGAAGCGATCATCGCCGTGACCATTCCCGAGAAGCCTGGCAGCTTCAAGGCGTTCTGCGAGGCGGTGGGCAAACGCCAGATTACCGAGTTCAACTACCGCTATCACACCGGCAGCGAAGCGCACATTTTCGTCGGTGTGCAGACGCATCCGGAAAGCGACCCGCGCAGCGCCTTGATCGCCAGCCTCACCCAGCAGGGTTTTCCGGTGCTGGACCTGACCGAGAACGAATTGGCCAAGTTGCACATCCGCCATATGGTCGGTGGGCATGCGGCCAAGGTGAGCGATGAAGTGGTGTTGCGCTTCGAGTTTCCGGAGCGGCCGGGGGCCTTGTTCAACTTTCTTAACAAATTGGGCGGGCGCTGGAACATCTCAATGTTCCACTATCGCAACCACGGCGCGGCGGATGGCCGTGTGGTCGCCGGCCTGCAAGTGCCGGCGAACGAACGTCACCTGGTACCGGCGGCCCTGGCGGAAATCGGTTACCCGTACTGGGACGAAAGCGATAACCCGGCCTACAAACTGTTCCTCGGTTGAGCGACTACGCTGATTGGGGCGGCCTTTAAGGAATAGACACATGCAAACCCTGATCACCCTCAAAGTTATCCACATTGCGGCCACTGCGGTGTTGCTGCTCTGCGGCCTGGGCCTGGCGCTGCTGGCATGGCGCAAACGCAGCGTCGGTCCGGCGGTGGTCGTGCAGCGCCCTTGGGCGTTCGTATGGTTGCTGATGGGGGTTTGTCTGCTCAGCATGCCGTTTACCGGCTGGTGGCTGGTGCACCTGGTGGGCTGGCCGTTGGGGCAGACCTGGATTCTGGGCTCCAGCCTGCTCTACACCGTGGCGGCGCTGGCCTGGTTCTGGCTGGTAGCGCGGCTCAACCGGTTGCGCAAGGGCGAGGGCGGTAGCCTGAATTTCACTTTGGTGCTAGCGGTGGTCAGCCTGGTGGGGTTTGTGGCGATTGCCGGGTTGATGGGGGCCAAGCCGGTTTAACCCGTTGGATCGTGTCGCCTGTATCGGGGGCAAGCCCCTCCCACATTTAACCGAGTCCTTGTGGGAGGGGGCTTGCCCCGATAGCGCTATCAGCTACGCAGGGTAATCACCGGCCAACCCCGCTTCTCGGCTTCGGCGCGCAAATTCGGGTCCGGGTCGACCGCCACCGGGTTCGCCACCTGCTCCAACAGCGGCAAGTCGTTCATCGAGTCGCTATAGAAGTAACTGTCTTCCAGGCTATGCCCGGTCTCTTCCAGCCAACGATTCAAACGCGTCACCTTGCCTTCACGGAAACACGGCACATCCGTGCTGCGTCCGGTATAGCGGCCGTTTTCCATCTCGCATTCAGTGGCGATCAGGGTGTCCACGCCCAGGCGTGCGGCAATCGGCGCCGTGACGAAACGGTTGGTGGCGGTGATGATCACCAGCTTATCGCCGGCGTCGCGGTGCTTGGCCAGCAGTTCTGAGGCGCGTGGCAGCATGATCGGTTCGATGCAGTCGCGCATGTAGTCGTTATGCCAGGCGTCCAGCTGGGCCATCTCGGTGCGGCCGAGGATTTCCAGGCAGAAGTTCAGGTAAGCGGCATTGTCCAGTTGGCCGGCCAGGTAATCCTGGTAGAACTCGTCGTTGCGAGCCTTGTAGGCCACCGGGTCGAGAATCCCGCGTTCACACAGGTAATCGCCCCAGGCGTGGTCGCTGTCACCGCCGAGAAGGGTGTTGTCCAAGTCGAATAAAGCCAGGCGCATTGCAGTTACTCGCTGAAATGTCTGTAAAAAGGCGTCCAGAATACGGTCTTTTCACAAGAGTGCACATAAGCTAAGAAGCCTCGTTGCCGCTTGCGCAAGCTTTGTGGAACAATGCGGCGACATGCGTTTGCGAGGTTGTTGCCGTGATCGACCCCGATGGTTTCCGTCCAAATGTCGGGATTATTCTTACGAATGATGCCGGACAGGTGCTATGGGCTCGCCGAATCAACCAAGATGCCTGGCAGTTTCCTCAGGGCGGAATCAACCCCGACGAAACCCCTGAAGACGCCTTGTACCGTGAGTTGAACGAAGAAGTCGGCCTTGAGCGCGAAGATGTGCAAATTCTGGCCTGTACCCGTGGCTGGTTGCGCTATCGTTTGCCGCAACGCCTGGTGCGTACCCACAGCCAACCGCTGTGCATCGGCCAGAAGCAGAAATGGTTTCTCCTGCGCCTGATCTCCAATGAGCAGCGGGTGCGGATGGATTTGACCGGTAAACCGGAGTTCGATGGCTGGCGTTGGGTCAGTTATTGGTACCCGCTGGGCCAGGTGGTGACATTCAAGCGCGAAGTTTATCGTCGCGCTCTCAAAGAGCTTGCCCCGCGCCTTTTAGCGCGCGACTGACGACGGAGTTCGACCCCGAGCCATGCTCAATACGCTGCGCAAGATCGTCCAGGAAGTTAACTCCGCCAAGGATCTCAAGGCGGCGTTGGGGATTATTGTGTTGCGCGTCAAGGAAGCCATGGGCAGCCAGGTCTGCTCGGTTTACCTGCTGGACCCCGAGACCAACCGTTTTGTGCTGATGGCCACCGAGGGCTTGAACAAGCGCTCCATCGGCAAGGTCAGCATGGCGCCCAATGAAGGTCTGGTTGGCTTGGTGGGGACGCGTGAAGAACCCCTGAACCTTGAACATGCGGCCGATCACCCGCGTTATCGCTACTTTGCCGAAACCGGCGAAGAGCGCTACGCCTCATTTCTCGGCGCACCCATCATTCACCACCGCCGCGTTGTCGGCGTGCTGGTCATTCAACAGAAAGAACGCCGCCAGTTCGACGAAGGTGAAGAAGCCTTCCTCGTGACCATGAGCGCGCAATTGGCCGGGGTTATCGCCCACGCCGAGGCCACCGGTTCCATCCGTGGCCTGGGCCGTCAGGGCAAGGGTATTCAGGAAGCCAAGTTCGTCGGCGTGCCGGGTTCGCCAGGTGCTGCTGTGGGTACGGCGGTGGTCATGCTGCCGCCGGCCGACCTCGATGTGGTGCCGGACAAAGCCATCACCGACATCGACGCCGAAATCAAACTGTTCAAGACCGCCCTCGAAGGCGTGCGCGCCGACATGCGCAACCTGTCGAACAAGCTGGCCACCCAGTTGCGCCCCGAAGAGCGGGCGTTGTTCGAGGTGTACCAGATGATGCTTGACGACGCGTCCCTCGGGAACGAAGTCAAGACCGTGATCAAGACCGGCCAGTGGGCCCAGGGCGCGTTGCGTCAGGTGGTCAGCGATCACGTCAACCGTTTTGAAATGATGGACGACGCCTACTTGCGTGAGCGCGCCTCGGATGTGCGTGACCTCGGTCGCCGTCTGCTGGCCTACCTGCAGGAAGATCGCAGCACCAACCTGGTCTACCCCGACAACACCATCCTGATCAGTGAAGAACTGACAGCCACCATGCTCGGCGAAGTGCCGGAAGGCAAGCTGGTGGGCCTGGTGTCGGTACTCGGTTCGGGTAACTCCCACGTCGCGATCCTGGCTCGGGCCATGGGTATTCCGACGGTGATGGGCCTGGTGGACCTGCCGTATTCCAAAGTCGACGGCATCGACATGATCGTCGACGGCCATCGCGGCGAAGTCTTTACCAACCCCAGCGAAGTGCTGCGCAAGCAATATGCCGAGGTGGTGGAAGAAGAGAAGCAATTGGCGCTGGGGCTCGATTCGCTGCGCGAGTTGCCGTGTGTGACCCTCGACGGCCACCGCGTGCCGCTGCTGGTCAACACGGGCTTGCTGGCCGACGTAGCCCGCGCGCAACAGCGAGGCGCCGAAGGCGTGGGGCTGTACCGCACCGAAGTGCCGTTCATGATCAACCAGCGTTTCCCGAGCGAGAAGGAACAGCTGGCGATCTATCGTGAGCAGTTGGCGGCGTTCCACCCGTTGCCGGTGACCATGCGCAGCCTGGATATCGGCGGCGACAAGTCGCTGTCGTACTTCCCGATCAAGGAAGACAACCCGTTCCTCGGCTGGCGCGGTATTCGCGTGACCCTCGACCATCCCGAGATTTTCCTGGTGCAGACCCGCGCCATGCTCAAGGCCAGCGAGGGCCTGAACAACCTGCGCATTCTGTTGCCGATGATCTCCGGCACCCATGAGCTGGAAGAAGCGTTGCACCTGATCCACCGGGCCTGGGGTGAAGTGCGCGACGAAGGCGCCGACGTACCGATGCCGCCGATTGGCGTGATGATCGAAATCCCGGCAGCTGTGTACCAGGCCAAGGAGCTGGCGCGGCAGGTGGACTTCCTGTCGGTAGGTTCCAACGACCTGACTCAGTATTTGCTGGCCGTGGACCGCAACAACCCTCGGGTTGCCGACCTATACGACTACCTGCACCCGGCCGTGCTGCAAGCCCTGCAACATGTGGTTCGCGACGCCCATGCCGAAGGCAAACCGGTGAGTATCTGCGGCGAAATGGCCGGCGACCCGGCGGCGGCGGTGTTGTTGATGGCGATGGGTTTTGACAGCTTGTCGATGAACGCCACCAACCTGCCGAAAGTGAAGTGGCTGCTGCGCCAGGTCAACCTGAGCATGGCCAAGGATCTGTTGGCGCAGGTGATGACCATCGACAACCCGCAAGTTATCCACAGCTCGCTGCAATTGGCCCTGAAAAATCTGGGGCTGACGCGGATGATCAATCCGGCTTCGGCGAAAACCCTATAACGCTGACACCAATCAGAATTGTGAGAGGGGCTTGCTCCCTCCCACATCGGCGTTGTGGTGTGGCTAGAGATTGATCTCCACTTCGCCCAGCCGCCCGCCCTTGGGCCCGAAACTACGCTCCACCATCCACCGTGTGCCGTCGGCATTCACGATCAATGCTGTGCTGGCTCGGGTCCCATAAGTAGGACTGGCGATAAACACGCTCGACAACAGGCTTTCAGTCGCCAGCCCCACGCCGGTATCCGGCAACTCGGCGAACGGTGCGGTCTGCGGGTCACTCAACAACGCCAGCAAGGTATGCGGGTGCGGATTATCCAGCGCCTGGCTTAACGCTGCCTTGGCCTTGAGCAGCTTCGGCCACGGCGTATCCAACCCGGCATTGGACAACCCATACACTCCCGCCTCCAATCGGGCAGGCTCGGTGTGATTGGCGTTGTAATGCCACATCTCTTCCCGCGTCCCCACCAGCAGGTTGAAGCCGGCATATTCGATGGATCGGCCATTTACTTCGGCCAAATACTGGTCAATCGGCAGCGAACCACTGAGAAACCGCGCCACCAGCTCGCCGCGGGACTTACGCGCCGGCGGCTGGTGCGGATCGCGGATATTGGTCAGTGCCGCAAACCGCCCATCGGCACTCACCCCCAGCCAGGTGCCGCCGGCTTCCTGATCGCGGCCGGCATACACGTGAGGCGCATCCGGCCACTGGGCCAGCGGCAGCGTAGGGCGGGCGTAGAACTCATCGCGGTTGGCCGCGACGATCAGCGGCTGGGCATGACCCGGCCGCCAGGCGAAAACGATCAAGCACATCAGGCGATCCCTTTTGTGTTTTTTGCCACTCTACTCACTCAAGCAGAAGCGTTCCATCGTCTCCAGTTGGGTCGCATGCCTTCCATCCGTTAACATGCCGGACTTGTTTCGGGGGCTCCCATGGAATTTCTGCTGTATCTGGTGCTTGGCGCCTGTGCGGGCGTGCTCGCCGGGCTGTTCGGTGTGGGCGGCGGGATCATCATCGTGCCGGTGCTGGTGTTCAGCTTCACCTTGCAGGGCTTCGACCCGCAGGTACTGACGCACTTGGCGGTGGGGACGTCCCTGGCGACTATCATCTTTACCTCGGTAAATGCCGTGCGCGAGCACCATCGGCGTGGCGCGGTGCGCTGGCCGATCTTTGTGTGGATGACCGTCGGCATTCTGATCGGCGCCGGTTTTGGCGCGCTGACCGCCGAAGCGATTTCCGGGCCGCACTTGCAGAAGATCATTGGCGTATTTGCCCTGCTGGTGGCGCTGCAACTGGGCCTGGACGTCAAGCCGAAGGCCAGTCGAACGGTGCCGGGCAAGGTCGGTCTGACCCTGGCCGGCACCGTGATCGGCTGGGCCTCGGCGATTTTCGGGATTGGCGGCGGCTCGCTGACCGTGCCATTCCTGACCTGGCGCAGCGTGCCGATGCAGCAGGCAGTGGCGACGTCGTCGGCCTGCGGCCTGCCGATTGCGCTGGCCAGTGCATTAAGTTTCATGATTCTGGGCTGGCATGACCCGCTGTTGCCCGCTCATAGTCTGGGGTTCGTGTATTTGCCGGCCCTGCTGGGCATTGCCCTGACCAGCATGGTGTTCGCGCGCTTCGGTGCACGCCTGGCGCACCGGCTGTCGCCCCGCCTGCTCAAGCGGCTGTTTGCCGGATTGCTATTGTGCGTCGGTTTGAATTTTTTGCTGTAACGAAGGCTTAATCGCGCCCGGGCATGGTCCGGACGCCATAACGAATGATTTAACGAGGAGTCGCAATGCTGCCTTACCCGCAGATCGACCCGGTGGCCCTGGCCATCGGTCCGCTGAAAATCCACTGGTACGGGTTGATGTACCTGATCGGCATCGGCGGCGCGTGGCTGCTGGCGTCTCGGCGCCTGAACCGTTTCGACCCAACCTGGACCAAGGAGAAACTCTCCGACATGGTGTTCTGGTTGTCGATGGGGGTGATCGTCGGCGGACGCCTGGGGTATGTGCTGTTTTACGACCTGTCGGCGTATATCGCCAACCCGATGCTGATTTTCGAAGTGTGGAAGGGCGGCATGGCGTTCCACGGCGGCTTTATCGGCGTGATGATCGCGGCCTGGTGGTTCGGTCGGCGCAACGGCAAGTCGTTCTTCCAATTGATGGACTTTGTCGCGCCGCTGGTGCCGATCGGCCTGGGCGCCGGGCGCATCGGTAACTTTATCAACGCCGAGTTGTGGGGCAAGCCGACCGACGTGCCGTGGGCCATGGTATTCCCGCCGTTCAGCGACCCGGCCCAGTTACCGCGCCATCCGTCGCAGCTGTACCAGTTCGCCTTGGAAGGTGTGGCACTGTTCCTGATTCTGTATATCTTCTCGCGCAAACCGCGCCCGACCATGGCCGTGTCCGGCATGTTCGCGCTGTTCTACGGGATCTTCCGGTTTATCGTCGAATTCGTACGGGTGCCGGATGCGCAGCTGGGTTACCTGGCGTGGGGCTGGCTGACCATGGGCCAGATCCTCAGCCTGCCGATGATCCTGGTCGGCCTGGGCCTGCTGTGGTGGGCGTACAATCGCCCGCAGCCGCTGAAGAACACCGCGCTTTAAATTCGAACGCCTGGGCCCAGCCGCGATGGGCCCAGGCTTCAACGAAACGGGTATCCACATGAAGCAATATCTCGAACTGCTGCACGACGTCGTGACCAATGGCCTGACCAAGGGCGACCGCACCGGCACCGGCACCAAGGCCGTGTTCGCTCGCCAGTATCGGCACAACCTGGCCGACGGCTTCCCGCTGCTGACCACCAAGAAGCTGCACTTCAAAAGCATCGCCAACGAGTTGATCTGGATGTTGAGCGGCAACACCAACATCAAATGGCTCAATGAAAACGGCGTGCGCATCTGGGACGAATGGGCCACCGAAGACGGCGACCTGGGCCCGGTCTACGGCGAGCAATGGACCGCCTGGCCGACCAAGGACGGCGGCACGATCAATCAGATCGACTATATGGTTCACACCCTCAAGACCAACCCCAACAGCCGCCGCATCCTGTTCCACGGCTGGAACGTCGAGTACCTGCCCGACGAAACCAAGAGCCCCCAGGAAAACGCGCGCAACGGCAAACAAGCCCTGCCGCCGTGCCATCTGCTGTATCAGGCGTTCGTGCATGACGGTCACCTGTCGATGCAGTTGTATATCCGCAGCTCCGATGTGTTCCTCGGCTTGCCGTACAACACCGCCGCCCTGGCGTTGCTGACCCATATGCTGGCTCAACAGTGCGACCTGATCCCCCACGAGATCATCGTCACCACCGGCGACACCCACGCTTACAGCAACCATATGGAACAGATCCAGACCCAGCTGGCGCGCACGCCTAAGAAGCTGCCGGAATTGGTGATCAAGCGTAAACCTGCGTCGATCTACGACTACAAGTTCGAAGACTTCGAGATCGTGGGTTACGACGCCGATCCGAGCATCAAGGCCGATGTCGCTATCTAGAGCCTGACGCTGTCCGAAGTGGGAGAGGGTTAGAGCCTGACGCTGTTAAATGTGGGAGGGGGCTTGCCCCCGATTGCGGTGGGTCAGCTGAAATTCCGCATCCAGGGCAGCCCCCACCCCACATTCGAACAGTGTTCGCTTGAGTCAATGCCCGTGGCTCCTGCCTACGTGTGAGGGCTCGGCCTCGCTGGCGACTACCCCGCCGTTGACCTCCAACCGCTGCAAAATCCCGCAGTGATCCCCGCCCCCACAGCGTTGGCGCAGGTCCAGCAATTGCTCCTGCAAGGCCAGCAGCCCGTCGATGCGCGTCTTTACATGCTGGATATGCTCGTCGATCAACGCATTGACGCTTTCGCACTGGTCCTGAGGGCTGTCGCGCAGGCTGAGCAGGCTGCGGATTTCTTCAAGGGTCATGTCCAGGCTGCGGCAGTTGCGGATAAACACCAGCCGTTCGCTGTGCGCCTGGGTGTACACGCGGTAGTTGGCATCGGTGCGCGCCGGGGGCGGCAGCAGGCCTTCCTTCTCGTAGTAACGGATGGTCTCCACCGGGCAGTCGGTGAGTTTGGCCAGTTCGCCGATCTTCATCGCAGCAATCTCCAAATGGGTGCTTGACCCTATAGTGGCTACAGGGTCTTTACTTGGCAACAAGCACTCTTACGGACGCCACAGCATGAGCGATTCCCACCACACCCCGCATAAACATGATCACACCCACGATCATGGCACTGAAAAACTCACGCCCGTACACAATCACGGCCACGGCGGCTCCTGCTGTTCCGGTGGCCCCGCGCCTGCGGTGGTGACACTGAGCGAAGCACCCACCGCCGGTTCGCGCCTGAGCACCTTCCGTATCGAAGCCATGGACTGCCCCACCGAGCAGACGCTGATCCAGAACAAGCTGGGCAAGCTCGCTGGCGTGCAGCAGCTGGAATTCAACCTGATCAACCGCATTCTCGGCGTCACCCACGACCTGCCGAGTACTGCGCCGATTATCGATGCGATCAAATCCATCGGCATGCAAGCCGACCCCATCGAAGAGGGCGCGCCCGCCGCTACTCCCCCGGCCAAGAAACATTGGTGGCCGCTGGCCGTGTCGGGTCTTGGGGCGTTGGGCGCCGAAGTGCTGCACTTCACCAATGCCGCGCCGACCTGGGTGATTGCCTTGGTGGCGCTGGTGTCGATCCTCAGCGGCGGCCTTGGCACCTATAAAAAGGGCTGGATCGCCCTGAAAAACCTCAATTTGAACATCAACGCGCTGATGAGTATCGCGGTCACCGGCGCGATTCTTATCGGCCAATGGCCGGAAGCGGCGATGGTGATGTTCCTGTTTACCGTGGCCGAGCTGATCGAAGCCAAGTCCCTGGACCGCGCGCGCAATGCCATCAGCGGTTTGATGCAGATGACCCCGGAACAGGCCACCGTGCGGCAGCCGGACGGCAGTTGGGTTGAACAGGAGGTTAAAAGCATTGAACTGGGCGCTGTGGTGCGGGTAAAGCCCGGTGAGCGCATCGGCCTGGACGGTGAGGTGACCGCGGGTCAATCCACTGTCGATCAGGCGCCGATTACCGGTGAAAGCCTGCCGATTGAGAAGACGGTGGGCGATAAAGTCTTCGCCGGCACCATCAACCAGGCCGGTTCCCTGGAATACAGCGTGACGGCGGCGGCCAACAACTCCACCCTGGCGCGGATCATTCACGCGGTGGAACAAGCCCAGGGCGCGCGGGCTCCGACCCAGCGCTTTGTGGACAGTTTTTCCAAGATCTACACCCCGGCTGTGTTCCTGTTCGCACTCGGCGTGGCAGTGATTCCACCGCTGTTCATGGCCGGCGCCTGGTTCGACTGGATCTACCGCGCGCTGGTGCTGTTGGTGGTCGCGTGCCCCTGTGCGCTGGTGATCTCCACGCCGGTGACCATTGTCAGCGGCCTGGCCGCTGCGGCGCGCAAAGGCATCCTGATCAAGGGCGGCGTGTACCTGGAGGGCGGTTACAAGCTCGATTACCTGGCCCTCGACAAGACCGGCACAATCACCCACGGCAAACCCGTGCAGACCGACTACCTGGCGCTGTTCCCCACTGTCGAAGACAGCGCGCCGGCCCTCGCCGCCAGCCTGGCTGGGCGTTCCGACCACCCCGTGTCCCTGGCAATCGCCAACGCAGCTGTGGATAAAAACCTGCCGACCCATACTGTGGATAACTTCGAGGCCCTGGCCGGGCGCGGCGTGCGAGGCGATATCAACGGCGAAACCTATCACCTGGGCAATCACCGCCTGGTGGAGGACCTGGGCCTGTGCTCGCCAGCGCTGGAAGAGAAACTCTTCGCCCTGGAGAAACAAGGCAAGTCGGTCGTGCTCCTACTGGACAAATCCGGCCCGATGGCGCTGTTCGCCGTGGCCGACACCGTCAAGGACAGCAGCCGAGAAGCCATCCAGCAGTTGCATGAATTGGGCATCAAGACCCTGATGCTCACCGGCGACAACACCCACACCGCCCAGGCGATTGCGGCGCAGGTAGGTATCGATCAAGCCCAGGGCGATTTGCTGCCCACCGACAAACTCCACGCCATCGAAACCCTCTACACCCAAGGCCGTCGAGTGGGCATGGTCGGCGACGGCATCAACGACGCTCCGGCCCTGGCCCGCGCCGAAATCGGCTTCGCCATGGCCGCCGCCGGCACCGACACCGCCATCGAGACCGCCGACGTGGCGTTGATGGACGATGATCTGCGCAAGATTCCGGCATTCATTCGGTTGTCGCGGCAAACGTCGAGTATCCTCAAGCAGAACATCGCCCTGGCATTGGTGATCAAGGCGATCTTCCTCGCGGTGACGTTCATGGGCATGGCCACCATGTGGATGGCGGTGTTCGCCGACATGGGCGTGAGCCTGCTGGTGGTGTTCAATGGCCTGCGCCTGTTGCGCAAATAGACAAGAGAGGGTGGTGTGCTGAGTGCCGAGCTGAAGGCGTTTTTTATGGTCGCCCGCCTGGGCAGCATCACCCAGGCGGCGAAAAAACTCGGCCTGAGCCAGCCCACGGTCACTACCCAGATCCGCAACCTGGAAAGCCAATACGGCGTCGAGCTGTTCTATCGCGGCGGGCGCCGCCTCACCGTCAGTGACGAAGGCGCGCGGCTGTTGCCGATGGTCAAGGCGCTGTTGCAGCAGGAAGCCGATATCGAGTTTTTCCTGCGCAACAACGGTCAGGTCCAGGGCGCACTCAGGATTGCCGCAACGGCGCCGTACTACATCCTGGATCTGGTCAAAGCCTTTCGCGAGCGCCTACCCCAAGTGGAGGTGTCGGTGGAAATCGGCAACTCCCAACAGGTGCTCGAAGCGCTGGATGACTACCGCGTCGATGTGGCGGCGTCCTCACAGCTGCTCGACGACCCACGGCTGATACGTCGCGTCCTCGGCACCGACCCGCTGGTGCTGGCGGTGCATCGCAACCATCCCCTGGCCAAACTCGATCATGTGCCGCTGAGTGCGCTCGCCGGACACACCCTGTTGATGCGCGAGGTCGGCTCCACCACACGCCGCCTGACCGAAGACATGCTGCGCGGCGCCGGGGTGAACTACGGGCCGCTGCTGGAAATCGGCAGCCGTGAATCGATCCGCGAGGCGGTGTTGCGCAATATCGGCATCAGCATCATCGCCCGCCAGGAAGTGCCCCATGACCCGCAGCTCAAGGTGCTGACCCTTGAGCATGCGCCGCAGATTCCGGAGTATCTGTACTGCCTCAAAGAACGAAAAGGCGCTCGCCTGCCGGCAGCGTTTTTGGGGTTGGCCCAGGAAATGTCGCCAATCTAGGCTTTTTTTGGCGGCCTGGAGGGCCAATCGGGGGCAAGCCCCCTCCCACATGTCGATTTGTGAATGGCTTCAAGTGTGGGAGGGGGCTTGCCCCCGATTGGCGATACCCCAGCAACTCACTTCGAAGAGTCCTACACAAATCTGCGAATACCACTATCGCCGCGTTTTGCCTTCCTGCCACAAGAGCGACGCATTGCCTGCCTAGCATGGCCTTCATCAGTTTGATGAGGTGCCACCATGAACACAGCCCTGACCCAACCCGGCGCGCCCATGAAAGTGCGCGGTATCCAGAAGCGCTTCGGCGCGTTCACCGCGCTGGACAACGTCTCCCTGGACGTCGCCGCTGGCGAACTGGTGTGCCTGCTGGGCCCGTCCGGCTGCGGCAAGACCACCTTGTTGCGCTGCATTGCCGGCTTGGAGCGCCAGGACAACGGCGAACTTTACCTGGGCGGCCGTGACGTTTCCCTGCTGCCGCCGCAGGCCCGGGACTACGGCATTCTGTTTCAGTCCTACGCGCTGTTTCCCAACCTGACCGTCGAAGCGAATATCGGCTATGGCCTCACCGGCAGCGGCCGCGACGAAGTGCGCCAGCGTGTCGGCCAGATGCTGGAGTTGGTCGGCCTGCTCGGCAGCGAAAAGAAGTACCCCGGTCAACTCTCCGGCGGCCAGCAGCAGCGGGTCGCCCTGGCCCGCGCGCTCGCGCCGGCGCCGTCGTTGCTGCTGCTGGATGAGCCGATGTCGGCCCTCGATGCACGGGTGCGCGAGCACTTGTGCACCGAACTGCGTCAGCTGCAACGGCGCCTGGGCATCACCACCTTGATGGTGACCCACAACCAGGACGAAGCCATGTTGATGGCCGACCGCATTGCCGTGATGAACAACGGCAAGGTCGAGCAATACGCCACGCCGCAGGAAATCTACGACCGCCCGGCCACGCCGTTCGTGGCGGAGTTTGTCGGCCAGGGCAACTGGTTGCCGTTCAGCCGCAACAGCATCAGCCATGCTCAGGTCGGCGGGATGACGATGCGCCTGGCCGATGACGCCGGTAGAGCCAAGTCCGGTCGGCTGTTCTGCCGCCCGGAAGCGATCAGCGTCAACCCTCCCGTGCACGAAGAAAACCTCTTCCCGGCCAAGGTCCGTGAGATCACCTTTCTCGGCAACCGCTGCCGCATGAGTTTTGAGCTGGAGCACCTGCCCGGTCATCCGCTGCTGGCCGAACTCGCCCCCGAAGCCATGCCGCGCCTGGGTGCCCAGGACATCTGGGTGGCTTTGCCGCCGCGCAGCCTACAGGTGTTTGCCTGAGATGGCCGCAGTGATGAGCTTGCCTGCGATGCGTCAGGTGTCCCGTGCCGAGTGGGGCGACCGCATTTTTGTGGTCGGCGGCAAATGGCTCTGGCTGAGCCTGCTGAGTGTCGCGGTGTTGCTGCCGTTGCTGGCGATCTTCTGGCGTGGTTTCAGCAACGAGGCCGGGCAGGGTGGCGGCCTGGTCGCGGCGCGGGAACTGCTCACCGGCGCCAACTTCCACTGGTTGCTGGGCAATAGCCTGAAAGTCTCCCTCAGCGTGGCGGCCATCGTCGTACCGCTGGCCTATCTGTTTGCCTACGCGCTGCAACGCACGCTGATCCCCGGCAAAGCGATCTGGCGCGGCTTGTCGCTGTTGCCGCTGATGGCGCCGTCGATGTTGCCGGGCATTGCGCTGGTGTACCTGTTCGGCAACCAAGGCCTGTTGCGCGGGTTGATCGCGGAAAATATCTACGGCTTCTGGGGCATCGTGCTCGGTGAAGTGATCTACACCTTCCCACACGCCCTGATGATTTTGCTGTCGGCGCTCTCGCTGGCCGATGCGCGCCTGTTCGATGCCGCCTCAAGTATGGGGGCCAGCCCGGCGCGGGCGTTTCGCAGCATCACCTGGCCGGCCACGCGCCAGGCGGTGTTCGCCGCGTTCTGCCTGGTGTTCACGCTGACCATCACCGATTTCGGCGTGCCTGTGGTGGTCGGCGGCGATTATCAGGTGCTGGCGCTGGAAGCCTACAAGGCGGTGGTCGGCCAGCAGCAGTTCGGTCGCGGTGCGTTGATCGGCATGGTGTTGCTGGTGCCGGCGCTGTTCAGCTTCGCTGTGGACGCCTGGTTGCGCCGTCGCCACGGCGATGCCATGAGCGGCCGCGCCCAAGTCTTCCGCCCGGCGCCGTCGCGCTTGAGGGACGGTTGCTACCTGGTCATCGTGCTGCTGATCTGCGCGCTGTTGCTGCTGGTATTTGGCATGGCGGTGTATTCCTCGCTGGTGAAGTTCTGGCCGTACAACCTGTCGCTGTCCCTCGCTCATTACCAGTTCGAGGACACCGCCGGCGGTGGTTGGCTGGCCTACCGCAACAGCCTGACCATGGCGCTGTGTACGGCCGTGATCGGCAGCGTCCTGATCTTCACCGGCGCCTATCTGATGGAAAAGACCAAGGGCCAGAAGCACCTCAACCTAGCGCTGCGCATGCTCAGCTTCGTACCGATGGCGGTGCCGGGGTTGGTGCTGGGCCTGGGCTACGTGTTCTTTTTCAACCTCAACGGCAACCCGCTGCATGTGTTCTACGGGACCATGACCCTGCTGGTGGTGTGCACCATTGCTCACTATTTGACCACTGCGCAGATGACCGCCACGACCGCGCTGCGTCAGCTCGATGCCGAATTCGAAGCCGCCGCGCTGTCCCTCAAGGCGCCGCTGTACCGCCATTACCTGAAAGTCACGGTGCCGATTTGCCTGCCGGCCTTGCTGGATATCGTGCGCTACCTGTTCGTGTCGGCGATGACTACCGTGTCCGCCGCGATTTTCCTCTACAGCCCCGACACCATTCTTGCCGCCGTCGCCGTGTTGAACATGGACGACGCCGGGAACGTGGGCGGTGCGGCGGCCATGTCCACCCTGATCCTGTTCACCTCGGCCAGCGTTTCGCTGCTGCTGGCGTGGGCATCGCGCGGCGCGCTGCGTCGCTCCCAAGCCTGGCGCCAGAGCGCGCCCGGCCAATAAACAACCCTGAAGGAGGTTCCTCATGTTCAAGCCCCTGGCGCTGGTCGCTGCCGTACTCACCGCATTCAGCCTGAATGCCTTCGCCAAAACTGATCTCACCGTGTATACGGCCCTCGAAGCCGAGCAGTTGAAGAGCTATAAAAAGGCCTTCGAACAGGCCAACCCCGATATCGAGATCAAATGGGTGCGCGATTCCACGGGCATCATCACCGCCAAGCTGCTGGCCGAAAAAGACCGCCCCCAAGCCGATGCCGTGTGGGGCCTGGCTGCATCGAGCCTGGCGATCCTCGACCAGCAAGGCATGCTGGATAACTACGCGCCGAAGGACCTGGACAAGATCGGCAAGAATTACCGCGACCCTGCCAACCCGCCCGCGTGGGTCGGCATGGACGTGTGGGCCGCGACAATCTGCTTCAACACCGTCGAAGCCGAGAAGCAGGGCCTGACCAAGCCGGTGAGCTGGCAAGACCTGACCAAGCCTGAGTACAAAGGCAAGATCGTGATGCCCAACCCGGCCTCATCCGGCACCGGTTTTCTGGACGTGAGCGCCTGGTTGCAGACCTATGGCGAGAAGCAAGGCTGGCAGTACATGGATGACCTGCACCAGAACATCGGCCAGTACGTTCACTCCGGTTCCAAGCCGTGCAAGTTGGCGGCTTCCGGTGAGTTTCCGATCGGGATTTCCTTCGAGTACCCGGCCGTGCAGTTGAAACGCCAGGGCGCGCCACTGGACATCATCCTGCCCAAGGAAGGCCTGGGCTGGGACATCGAAGCCACCGCCGTGATGAAAGGCACCGCCCATGCCGATGCGGCGAAAAAACTCGCCGACTTCTCCGCCAGCCCCGCAGCCATGGAGCTGTACAAGGACAACTTCGCAGTCCTCGCCCAGCCGGGCATTGCCAAGCCGCAAACCGAATTGCCGGCCGACTACGAACAACGCCTGATCAAGAATGACTTTGCCTGGGCTTCGAAAAACCGCGACAGCATCCTGGCCGAATGGCGCAAGCGCTATGACGGTAAGTCGGAGAAGGTCGCGGGCCAGTAATTACTCGGTTTTGGCTGAAGGTCCTAGCGGGGGCGAGCCACCTCCCACATTGAAAGGCATTCAAAAGGTGGGAGGGGGCTTGCCCCCGATAGCGGTCTTGAAAACAGGACATCACTACATGACACAGCACAGCGACCTACTGATTGTCGGCGCCGGCGTCCTCGGCCTTTCCCACGCCTACGCCGCGGCTCGACGCGGCCTCAAGGTCAAGGTGTTCGAACGCAGCGCTACGCCCTTGGGCGCCTCGGTACGCAACTTCGGCCAGGCTTTGGTCACTGGCCAGCCACCGGGAGCGATGCTCGATCTGGCGCAGCAAAGCCGTGATATCTGGGGGCATTGGGCTCAGGTGGCGGGTCTGCAACTCAAGCGCAACGGCGCCTACCTGTTCGCCCGCACCGAAGCGGAAGAACACCTGCTGGAAGCCTTCTGCGCCGGGCGCGCGCAGGAACACGGGTACAACGTGGAGTTGCTGCAAGGTGCGGCGATGCGCGATTTGTACGGCGGCCAGTTCCGCCATCACCGGGCCGCTTTGCATGGCCGCGACGATCAGCAACTGTATTCACGCGAGGCGCTCCCGGCGCTGATCCGCTACCTGAGGCAGCACCTGAACGTGGAATTTCACTTTTCCACCCTGGTGCGCGATGTCGAGCCGGGCCTGTTGCACAGCACCGCCGGCAGCTTTCGCGGCGAACAGATCATCGTTTGCTCCGGCCATGACTACCAAACCCTATTGGCCGAAGCGCTGGCCGAGCTCAATCCGAGTATCTGCCGCCTGCAAATGCTGCGGGCGCGACCGGCGCTGAATCTGAACCTGCAGCATGCCTTGCTTACGGGTCTCAGTTGCGTGCATTACGGCGCATTTGCCGACTTACCGGAAGCGGCGGCGGTTCAGGCGCAAATCCTGCGCGAAGCGCCGCACCTGCACGAGCACGGAATTCATCTGTTGATCAGTCCTACGCCCTATGGCGAGCTGATCATCGGCGATTCCCATGATTACGGCCTGGATGCGTCGCCCTTCAACGGCGAACAGGTGGACAACTGGATGCTCGAACTGGCCGAGCAGACCCTGGGCTGTGGGATCCAGGTGGTCGAGCGCTGGCAGGGGGTCTATGGCGCGCGCGGGCCGGGACCGTTTTCTTTCGTACGGGCGGCGCCGGGGGTCAGTGCCGCGTTGATGCATACCGGCGTGGGCATGAGCGTGGGGCCGGCGCTGGGCGAGCGCAACGTCGCGGCACTGTGGGGTGAGGCGTGATGCATCCTGAACAGGTGATTGCCGAGGTGTTCGGTCTGTACGAACAGCACGGCACGGCGGACTACATCGGCGAAGCGGTGTCGCAGATCGAACATATGTCCCAGGCCGCGCAACAGGCCGTGGCCGAAGGCTTCGATGACGAAGTGGTATTGGCGGCGTTTTTCCACGATATCGGCCATCTCTGCGACCAACGTGCCGAGAGCATGGGCGGTTACGGCGTGGTCAGTCATGAGCGGCTGGGGGCGGATTACCTGCGCCGGGCCGGTTTCAGCGAACGCTTGGCCAGGCTTGTGGAATATCACGTCCAGGCCAAGCGTTACCTGACCTTCAGCCAGCCCGACTACTACGCACAACTGAGCGAGGCCAGCCGCCGCACCCTGGCGTATCAAGGCGGCGTGATGAGTGCCGTCGAGGCCCGGGCCTTCGAACAGGACCCGCTCTGCGCGGTGAGTGTGCGTCTGCGGTATTGGGATGAGCAGGCCAAGCAGGCCAACGTGCCGCTGCTCGACCTTGAATGGCTCAAAGCCAAGGCTCGGCGGTTGCTGACGGCTCAGTCCTGATCGAGGCGCTCGGCGAGGGCGTCGATCTGTTCCTGGCGCTCGGCCTGGCTCAGTTTGGCGTGAGGGTTGAGGGACGACCATTGCGGGTGGGCGCGGGCCTTATGCAGGGCGTCGGGTAATTTGCCTTCGCGCCAGGTTTTGTCCTGGGGTGTGTCGACTTTGATGCTGTGCATCGCCGCATGGCCGCGCAGGTTGAGGGCTTTGAGCAACTGGCGTTGGCGCAGGGCGAGCAGGCGCAGGACGCTGTCGTCCACGGTCAACTCGCGGTGGCCCTTGAGCTTGCCCATCAAGCGATTGCCGTAGCTGCGCGCGGTTTGCAGCGCGCCCCCAGCGATGGCGCCGGCCAGGGCGGCGGCGCCGAGGGTCAGGCCGCCGACCAGCAGGTCCACCCCCGCGCCGGCCGCCGCACCGGCAGCGATGCCACCGCCGACGCGCACGCCGAGTTGCTTGAGGGTTTCCGGGTTGAACAGGTCGTCGCCCCAACGCCCGTCCAGCAACGGTAAATCACTGGCGGCGGCGTCCTGGGGGCGGAACCCGAACAGTTTGAGCAAGGCTTCCACACACTTTTGTTCCCGTTGGCGCACGGCCTTGCGCAGTTCGCCGATGGCGTTGTGTTCGTCCTCGCTGACCACACTGCGCCGGCACGCGGCGCAGTCGATCAGCAGCTCGGCGATCAACCGCGCGGCGCTTTGCTGGCGAGCCTGGCGCTGGGCTTGCTGATCGAGCATCAACCGCTCCAACTGCGGCCGGGCGTTTTCGAGCAGGAGTGCCAGGCTTTCATACAGACGCCGTTCGCCGTCTTCGGGCGGTGCCACGCTGTCGAAGCGCACCAGCGCATGCAAACCCAGGCGGGCCAAGGCTTCGCGCCAATCGGGCTCGCGGTGGTCGCTGCTGCTGACAAAGTTGAGCACCGGCAACAACGGCTTGCCGCAACTGGCCAGCACCTGCAGCTCGTCGCGGTACTTGGCCAGCACCGGTTCGCGGGCATCGATCACGTACAGGCCGGCGTCCGAGGCCAACAGTTGGCGCAACACTTTGGCTTCTTGTTCGAAGCGTTGGCGCGCTTCGCTGCCCTCCAGGAAGCGCGCCAGGCGTGCCGGGCCGTCGAGGCGTTCACCCGGACGGTCCAGGCGTTCCAGGTAATCGAGCAAGGCGATGGCATCTTCCAGGCCGGGCGTGTCGTACAGCTCCAGCAAGGCTTCACCGTCCACCGACAAGCGTGCGCCTTCCACATGACGCGTGGTGCTGGGGCGATGGGACACTTCGCCGAAGCCCACGTCACGGGTCAGCGTGCGCAACAGCGAGGTTTTGCCGACGTTGGTGTGGCCGACCACGGCGAGTTTCAGAGGCTTAGTCATGACCGGTCTCCAGCCAGTTCAGCGGCGCGCAGTCGGCGAAGGGAAGTTCGAGCTGTTGCAGCGCGTTGTGCCAGTCGCCCAGGCGCTCGGCGTCCAGCGCCTGGCCGGGCGGCGCCTGTAACAGCCAGACGCGGGTGGCGCTGGCGCTGCGGGCCAGTTCGGCGATCAGCGCCAAGCTGCCGCGATCCGGCGAGCGCCGAGGGTCGCAGGCGATGGCCAGGCGCGCGGGCGGGAAGCGGCTGAGCTGTTCGAGGAGTTTGTGGCGCGATTCGCGGCTGTCGAGGATGCCGGCGTTACTGACGCTGGCGGGCAGTTTGGGCGGCCAGGGGTATTGGTCGTCCAGCTCGATGGCTACCAACAGGGCGCCGGCGCTGTGCTGTTCACTCACGCCGCCAGTGACGGCGTGCAGGTGTTCGGGCGCAGCATCATTGACCCCAAGGCGCTCGCTGCTCGGCATCAGGCGTTCGCGCAGTTGGCTATAGCCGGGCAGGTTGAGGTCCAGGCGCAGCGCCGCGCGCCCGCGTTTCCAACGCCACAGGCACAGCAGGGCTAGGATCAGGCGCGGCAGCAGGCCGTAGACCAGCAACACACCGACCAGCCAGGCGGCCCAGGCTTGGCGGGCGCTCTCGATATTCAGGGCGGAATCCCCGCTGGCGCGGATCATCTCTACAGTCGGCACATTGAAGCCGAGCAGGGCAGGCAAGGTGCCCAGTGCTTGTGTCACGGCCACGAAAGTATCGGCGCCGAGGATGGTGGTTTCCCACACGAAGCCGTAGCGACGGGTGGCGAGTAATGTCAGCAGGATCACCAATGCACTGAGCAATGCCAGCAGCCACAGGCTGTTGACCAGTACGCCTACGGCCCAGCGATTGAGTTTCTGCCGCTGCAACAGCAGTAACAGGGCCGGCGCCAACTGCGCGGCCTTGGCATCGCGCGCGAATTTTTCGCTGAGCCACAGCCACAGGCGCCCGACGCTGGCGCTATGTTCGCCGGCAAATAGCAGGCCCAAGGCCCAACTGATCAGCAGAATCAGGTTCAGGCCGAGCAGGCTGCCCAAGGCCCAGAACACGTTCACTGGCGCCGATCCGTTGCCCAGCGCGGCAAACGCCAGGCCGGCGCCGCTGACCACCGCGAATATCGCCAGCAGCACCAGGGCCAGGCGCGCGCCTTGTAACCAGCGGGTAAGGGCGGCCACCAGGCCATCGCGCTCGGCCAGGTGCAAGGCGCGGCGTTGAATGCGCGTTGGCAGGTCGCCTCCGGCCGCGCGGGTCAGGCGGTTGGCTTCCAAGTCTTCGAGGTTGCCGGCGTGTTCTTCACGCAGGCGCACGGTTTCGGTCAGCCAGAGTGTGTGGAGCGAGTTCAGTGCAGTCACGCGCTGTCCTGTTGAGCAAGTGAGCCTGGAGCATAACCGCTGACTCGCGGCTCTGGTATTCTCGTCGCCATGAAAAAAACTCTCCCTCTAAGCCTGATCGCAGCCCTCGGTGAAAACCGCGTGATCGGCGTCGACAACCGCATGCCCTGGCATTTGCCGGGGGATTTCAAATATTTCAAGGCCACCACCCTCGGCAAGCCGATCATCATGGGGCGCAAAACCTGGGACTCCCTGGGCCGACCGCTGCCGGGGCGCTTGAACCTGGTGGTCAGCCGTCAGACCGGCCTGGCGCTTGAAGGTGCGGAAGTTTTTCCGTCACTGGAGGCCGCCGTCGAGCGCGCCGAGGCATGGGCACTGGAGCAGGGCGTGGACGAGCTGATGTTGATCGGCGGCGCGCAGTTGTATGCGCAGGGCCTGGAACAGGCCGATCGCCTGTATTTGACGCGGGTGGCGTTGAGTCCGAAAGGGGATGCGTGGTTTCCGGAGTTTGACCGCAGCCAGTGGACGCTGGTGTCGAATGCTGAGAATGCGGCTGAGGGCGACAAGCCAGCCTACAACTTTGAAGTCTGGGAAAAAGCCTAAAAGCATCGGGGGCAAGCCCCCTCCCACATTTTGATTTGTGAATACCTTCAAGTGTGGGAGGGGGCTTGCCCCCGATAGCGGTCTATCAGGCCTGCGCTAACTGCGCATGCTCATCCGCCTCCAACAACCCCTTATCCGTCTGCCCCATGATCTGGCTGGTAATCGCACCGGCTGTCATCGAACCGTTCACGTTCAACGCCGTGCGGCCCATGTCGATCAGCGGCTCCACGGAAATCAGCAGCGCCACCAGTGACACCGGCAAGCCCATCGCCGGCAGCACGATCAGCGCGGCAAAGGTCGCGCCGCCGCCCACGCCGGCAACGCCTGCCGAACTTAAGGTCACAATTGCCACCAGGGTTGCGATCCACAGCGGGTCCAGCGGGTTGATGCCCACGGTCGGCGCCACCATCACGGCCAGCATGGCAGGGTAGAGGCCTGCGCAGCCGTTTTGGCCAATGGTGGCGCCAAACGAGGCGGCGAAACCGGCGATGGACTGCGGGATGCCCAGTCGACGGGTCTGCGCTTCGATGCTCAAGGGAATGGTCGCTGCGCTGGAGCGGCTGGTGAACGCGAAGGTCAGCACCGGCCACACTTTGCGCAAGAAGCGCAGCGGATTGATCCCGGCCGCCGACAACAGCAGGCCGTGCACCACGAACATCAGGCCCAGGGCCAGGTAGGACACCAGCACAAAGCTACCGAGCTTGATGATGTCTTGCAGGTTGGAACTGGCCACGACCTTGGTCATCAGCGCCAACACACCGTAGGGCGTGAGCTTCATCACCAGGCGCACCAGGCGCATCACCCAGGCTTGCAGGGTGTCGATGGCATTGAGCACTTTCTGGCCTTTTTCCACATCGTCCTTGAGCAGTTGCAGCGCGGCCACCCCCAGGAACGCGGCGAAAATCACCACGCTGATGATCGACGTCGGCTTGGCCCGCGCCAGGTCGGCGAATGGGTTGGCTGGTACGAACGACAGCAGCAGCTGCGGGATATTCAGGTCGGCGACTTTGCCGGCGTAATCGTTTTGGATCACCTGCAGGCGCGCCATTTCCTGAGTACCGGCCACCAGGCCCTCGGCGGTGAGGCCGAACAGGTTGGTCAGACCGATACCGATCATCGCCGCAATTGCGGTGGTGAACAGCAGGGTGCCGATGGTCAGGAAGCTGATCTTGCCCAGGGACGCCGCGTTATGCAGGCGCGCCACTGCGCTGAGGATCGAGGCAAATACCAGCGGGATCACGATCATTTGCAGCAGTTGCACGTAGCCATTGCCGACCAGATCGAACCATCCGATGGAGGCTTTGAGCACCGGGTTGCCGGCGCCATAGATGGCATGCAGCACCACGCCGAACACCACGCCCAGTACCAGCGCCAACAGAACCTTTTTGGCCAGGCTCCACTGAGTGCGGCGGGTTTGTGCCAGGCCCAGCAACAGGGCCAGGAACACCAGTAGGTTGAGAATCAGCGGCAGATTCATTTGAACTCCATTGTGAGTGCGCCAATCGCGTGAGCCTGCGATTGCCAACCGGGGAGCCTAACAGCTTGATAAATAATGAATTAATACCGATATGGAATGGTAACTGTCGTTTTTGGAATAAGTGTTTGACGCTCACGCGCATGGCCTTGACGGAAACGGGACGCGTGCGGTCGCGCTCGAAGCGGGAATTGTCACAGGGATTTGCTAGCGTCGGTGTCTTTCACTCAGGGAGACAACGCCTATGAAGCTCGCGCCGACACTATTGGTATCCGCCGCATTCTGCCTTGGCCTGGCCAGCCAGGCGTTCGCCGCCACCGAGTTGAAACACTGGCCCGCCCCGGCCGCCAAGCAACTGAACGAGATGATCGCCGCCAATGCCAATAAAGGTAACTTCGCGGTGTTCGACATGGACAACACCAGCTACCGCTACGACCTCGAAGAGTCGCTGTTGCCCTACATGGAAAACAAGGGGCTCATCACCCGCGAAAGCCTGGATCCATCGCTCAAGCTGATGCCGTTCAAAGACACTGCCGACCACAAGGAAAGCCTGTTCAGTTACTACTATCGCCTGTGCGAAGTGGACGACATGGTCTGCTACCCATGGGTCGCTCAAGTGTTCTCCGGCTTCACCCTCAAGGAGCTCAAGGTCCAGGTCGACGAACTGATGGCCTCCGGCAAGCCCGTGCCGGTCAGTTATTACGAAGGCGATGTGGTCAAGACGTCCGAAGTGCAGCCGCCGAAAGTCTTCACCGGCCAGGCCGAGCTGTACAACAAGCTGACGGAAAACGGCATCGAGGTGTATGTGATGACCGCCGCTTCCGAAGAGCTGGTGCGCATGGTCGCTGCCGATCCGAAGTACGGCTACAACGTCAAACCCGAGAACGTCATTGGCGTGACCACTTTGCTCAAGGACCGCAAGACCGGCGAACTGACCACCGCGCGCAAACAGATCAGCGCCGGCAAGTATGACGAGAAGGCCAACCTCGGTCTGGAGCTCACCCCCTACCTGTGGACCCCGGCGACCTGGATGGCCGGTAAGCACGCGGCGATCCTCACCTACATCGACGAATGGAAAAAGCCGGTGATCGTCGGCGGCGACACCCCGACCAGCGACGGCTACATGTTGTTCCACGATGTGGACGTGGCCAAGGGCGGTATCCACCTGTGGGTCAACCGCAAGGACAAATACATGGCCCAGCTCAACGGCATGATGGCCAAGCACGCCGCGGCCCAGGCCAAGGAAGGCTTGCCGGTGACGGCAGACAAGAACTGGGTGATCGTCAAGCCGGAGGAGATTCAGTAACTGATCAAAAATGTGAGAGGCGGCTTGCCCCCGATTGCAATAGTTCAGTTGCAAATGTGCTAACTGCCACGCTGGCATTGAGATTTGGCCAGGCAAAAAAATGCCCCGCACTTGGCGGGGCATTTTTATGGGCGCAAGACTTACAGACCGTCGAGCATCGCCTTGTTACGCACAGCGCCTTTGTCGGCACTGGTAGCGAGCAGGGCGTAAGCCTTCAGCGCGGTAGTGACCTTGCGCGGACGCTTCTCCACGGGCTTCCAGCCTTTTTTGTCCTGCTCAATCCGGCGCGCCGCCAGTTCTTCGTCGCTGATCAACAGGTTGATCGAGCGGTTCGGAATGTCGATCAGCACCTTGTCGCCATCCTGCACCAGGCCAATCGCGCCACCGGCAGCAGCTTCCGGCGAAGCGTGGCCGATGGACAGGCCCGAGGTGCCGCCGGAGAAACGCCCGTCGGTCAGCAGCGCACAGGCTTTGCCCAGGCCCTTGGATTTCAGGTACGAGGTTGGGTAGAGCATCTCTTGCATACCCGGGCCGCCTTTGGGGCCTTCGTAGCGGATGATCACGATGTCGCCTTCTTTGACTTCGTCGGCGAGGATGCCGCGTACGGCGCTGTCCTGGCTTTCGAAGATCTTGGCGTTGCCTTCGAACACATGGATGGACTCATCCACCCCGGCGGTTTTGACCACGCAGCCGTCGAGGGCGATGTTGCCGTACAGCACGGCCAGGCCGCCTTCCTTGGAGTAGGCGTGCTCGACACTGCGGATGCAGCCGCTTTCACGGTCGTCGTCGAGGGTGTCCCAGCGGGTCGACTGGCTAAATGCGGTCTGGGTTGGGATGCCCGCCGGGCCGGCCTTGAAGAAGGTATGCACGGCTTCGTCGTCGGTCTGGGTGATGTCCCACTTGGCGATGCCTTCGGCCATGGTCTTACTGTGCACGGTCGGCAGGTCGGTGTGCAGCAGGCCGCCACGGGCCAGGGAGCCGAGGATCGAGAAGATCCCGCCGGCGCGGTGCACGTCTTCCATGTGGTACTTCTGGATGTTCGGCGCGACTTTGCACAGTTGCGGCACATGGCGGGACAGGCGGTCGATATCGCGCAGGTCGAAATCGATCTCGGCTTCCTGGGCCGCGGCCAGCAGGTGCAGGATGGTGTTGGTGGAACCGCCCATGGCGATGTCCAGGGTCATGGCGTTTTCGAAGGCCTTGAAGTTGGCGATATTGCGCGGCAACACCGACTCATCGTTCTCGCCGTAGTAACGCTTGCACAGCTCGACGATGGTACGACCGGCTTGCAGGAACAATTGCTCGCGGTCGCTGTGGGTGGCCAGGGTGGAACCGTTGCCCGGCAGCGCCAGGCCGAGGGCCTCGGTGAGGCAGTTCATCGAGTTGGCGGTGAACATGCCGGAGCATGAACCGCAGGTCGGGCAGGCGCTACGCTCGTATTCCGCGACCTTCTCGTCAGAAGCGCTGGAATCGGCGGCGATGACCATGGCGTCCACCAGGTCCAGGCCATGGGAGGCGAGCTTGGTCTTGCCGGCTTCCATCGGGCCGCCGGAGACGAAGATCACCGGGATGTTCAGGCGCAGGGCGGCCATCAGCATGCCGGGGGTGATCTTGTCGCAGTTGGAAATGCACACGATGGCGTCGGCGCAGTGGGCGTTGACCATGTATTCCACGGAGTCGGCGATGATTTCGCGGCTCGGCAGCGAATACAGCATGCCGTCATGGCCCATGGCGATGCCGTCGTCCACGGCGATGGTGTTGAATTCCTTGGCCACGCCACCGGCGCGTTCGATCTCGCGGGCGACCAGTTGGCCCAGGTCCTTGAGGTGGACGTGGCCGGGTACGAACTGAGTAAAGGAGTTGGCAATCGCGATGATCGGCTTCTTGAAGTCGTCATCTTTCATCCCCGTGGCGCGCCACAATGCGCGGGCGCCGGCCATGTTGCGGCCGTGGGTGGATGTTTTCGAGCGGTAATCTGGCATGGAGCACTCCGGGCGGCTAATCAGGTACTAAACAGGGGAGTGAGCTTCTATTGACGTCTGGAACACTCAGAAATAGCCGTGTGTCCGGAGGTTGCCTCTAACGCTGCGGGATCGCCGCGCGCCGTGGCCTTGAGCTCATAAACCCGCCGGGGGATGACTGGCGATGAATAGGGCCGATTCTACACCGCTGGCGGCTGGAGGGAATGGGCGCAAGCGTGAAGTGAGCCCTTAGGCCGCGTGCGCAGACCTTTGCTCTCTGGCGTTCAGGCCCATGCCGATACCGCTCAGAACCATAAAGGTGACCGCCAGCACGTCCATCACCTGTTCGCCCGACTGGCTGACCAGGCTGCTGACCAAACCGCCACAGACAAAAATAATCACGTTTCCCGCCGACGCGCAGGTCCCGGCGGCCAGGGGGAATCGGCCCATGGCGCGGGAGGTTGCAATGGGGCGGGTGATGGTCGTTCCGGCGGTACAGAGGATCATCGGCAGCATCACTGTCATGACCGTCAGGCCCCACAAGTGATAGAGCGCCAGCATCAATACGCCCGCCGATGCGATCAGTCGCTGACCGGTGACGATCTGCGTATTGCCGTCCATCCATCGGTTCATCCAGCCCGCAGCGATGCCACCCAGCACGTAGGCGGCGCCATAGAGCAGCAAGACCAGTGCGAACCGATAAGGCGTAAGGCCCAATTGCTCCATCAGGATGATGGGCGACACGACGATAAAGGCGAAATGGCAACTGAAGGCCAGTGCCGAGATCAGCCAGTAACCGACGAAACTTCGATCACGCAGCACCTGTCGGTACGCGTTCACAATCGAGAGTCGAGTATCGGAGGGCGGGCTTGGAGCGTCGAGCAGGAGCCAAGCCTTGAGGATCAATAGCAGGCCAATGATGACAAACACCTGAAAGCTGCCGCGCCAGTCGAGCCAGGTCTGCAGCCAACTCCCGAACAACGGTGACACGGAAATACAGATGCCGCTGGCCGTGACCATGGCAATGCGCAATCGCTCTTGTTCTTTGCCGATGAATAGATCCTGCACCAGTGCCTGGGACAGTACGAAACTGCCGCACCCGACCGCCTGGATCATTCGGAAGACCATAAACCAGGCAAAGTCCTGCGCCATGGCACAACCCGCCGAGCCCATGACGGCGACGCCCATACCGATTATCAACACACGCTTGCGCCCCACGCGGTCGGACAATGGTCCGACCAGCAGCAGCGACAACGATAAAACGATTGAAAACAGACTCACCGATAACGCGATATCGGCCACGGCCGTATCGAAGTAGCGAGCCATGGAGGGAAAGGAGGGCAGAATCACGTCCAGGGGGAATACGCCGAGGATCGTCATGTTCATCAGCAAGGCGATGGCGGCGGTTTTTCGGGCGGGGGAGGTCAGGTGGGTCATCGAGGGGTGCTCAGACCTTGAATGAGGGCTGAGAATCGATTTGAAGAGAGACCCGGTCAATGCCTCATAGGGCGATCAGTGTTGTCTGAAATTTCGCAAAGAAGTGTGGGGGCGGCTGCCCCCACACATGAGCCGTTTACAAATGAACGGTCAGGCCAGCATCAGCTATTGGGCAACAACCGGCACGTAATGCTCTTGATATACCGCGTCTCGGCAATCGCCGGGTGCACCGGATGGTCCGGGCCCTGGCCGCCGCGCTCCAGCATCTGGATATTGCGGTCCAGGTGGCGTGCGCTGGTCAGCAGGATGTTTTGCAGGTCGTCTTCCGGCAGGTGCATGGAGCACGAAGCGCTGACCAGGATGCCGTCCTTGCTGAGCAGGCGCATGGCTTGCTCGTTGAGGCGGCGGTAAGCGCCTTCGCCGTTTTTCATGTCTTTTTTGCGTTTGATAAAGGCCGGTGGGTCGGCGACGATCACGTCGAAGCGCTCTTCGCTGGCTTTGAGCTCCTTGAGGGCTTCAAAGACGTCGCCTTCGATGCAGGTCATTTTCTCGGCAAAGCCGTTCAGCGCGGCATTGCGCTCCACGCCGTCGAGGGCGAAGGCCGAAGCGTCGACGCAGAACACTTCACTGGCGCCGAACGCCGCGGCTTGCACACCCCAGCCGCCGATGTAGCTGTACAGGTCCAGTACGCGTTTGCCTTTGGCATACGGCGCCAGACGGGCACGGTTCATGCGGTGGTCGTAGAACCAACCGGTTTTCTGGCCCTGGATCACCGGGGCTTCGAACTTCACGCCGTTTTCTTCCAGCGCCACCCACTCCGGCACCAGGCCGAACACGGTTTCGACGTAACGGTTCAGACCTTCGGCGTCGCGTGCGGCGGAGTCGTTCTTGAACAGGATACCGCTGGGCTTGAGCACTTGGGTCAGCGCGGCGATCACGTCGTCTTTATGGGCTTCCATGGTCGCCGAGGCGATCTGCACCACCAGAATGTCGCCGAAACGGTCGACCACCAAGCCCGGCAGCAGGTCGGAATCGCCGTAGACCAGGCGGTAGAACGGCTTGTCGAACAGGCGATCACGCAGGGACAGGGCAACGTTCAGGCGGTGCACCAGCAGCGACTTGTCCAATGGCAACTTGATGTCGCGCGACAGCAGGCGGGCGCAGATCAGGTTGTTCGGGCTCATGGCCACGATGCCCAGGGTCTTGCCGCCGGCAGCTTCCAGGATGGCCTGGTCGCCTGCCTGGAAACCGTGGAGTGGGGTGGCGGCCACGTCGATTTCGTTGCTGTAGACCCACAGGTGGCCGTTGCGCAAACGACGATCGGCGTTGGCTTTGAGACGCAGGCTTGGCAGGGACATGACGTCGCTCCGGAAAAAAGAGCGGGAGTATACCCTTTGCGCGCCGGTTCATGTGGGAGCTGGCTTGCCTGCATGCCGACGGCGCGGTGTATCTGACGTACGGCGGCGATGCTATCGCAGGCAAGCCAGCTCTCACATTGATCGGGTTTTTGAGGTGTCGGTCAGCTTTGCTTAAGGGTTAGAATCGCGGCCTAGCCCGGAGTGTGTACTTATGTCCCAAGAGCTTACCGCCGAACAGATTCAACAGGCCCTGCAAGGCATCAGCGTGCCGCCGCAGCCGCAGATCATGGTGGATTTGCAGATGGAGCAGTACATGCCCGATCCGGATCTGGACGTGATCGCGCGGCTGATCTCCCAGGACCCGGGCCTGTCCGGCGCGCTGCTGAAAATCGTCAACTCGGCGCATTACGGCCTGAGCAACAAGATCGCCTCGATCCAACGCGCGGTGAACCTGCTGGGCAGCCGTTCGGTGATCAACCTAATCAACGCTCTGTCTATCCGGGGCGAGATGAGCGATGAAACCATCGTCACCCTCAACCGTTTCTGGGACACCGCCCAGGATGTGGCCATGACCAGCCTGAGCGTGGCCAAACGCACCGGTTCTCAGGCGGTGGACGAAGCTTATGCTCTGGGGCTGTTCCACGATTGCGGCGTGCCGCTGATGCTCAAACGGTTCCCCAACTATATGCCGGTGCTCGAAGAGGCCTACGCCAACGCCGGGCCGGACTGCCGCGTGGTCGATACCGAGAACAACGCGTTCAATACCAACCATGCGGTGGTGGGTTACTACACCGCCAAGTCCTGGCGTTTGCCGGAACATGTGACCGACGCGATTGCCAACCACCACAACGCCCTGGCGGTTTTCAGCGATGAGTCCTCGCGCAATGCGCCGCTGAAGAACTTGTTGGCGATCCTGAAAATGGCCGAGCACATCTGCGCGTCCTATCGGGTGCTGGGCAACCAGTCGGTGGACCATGAGTGGAATGCCGTCGGCCACCTGGTGCTCGATTACGTGGGCCTGTCGGACTACGACTTCGAGAGCATGAAGTTGTCGATCCGCGAATTGGGCGCGAACTGATTTATTACCCAAGAGGCGTACATGCCCGAGTTACCTGAAGTCGAAACCACCCGACGCGGGATCGCCCCGCACCTGGAGGGGCAGCGCGTCAGCCGTGTGGTGGTGCGCGAGCGGCGCCTGCGCTGGCCGATTCCCGAAGACCTGGATGTGCGCCTCTCCGGGCAGCGCATCGTGCTGGTTGAACGGCGCGCCAAGTACCTGTTGATCAATGCCGAAGTGGGCACCCTGATCAGCCACTTGGGCATGTCCGGTAATTTGCGTCTGGTGGAAACCGGCATGCCGGCGGCCAAGCATGAGCATGTGGACATCGAACTCGAATCCGGCCTGGCCCTGCGCTACACCGACCCGCGGCGTTTCGGCGCGATGCTCTGGAGCCAGGACCCGCACAACCACGAGCTGCTGCTGCGCCTGGGGCCGGAACCGTTGACCGACCTGTTCGACGGCGAGCGCCTGTTTCAACAGTCGCGCGGCAAGTCCATGGCGGTCAAACCGTTCATCATGGACAACGCGGTGGTGGTCGGTGTGGGCAATATCTATGCGACGGAAGCGTTGTTTGCGGCGGGGATCGATCCGCGTCGCGCGGCCGGCGGCATTTCACGCGGGCGTTATTTAAAGCTCGCGATCGAGATCAAGCGCGTGCTGGCGGCGGCCATCGAGCGCGGCGGCACGACGTTGCGGGATTTCATTGGTGGCGACGGGCAGCCGGGGTACTTCCAGCAGGAACTGTTCGTCTACGGCCGAGGCGGCGAGGCGTGCAAGGTCTGCGGGACTGAGCTGCGCAATGTGGTGCTGGGGCAGCGGGCCAGTGTGTTTTGCCCCAGGTGCCAGAGCTGATTGCTGGGTGATGGCTGGTATCGCTATCGGGGGCAAGCCCACTCCCACAGTTTGTGAATACATTCAAAAAATGTGAGAGGGGGCTTGCCCCCGATAAGGCCCTAACAGGCACTAAATAGGCTCAATTCTTAGCGGTAATCTTCCGGTACTTATCCATCAACTGCTCGTGCGTCTCCGGATGGGCTTCATCCAGCGGAATGCAATCTACCGGGCACACCTGCTGGCATTGAGGCTCGTCGTAATGGCCGACGCACTGGGTGCAGAGGTTGGGGTCAATCACGTAGATCTCTTCGCCTTGAGAGATTGCAGCGTTCGGACACTCGGGTTCGCAGACGTCGCAATTGATGCAATCGTCGGTGATGATCAGGGACATGGAAACTCCTGCCAAGGCCGTCAGCCAAGGCATCTGAAAACGAATGCGCGCAATTGTGCCGCATTGGCGCCCGCAGTGCGAGCAGGCGCCGATTGAGCGGTCTTACTTCTTGAAGCGCAGCGTCAGCGCATCGGCCACGGCCGGATGCACGAACTTGGTGATATCCCCGCCCAATGCCGCGATTTCTCGGACCAACGTCGAGGAAATAAACGAATAACGCTCCGACGGCGTGAGGAACAGGCTCTCGACATCCGGCGCCAGTTGGCGGTTCATGTTGGCCAGTTGGAATTCGTATTCGAAGTCCGACACCGCCCGCAGGCCACGCAGGAATACATTGGCGTTCTGCTCTTTGGCGAAATGCGCCAACAACGTGGAGAAGCCGACGACTTCCACGTTAGGCAAATGCTTGGTGACCTCACGCGCCAGCTCCACGCGCTGTTCCAGGGGAAACAGCGGGTTTTTCTTGGGGCTGGCAGCGACCGCGATGATCACATGGTCGAACAAGCGAGAGGCGCGTTCGACCAGATCGCCATGGCCTTTGGTAATCGGGTCGAAGGTACCTGGGTACAACACTCGGTTCATCGCGTCGTCCTGGCGGAGTCCGTTGGGGAACCGGATGGTATCGCAGCCTTCCCGGTCGGCCAAGTCGACTTACGTAGATAAATGCCGTGAATCCTAGGTGTTTTCACGCCGTTTTCAGACGTTCGGCCAATGAAGTCGCCAGTTTCGCGGTCAATCCATACACCGATAATTGCGGGTTGGCTCCGATGCTGGTGGGGAACAATGAGCCATCGTGGATGGACAGATTGCGCAATTGGTGATGACGGCCAAGGCTGTCGGCCACGGCCATTTTGGGGTCTTCACCCATGGCGCAACCGCCCATCACATGAGCGCTGCCCAGGCAGGTGCGGTGCAGTTCCAGATTGAGACCCTCGATCAGCGTGCGGGCTTCGGCCAGGGTTTTCACATAGCGTGCATCGTGATGCAGCGGTTTGACCGACTTGGCACCCGCCGCGAACTGGATCTCGGCCATGCTTTGGAAGGCCCGGCGTAGACCGTCCCAGGCGTAATCTGAGACCTGATAGTCGAGCACTGGCGTGCCGTCGCCGCGCAGTTCCACATTGCCGCCCGGGCTGTCAGGGTGGAAACCGTCGCGCAGCAACGCCAGCATCGCGTGGGTATTGGGCAACTGGCTCATATCGAGCGCATTCTGTGTGCCGTAGCCGCCCAGCAGAGTGCTGGCCAGCGCCGGATGCAGCGGTGGCGCTTCGAGTTTGTAGGACATTTTACCGGTAGTGCCGTCCTGCCATTGGAAATGGTCGGAGTAGATCGACTGCGGCGCGCCGTAGAACGGGTTGATCACCTCGTCGAACAGCGCCGCGGAGAAATTCACCAAGTGCAGAAAGGTCCGCTTGCCCAGCCGCGAATGTGGGTCCGGCGCGTCCGAACGCATTAGCAACGCCGGGCTGTTGATGCCGCCCCCGGCCAGTACATAGTGTTTGGCGTTGACCGTGATTTTGCGCCCTGTGGGTGCTACGCAGCGGGCGTCCATCGCCATGCATTCCAGGCTGCTGACGGTGTCGCCGCGGTATTTGAAATGCTCGGCCCGCGCCAGGTAGAGCAGCTCCCCGCCGTGTTCCAAGGTGGAGGGGATGGTGGTGACCAGCATCGATTGCTTGGCATTGACCGGGCAGCCCATGCCGCAATAACCCAAGTTAAAGCAGCCACGCACGTTGCGCGGGATCACATGCCAGCTGTAGCCGAGTTTTTCGCAGCCCTTGCGGATCACATCGTTGTTGGGGTTGGGCGGGACGGCCCACGGGGCGATGCCCAGGCGTTGCTCCATTTTTTCGAACCACGGCGCCATCTCGGCGCTGCTGTGGCCCTTGACCGCATATTCGCTGGCCCAGTGGGAAAGGGTCGCGTCCGGTGTACGAAAACTTGAGGTCCAGTTGATCAGTGTCGTACCGCCCACCGCGCGGCCCTGGAGGATGGTGATCGCCCCGTCCTTGCTCATGCGGCCAATGCCTTCCTGATACAGGCTGGTGTAGGCCTCGTCCTCAAGCAACTTGAAGTCGCTGCTGGTCTTGAGCGGGCCTTCTTCGATCAGCAGCACCTTGTAACCGGCCGCGCTGAGAATTTCAGCAGTGGTGCCGCCCCCAGCGCCGCTGCCGATGATCGCCACGTCGGCTTCCAGGGTCAGGTCTTGATCGAGGGCGCTGCCATTGTGGGTTTTCCAGCCACGGGCCAGGCCTTCGCGGAACAGATCGGGTACGGGCATCAGGGTCGTCTCTTGTTTTTATTGTGGGGGATGCGGATCAGATCTTCGGCGGCCCGGGGTAGCCGCAATGGGCCCAGGACACCGGCTGGAAGTACCAGGCCATGATCACCAGCTTGAGCAGCGAGCCCTGGCCCATGCGCAGCAGGTTCAGGTAACTGTTTTCCCAGCGCTGCAGAAAGTGGCGGATCTGTTCAGCGCTGGCGTTTTCCCAACTGCCCCAGATTCCGGTAAGCGGGCCGCGAGTGAGGCCCATGCTCAGCACGTCGAACAATTGCTGGGTGAGCTTGAACATTTCCGGCGACAGGTGCTGCAGACTGAAGTCGAGTTTTTTCAGCGTGCCGTCGATGCCGCTGGCGACCGCCTGGGCGCTTGCTACGCCCTCCAATAAGACAGGGATCACCGCGCGCAAAAACGGCAGATCGCTGTTGCGCAGCATGGCAAAGCCGCTGGCCGGAGTGCTGCTGGAGCAGCCAGTAAGGCTGGCGCCCAGCCCTGCTGTGGCCAGGAAGGCACTGGCGCACAGGCCGATTTTCAAGACGCCGCGCCGTGACAGCGCGGGGGAATCCGTGAGGCTAGGGTTCATTGTTGTTGTTATCCCGTAGGTGGCGGAATCAGCGGACGAACAGCTTCTGGATCAACTTCTGTATGGACTTGCCGTAGGGCGGGTAGATCAGCTTCGCCGCGTTCAGACGTTGCTTGATCAGCACCCCCTTGGCCTTGCTGAACGTCAGGAAACCTTCGTGACCGTGGTAGTGGCCCATGCCCGAGGGGCCGATGCCGCCGAACGGCATATCGTCCTGGGCTACGTGCAGCAGGGTGTCGTTCAGGCACACGCCACCGGAATGGGTTTCGTGCAGCACGCGCTGTTGTTCGCCCTTGTTGTAGCCGAAGTAGTACAGCGCCAGCGGGCGAGGCCGTTGGTTGATGTAGGCAAAGGCCTGATCGAGGCCGCGATACGGCACGATCGGCAGCACCGGGCCGAAGATTTCGTCCTGCATCACGGTCATGTCGTCGCTGACGTTAAGGAGCAGGCTGTGAGGCATGCGTCGCCCCTGGCCTTGGTCGTACAGCGGGATCAGGGTGGCGCCCTTGTCTGTGGCGTCTTTGACGTACGCGTTGAGCCTGGCCAGTTGTCGCTCATTGATAATTGCGGTGTAGTCCGGGTTGTCGGCCAGCGTGGGATAAAACCCGCGAACGGCGTTGCTGTAAGCCTCGATAAACCCCTCGACACGGTCTTCTGGCACCAGCACGTAATCCGGCGCTACGCAGGTCTGCCCGGCGTTCAGCGCTTTGCCGAAGGCGATGCGTTCGGCGGCGTCCTTGAGCGGTACCTCCGTGGAAACGATGGCGGGCGATTTGCCGCCCAGTTCCAGGGTCACCGGCGTGAGGTGTTCCGCCGCCGCGCGCATTACATGCTTGCCGATACTGGTGGCGCCGGTGAAGAGCAAGTGATCGAAGCGCAGCCGGGAAAACGCGATCCCCATATCGGCCTCGCCGAGCACCACGCACACCAGGTCTTCGGGGAAGATTCTCGCCAGCAACGTCTTGAGCAGTTGCCCGGTGGCCGGCGTGGATTCACTGAGCTTGAGCATGACCCGGTTACCGGCCGCCAACGCGCCGACCAACGGGCCGATGGCCAGGTACAGCGGGTAGTTCCACGGCACGATGACGCCAACGACGCCCAGCGGCTGATAGATGACTTTGGCTGACGCCGGTTGGAAGGCAATGCCTACGGCGCGTCGGGAGGGTTTCATCCAACGCTTGAGGTGTTTGCTGGCGTAGTGAATGCCATGCAGGCTGGGCATCAGTTCGGCGAAGAGGGTTTCGTCGGCACTGCGGTGGCTGAAGTCCTGGCTGATCGCATCGATCAACGCCTGGCGTTCATTGCTGAGCAGATCCCGCAGGGCTTTGAGCCATTGTTGACGCTGCGCAGCCGGCGGCATGGGATTGGCAGCGTAGGCACGCTGCTGTGCGTCGAACAGACCCTGGAGTTGATCCAGTGCCTGAGAATCTTGCAGGTAGGCAACGTTGGCAGACATGGCGCAGTACCGATTGTTATTGGTCTGCGTGGATTTTTAGAGTCATTACTCTAAATTGTCAAATAACATTGCAGCAACATGATGGATTTATCCAGGCCGGGATAGCCCGTAAGATGCTCCATCCCGTGTATAGAAGCTGATCCCCTATGGCACCACGAGTAAAGACCAGCGAGCGTATTGTGCAAACCAGCCTGGAGCTTTTTAACCAGCAGGGCGAGCGCAGTATCAGCACCAACCATATCGCCGCCCATATGGAAATTTCGCCGGGCAACCTGTACTACCACTTCCCCAACAAGCAGGCGATCATCGCCGTGCTGTTTCGCGAGTACGAAGCGCTGGTGGACAGTTTCCTGCGTCCGCCCCAAGGGCGTGCGATGCAGGTGGAGGATAAGCGTTTCTACCTGCAAGCCGTATTGGCCGGCATGTGGCGCTACCGTTTCCTGCACCGCGACCTTGAGCACCTGCTGGAAAGCGACCCGGAATTGGCCACTGGCTATCGGCGTTTTTCCCAGCGTTGCCTGATCCAGGGCGGCGCTATCTACCAGGGGTTTGTCGATGCCGGCATTCTCAATATGGACCCGGTGCAAACCGAAGCCCTGACCCTGAATGCCTGGATTATTCTCACGTCCTGGGTGCGTTTTCTGTGCACCACCAATGAGAATTCTGCCCACCTGAGTGCCGAAGCGATCAAGCGCGGGGTGTATCAGGTGCTGGTGCTGGAGGCCGGCTTCGTCACGCCCCAGGCGAAAGATGCGGTGGACGCACTGTTCAAAGAATTTTACGTGCCGTTGAATCAGGCACTGGAAGAAGTGAAGTAGGCCCTTTCTCGAATCTGTTTACAGGAGTCCGCCATGCCGCTTGCCCAACTGATCAGCCCCCAGCAATTGGCCGAGCGCCGCAAGGCCGGAGGCCTGGTGATGCTGGATTGCCGTTTCGCCCTGGAAGACCCGGAATACGGGCGTTGCAGCTATGCCGAAGGCCATATCGAGGGCGCGCAATATGCCGATCTTGAGCGCCACCTCAGCGGTCCGGTGGTAAAAGGCGTGACCGGCCGCCACCCTTTACCGGCGGCGGACACCTTCGCCGAGCAACTGCGGGCCTGGGGCATCAGTGCCGACACCGATATCGTGCTGTACGACGACGGCCCCGGCGCTTATGCCGCGCGGGCATGGTGGCTGCTGGCCTGGCTGGGCAAGCGCGACGGCGTGTCCATTCTGGATGGCGGCCTCAAGGCTTGGCACAGCGCCGGGTTCCCATTGAGCCTTGACGTGCCGGTAACCGAACCGGGGAGCTTTGTCGGCCAGCCGGACAATCATCTGCTGCTGGACGCCGAACACCTGCAAAAACGCCTGGGCCAGCCGGGCATGACCTTGATCGATGCCCGCGCCCCCGCGCGTTTTCGCGGCGAAGTCGAACCCATCGACCCAATTGCCGGGCATATTCCCGGTGCGCAGTGCGCGGCATTCAATGAAAACCTCGGCAGCGACGGGCGCTTTCTGCCGGCCGAACAACTCAAGCAACGCTTCGCTGCGCAGTTGCAGGGGCGCTCGCCGGAAGAACTGGTGGCCTATTGCGGTTCGGGAGTGACGGCGTGCCACAACCTGTTCGCCCTGAGCCTGGCAGGTTATCCACTGGGTAAGTTGTATGCGGGGTCGTGGAGCGAGTGGATCACCGATTCGAAGCGGGCGATTGCTACGGGCGATTGATCGCCCACTCGTTTAGCCGTGCTGGGCCAATAGCCATTGGGGGATTCGACGCTCCAGGTAGTAGCCGGGGCGTTTCAGTGAGCCATCGACAAAGCCCACATGGCCACCCTTGGTCGTTAGCTCAAACTCGGTGCAATCCGATAGCTCGCTGGCCTCAGGCAAGCTATGGGCAAACACGAACGGGTCGTCGGCGGCCTGGATAATCAGGGTTGGGGTGCGGATGCCGCCCAGATAGTAACGGCTCGACGCGCGGCGGTAATAATCCTCGGCACTCAGAAAACCGTGCAGCGGCGCGGTGACCCGGCCGTCAAAGTCCCAAAACGTGTGCATCTTCTCCAGCGAGCCGAGGGCCTCCAGGGTTTTCAGTCCCTCCACCTGGCCATCCTGTAGGAAGCGGCGTTGCTTGACGCGGATATACGCGAGCATTTCGCGCATGAAGTGTTTCTGATACACCCGCGAAAACCCCAGCCCGATGCGATCGGCGCACTGATCCAGGCGAAACGGCACCGACACCGCCGCTGCGCCTTGCAGGCCGGACATTTCCCCTGTTTCCCCTAAATGCTTGAGCAACACGTTGCCACCCAGGGAGTAACCCACCGCGTACAAGGGCGCCAACGGTCGCTTGGCGCGCAGGTGCGTAATGGTCGCCGCGAGGTCTTCGCTGGCGCCGGAGTGGTAGCTGCGCGCCAACAGGTTCGGCTCGCCGGAGCAGCCCCGCCAGTTCAGCGCGACACTGGCCCAGCCCTGACCGGCGAGGACTTTCTGCAAGCCCGCGACATAGGGGGAGTTGGATGAGCCGGTCAGCCCATGCAGCACCAGCACCAGCGGCACGTGTGCGTCGTGAGGGCCATGCCAGTCAAGGTCGAGAAAGTCGCCGTCGTCCAGCCACAGACGCTCGCGTTGGCGCTCAATGTGGGTTGTGGGGCGCAACAGCGGCCCCCACAGTGTTTGCAGGTGGGGGTTGCCGAGGCCGAAGGCGGGGGTGAACAGGTCGGAGGTCGGTGTCATGAAACTCTCAGTCTGTGGCGAGCCTGCCCGCCACAAGAATCCGCGTGCTGAAAAGCATTAAGCGCCGCTTTCGACCAACCGATGCCACAACGCGTAAAACACCCGCCCGGATTTTTGCTCCCGATGCAGGCGCCATGCGCCAGGCAGGCCCAGGGTAGAGGGTGCGGTTTCGCTTTCAGTGTAGATCCACGCATCGGCTGCCAGCCATTGGCGTTCTTCCAGCAGCGCACACACCGTGGGCAACAGGTTCTGGTTGAACGGTGGGTCGAGGAATACCACGTCGTATTCACTGGCGGGCTGGGTTTCCAGATAGCGCAGGGCGTCGGCGGTTTGCACCTGACCATTGGTGCAGCGCAAGGTGCCCAGATGCTCCTTGAGGCTGGACACCGCGACATTGCTGGCGTCCAGCGCCTGGGCCTGGGCGGCGCCACGGGACAACGCTTCCAGGAACAACGCGCCGCTGCCGGCAAACGGGTCCAGCACCTTGGCCCCGCCGATGTACGGCGCGAGCCAGTTGAACAGGGTTTCGCGCACGCGATCCGGTGTTGGGCGCAGGCCCACCACGTCGGGGAAGCTTAGCTTGCGGCTGCCCCACTCACCGCCAATGATGCGCAGTTGGCCCACACCGTTATGTACGTTGTGGACAGGTTTTTTCGGGCGAGATGAACTGGCCATTAATGCTCCGGGACCCCGAGCGGCTGCTCGGCGGGTTTATCAGTAGGGGGCGGTAGTGGCTTCTGCGCAATGGTCGGGCCGGCGGTCACGATGACCATCTTGTCGGCGCTCAAGTGTTTGTTCAGCGCAGCCTTGACCTGCTCTACGGTCAAAGCCTGGGATTGTTTCATGAAATCTTCCAGATAGCTCAGCGGCAGGTTGTAGAAACCCATCGCCCCCAACTGGCCGACGATATCGGCGTTGCTCGCGGTCGAGAGCGGGAAGCTGCCGGCCAGCTCGCGCTTGGCGTCATCCAGCTCCTTCTGGGTGGGGCCGGTCTTGAGGTAATCGGCCAGCACTTGCTCCACCAGACGCAGGGTGCCGCCGCTCATTTCGGCGCGGGTCTGCAGGTTGATCATGAACGGGCCACGCACCTGCATCGGCGAGAAACCGGAGTACACGCCATAGGTCAGGCCGCGCTTCTCGCGTACTTCGCTCATCAAGCGTGTGCCGAAACCGCCGCCACCGAGGATCTGGTTGCCCAGGGACAAGGCTGCGTAGTCCGGGTCGGCGCGGTCGATGCCCAGTTGGGCGAACAGCAGGTGAGTCTGCTTGGAAGGGAACTCGATATGGCTCAGGCCGGCCTTGGGCTCGTCGGGCTGGGCGATTTTCGGCAGGGCAGGGCCCTTGGGCAGCGAGGCGGACACCTTGGCGGTCATGGCTTCGGCTTCGGCGCGGGACAAGTCGCCCACTACCGCAATCACCGCATTACCGGCGGCATAAGCTTTGGCGTGAAAGGCCTGCAACTGCGCCAGGGTGATGTTCGGCACGCTTTCTGGCGTGCCTTCACTGGCATGGGCATACGGATGATTGCCATATAGACGCTTGAACAACTCAAGGCTCGCCAGTTTGGCGGGGTTCTGCTTCTGATACTCGAAGCCGGCGAGGATCTGGTTCTTGATGCGCGCCAGGGAATCGGCCGGGAAAGTCGGTTGGCCGATCACCTGGTCGAATAGCGCCAGGGCTGCATCGCGCTTGGCACTGTCGCTGAGGCTGCGCAGGGACACCAGCGCCATGTCGCGGTAGGCGCCATTGCCGAAGTCGGCACCCAGGCCTTCAAAACCACTGGCGATCTGGCTGACATCCTTGCCCGGCACGCCTTCGTTAAGCATGGCGTTGGTCATCAACGCCAGACCTGGCACGTCACCGTCCTGGCTGCTGCCGGCGGCGAACAGGATGCGCATGTCGAACATGGGCAGTTCATGGGCTTCGACGAACAGCACTTTGGCGCCTTCGGCGGTGGTCCAGGTCTGCACATCCAGCTTGCGGTTGGTCGGCGCCTTGCCGTCCAGTTCTGCCAGGGATTGCAGCTTGTTGGCCGATTGCGCTTGATCCAGCGCCTGACTGGCCACCGACTCGCTGGGCCGCAGGAAGTACACGGCGCTCGCGGCGATCAAGGTAACGGCGATCAGGCCGGGCAGAATCAGACGGCTGCTTTTGCGATCACTCATGAGCGGTCTCCTCGGGCAGAACATGGGCGACGCTCAAACGTTCGCGGGTGAAGTAGGTGCGGGCGGCTTTCTGGATGTCTTGCGGGGTCACGCTTTGCAGGTCGGCGAGTTCGCTGTCCATGAGTTTCCATGACAGCCCCACCGTCTCCAGGGAGCCGATGGCCGTGGCCTGGCTGGTGATGGAGTCCCGCTGATAGACCAGGCCGGCGATGACCTGGGCACGGATGCGTTCCAGTTCTTCAGCGGTCGGCGGTTTGGCTTTCAATTCGTCCAGCAGGCGCCACAGGCCGGCCTCGGCTTGGGCGATGGTCTTTTTCTTCTGCTGGTTCGGCGTGGCCGAGAGGGTGAACAGGGTGTCGCCACGGGTATAGGCGTCGTAATTGGTAGAGGCGGCGGATACCAGCTCTTCACCACGTTCCAATTGCTCGGAAATACGCGCGCTATAGCCGCCATCCAGCAGAGCCGAGATCAGGCGCAGGGCCTGCACCGAGCGTTTGTCTTCGGCAGTGGCGAGGCCGGGTACGTTGAAGCCGAGGATTACGCTTGGCAGTTGGGTCTGCACGCGCATTGTCAGCAGGCGCTCGCCGGGTTCGGCCAGCTCCATGGGGATCTTGGCCGGTGGCACGTCACGTTTGGGGATCGGGCCGAAGTAGCGCTGGGCCAGGTTCTTCACCTCGTCCGGGGTCACGTCGCCGACCACCACGAGGGTGGCGTTGTTGGGCACATACCAGGATTGGTACCAGTGGCGCAGCTCCTCGACCTTCATGCGTTCCAGGTCCGCCATCCAGCCGATGGTCGGCGTGTGATAGCCGCTGGCCGGGAAAGCCATCGCCTTGAAGCGTTCGAAGGCTTTTGACATCGGGTTGTCGTCGGTACGCAGACGGCGCTCTTCCTTGATGACCTCGATCTCGCGGCTGAACTCATCGGCCGGCAAGCGCAGGCTGGCCATGCGGTCCGCTTCCAACTCGAAGGCAACGCCCAGGCGGTCGCGGGCCAGTACTTGGTAGTAGGCGGTGTAGTCGTCGCTGGTGAACGCATTTTCTTCGGCGCCGAGGTCGCGCAGGATCAGCGAGGCTTCGCCCGGGCCGACCTTGGCGCTGCCCTTGAACATCATGTGCTCCAGAGCGTGGGACAAACCGGTCTGGCCCGGGGTTTCATAGCTTGAGCCGACCTTGTACCAAACCTGGGAAACCACCACAGGCGCGCGATGGTCTTCGCGTACGACCACCTTGAGGCCGTTATCGAGGGTGAATTCATGGGTCGGTTGTGGATCGGCAGCCAAGGCTGAAAGAGGCAGACAAACTGTGCTGAACAGCAGGCCTGCGGCGCGGCGGGCGAGAGCATTCATTCGTTTTTTAACCTGTTGGGCGGCCCGCTTGGTCTTAGCGTCGGCGGGCGAGGAGGTGCTAGGATACTGATCCGATTTAACGACGGCCACGGCTATCAGGCTCGGGGTGCTTACGTCGCCTCGTATGCAGCCGTAGGAATCATGGAATAAACAGTGGTTTTCCCTGACGTTATTCTATTTTTCGCCGATTTTGTGTCGCTAAAGCCCTGTATTGAATCGTTTTCCTGAGGCTTTATTTGGCCTTAAAAAATGTTGCGCATGAACAAGCGGGCGTTAAAGCAGTCTGTTCTGCATCGAATTTTATTTACCGAGGCGCCCTGGCGCGTCGCTACTTTGAGATAGCCGTCCTCCATGTTTGGTTCCAACGACGACAAGAAGACCCCAGCTGCGGCTGGCGAGAAAAAAGGCCTGTTCGGATGGCTGCGCAAAAAGCCGCAGGAAACCGTCGTCGAACAGCCCCAGGTTCAACCTGAGCCTATTCCCGAGCCTCTGATAGAAGCCGCACCGGTTGCCGAGACACCGGCGCCCGTGGTGTTGCCTCTGGCCGAGCCGGTATTGCAGCCGGTGGTCGAAGCGGCGCCAGAGCCAGAGCCAGAGCCAGAGCCAGAGCACAAGCCGTGGCCGGAACTGCCGGTGGCCGAGGAGCCTGTTGCGCTGGTCGACGATGTGCAGGCTGAGCATGTGGTGCCGCCGATTCCGCCGGTGATCGAGCCCGAGCTGCAACCTGTGGTCGTCGAGCCGACGCCCGCTGCGGTGCCAGTGCAGGAGGTCGCGCCTGCGGTCATCGCCCCGGCGCCCGCCGAAACCAGCAAGACTGGCTTCTTTGCCCGCCTCAAGCAGGGCCTCAGCAAGACCAGCGCCAGCATCGGCGAAGGCATGGCTAGCCTGTTCCTGGGCCGCAAGACCATCGATGACGAACTGCTTGAAGACATCGAAACCCGTCTGCTGACCGCTGACGTCGGCGTCGAAGCCACTGCGGTGATCATCCAGAGCCTGACCCAGAAGGTCGCGCGCAAACAGTTGACCGACGCCGACGCGCTCTACAAGTCTCTGCAGGCCGAACTGGCAGCGATGCTCAAACCGGTCGAAGCTCCGCTGGTGATCACGCCGAACAAACCATTTGTGATTCTGGTGGTGGGCGTCAACGGCGCCGGTAAAACCACCACCATTGGCAAGTTGGCCAAGAAGCTGCAGTCGGAAGGCAAAAAAGTCATGCTCGCCGCCGGCGACACCTTCCGCGCCGCTGCCGTGGAGCAACTGCAAGTCTGGGGTGAGCGCAATAAGATCGCGGTCATCGCCCAGCACACCGGCGCCGATTCTGCGTCGGTAATCTTCGATGCTGTGCAGGCCGCCAAGGCCCGCAACATTGATGTGCTGATTGCAGATACCGCCGGTCGCCTGCACACCAAAGACAACTTGATGGAAGAGCTGAAAAAAGTGCGTCGCGTGATCGGCAAGCTCGATGCCGACGCGCCCCATGAAGTGCTGCTGGTGCTGGACGCCGGCACGGGCCAGAACGCTATCAGTCAGGCCAAGCAGTTCAACCAGACGGTGCAGTTGACCGGCTTGGCCTTGACCAAGCTCGACGGCACGGCCAAGGGCGGCGTGATCTTCGCCCTGGCCAAACAGTTCGGGTTGCCGATTCGCTATATCGGTGTCGGTGAGGGTATCGACGACTTGCGCACCTTTGAAGCCGAACCCTTTGTCCAGGCACTGTTTGCCGAGCGGGAGCGTTCATGATTCGATTCGAACAGGTCGGTAAACGCTATGCCAACGGGCATGTCGGCTTGCATGAGCTGAGCTTTCGAGTGCGTCGCGGCGAATTCTTGTTTGTGACCGGCCATTCGGGCGCGGGCAAAAGCACCCTGCTGCGCCTGCTGCTGGCCATGGAACGCCCGACCACCGGCAAGCTGCTGTTGGCGGGCCAGGATCTGGCCACCATCAGCAATGCGCAGATTCCTTTCCTGCGCCGCCAGATCGGCGTGGTGTTCCAGAATCACCAGTTGCTGTTTGATCGCACGGTGTTCAATAACGTCGCGTTGCCGTTGCAGATTCTCGGGTTGTCCAAGGCCGAGATCATCAAGCGCGTGGATTCGGCCCTGGAGCGCGTAGCGCTGTCGGACAAGACCGACCTTTACCCCGGCGACCTGTCCACCGGCCAGCAACAGCGCGTCGGTATCGCCCGCGCCATCGTCCACCGTCCGGCCTTGCTGCTGGCGGACGAACCCACCGGTAACCTCGATCCGCGCCTGGCCGCCGAGATCATGGGGGTGTTTGAAGATATCAACCGACTGGGCACCAGCGTGCTGATCGCCAGTCACGACCTGGCGCTGATCGCGCGCATGCGCCATCGCATGCTGACCTTGCAGCGCGGTCGTTTGATCGGTGACGGGGAGGCTGGCGTATGAGTGCAACACGCAGTCCCAAGGTTTCCGAGCGCGTGGCCCCCAAGCCCGCCGATCCGCAACCGAAGAAGAAAAAACACGACGATGACGACGGGCCGGACTTCGGCACCCTGTTGCGCGCGTGGATCGAAAGCCATCGTGCCAGCTTGCTGGACAGCCTGCGTCGCCTGGGCAAGCAGCCGATCGGCAGCTTTTTCACCTGCCTGGTGATGGCCGTGGCCCTGAGCCTGCCGATGGGTTTGTCGCTGTTGCTCAATAATGTGGAGCGTCTGGGTGGTTCCTGGCAGCGCGCGGCGCAGATTTCGCTGTATCTGAATCTGGACGCCAGCGCCAAGGAGGGCGAAGCGCTGCGCGATGACATCAAGAACATGCCGGGCGTGGCGGATGCCGAGTACGTCAGCCGTGATCAGGCGCTTGAGGAGTTCCAGCAACAGTCCGGCCTGGGCGAGGCGCTCAAGGAGCTGCCGCAGAACCCGCTGCCGGGCGTGGTGCTGGTGACGCCGAACGAGGTCGACAAGACCGCCCTTGAAGCCCTGCGACAAAAACTCGCAGAGCTGCCCAAGGTGCAACAAGCGCAACTTGATCTAGTCTGGGTAGAGCGCCTGGCCGCGATTCTCAAGCTGGGTGACCGGTTTGTGTTCGGTTTGACGGTGTTGTTGGTGTCTGCATTACTTTTGGTGATAGGTAATACCATTCGTCTTCATATTGAAAACCGTCGCACCGAGATAGAAGTGATTAAACTGGTCGGCGGCACGGACAGCTATGTGCGTCGGCCTTTTCTGTACATGGGCGCGCTTTATGGCTTCGGTGCGGGGATTTTGTCCTGGGGTGTGCTGGCGTTCGGGCTGAACTGGCTGAACGATGCGGTGGTCGGGCTGGCCGGGCTGTACGGCAGCGATTTCGCCCTGGCGGGCGTGCCGGTTGCCGATGGTCTGTCACTCTTGCTCGGCGCGGTATTGTTGGGGTATATCGGTGCGTGGATTGCGGTCGCACGGCATTTACGTGAGCTGGCACCGAAGTAGTTAATGTCAGATTAATGTGGTTTCGTTTGTATTGACCGTATCAGTGGTTTAGGGAACTTGTCCTACGGTTTCCGGTCAATTTTCGCAGTGCTGAACTGCACGAGTTATGTGAGTCGGAGGTTTTTTCGTATGACCACTTCTTTGCAACCTGCTTATGCCTTGGTCCCAGGTGCGAACCTGGAAGCCTATGTGCACACGGTCAACAGCATTCCATTGCTGACGCCTGAGCAGGAGCGTGAACTGGCCGAGAGTCTCTACTATGAGCAGGATTTGGGGGCGGCTCGGCAGATGGTGCTCGCCCACCTGCGTTTTGTCGTACATATCGCCCGTAGCTATAGCGGCTACGGTCTGGCCCAGGCAGACCTGATCCAGGAAGGTAACGTCGGCCTGATGAAGGCGGTCAAGCGCTTCAACCCTGAAATGGGCGTGCGCCTGGTGTCGTTTGCCGTGCACTGGATCAAGGCGGAAATTCACGAGTTCATCCTGCGCAACTGGCGCATCGTGAAAGTCGCCACCACCAAGGCTCAGCGCAAGCTGTTCTTCAACCTGCGCAGCCAGAAAAAACGCCTGGCGTGGCTGAACAACGAGGAAGTCCACCGCGTGGCCGAAAGCCTCGGCGTGGAGCCCCGTGAAGTGCGCGAGATGGAAAGCCGTCTGACTGGCCATGACATGGCCTTTGACCCGGCCGCCGAAGCGGACGACGACAGCGCTTTCCAATCGCCGGCCAATTACTTGGAAGACCACCGGTACGACCCGGCGCGTCAGCTGGAAGATGCGGACTGGAGCGACAACTCCAATCACAACCTCCACGAAGCGCTGGAAGTGCTGGACGAGCGCAGCCGTGACATTCTTTACCAGCGCTGGTTGGCGGAAGAGAAAGCCACGCTGCACGACTTGGCGCAGAAGTACAACGTGTCGGCTGAGCGGATTCGCCAGCTTGAAAAAAGCGCGATGAACAAGCTGAAATTGTCCATCGCCGCTTAACAATGTGGGAGGGGGCTTGCCCCCCGATTGCGGTGGATCAGTCACACAGAAGTTGACTGGCACTCCGTCATCGAGGGCAAGCCCCCTCCTGCATTTGTTCTGTGTTGAGTCAGTCGGACCAGGGGGCTTTTCGCGCGTTGTTCAGTTCCGCCAGATAACCATCCCCGCCCAGCTGGCTCATCTGTTGTCGAATCCACGCCGCGCGTCGCGCCACGTACGCTGTTGGGTGACTGGCACTCCACACGCGAGGGTTAGGCAGAACGGCCGCCAGATAGCTGGCCTGCTGACGGGTAAGCCCTTTGGCACTCACTCCAAAGTGATGCCGCGCCGCCGCTTCCGCGCCAAACACCCCGTCGTCCCATTCCACGCTGTTGAGGTATACCTCAAGAATCCGTTGCTTGGGCCACAGCACCTCGATCAGTCCGGTAAACCACGCTTCCAGGCCTTTGCGCAGGTAACTGCGGCCGGACCAGAGGAACAAATTCTTCGACACCTGCTGGCTCAATGTGCTGGCGCCGCGTATCGAGCCGCCGCGCTCGTTGTGAGCTAATGCCGCTTGGATCGCGCCGAAATCAAAGCCCCAATGCTGTGGGAAACGTTGATCTTCGCCGGCTATCACCGCCACCTTGAGCTCGTCGGAGATCTCATTCCATGGCACCCAGGTGCGCTGCAGGTCGATGGGCTCGTCGTCGACCCAAGACTCGATCTTGCGCTCCACCATCAGCGCAGTGAACGGCGGTGGGACGACACGGAACAGCAGCACCAGCAACACACTGCCAATGGCAAACCATTTCACGACTTTGAGTAAGCGACTGAAGAGGACACGCAGCATAGAGATGGCTTGGCCGAACCCGTTGAGCGGGCCATTATACAGACCCTGCCCGATGAGTCTGACTGGAGTTCCCATGCTGCGTAGTTTTCTGATGTTGGCTGCCTTTTTTGGCTTCACGGGCGTTGCTCTTGGCGCCTTCGCCGCCCATGGCCTGAAAAACCGCCTGAGCGCCGATTATCTGGCGATCTTCCACACCGGCGTAACCTACCAGTTGGTGCATACCCTGGCACTGTTCGGCGTTGCTTTGCTGGCCGCTCACATTCCCGGTCGGCTGGTGACCTGGGCGGGCGTGTCGTTTGTCGTCGGCATCCTGCTGTTCTCCGGCAGCCTGTATGTGCTGACCATGACCGGTATCAGCAAGCTCGGCATCATCACCCCCTTCGGTGGCCTGGCCTTTCTGCTTGGCTGGTTCTTTCTGGGCCTGGCTGCCTGGCGCATGCAACTGACCGCTTGACGCTTGGAGCTGACCTTTGGCGGCCAATCGAGCTAGAATGCGGGCCCCTTAAAACGATGGCGGCCCGTGGCATGCGCATTCAGTTGAACGGCGAATCCTTTGAACTGCCCGACGGTGAAACCGTCGCGGCCCTGCTGACCCGCCTGGACTTGACCGGGCGTCGCGTCGCAGTGGAACTCAACCAGGACATCGTCCCGCGTAGCCAGCACGAGGGCACCACGTTGAGCGACGGCGACCAGGTCGAAGTGGTCCACGCCATCGGCGGCGGCTAGTCGCCCCCTTGGCGCGATGGCGCCGCCCCGGATTCTGCAGAACCTCACCCCATTACGAGGATTTCCCATGAGCATCGTTCGTAACGACAAGCCCTTCGTCCTGGCCGGCCGTACCTACCAGTCCCGTCTGCTGGTCGGCACCGGCAAGTACCGCGACATGGAAGAAACACGCCTGGCCATCGAAGCCTCCGGTGCCGAAATCGTGACCTTCGCCGTACGCCGCACCAACCTCGGCCAGATCGAGGGCGAGCCGAACCTACTCGAAGTGCTGTCGCCGGACCGCTACACCTTCTTGCCGAACACCGCCGGTTGCTACGACGCCGTCGAAGCCGTGCGCACCTGTCGCTTGGCCCGTGAGCTGCTCGACGGTCATAACCTGGTCAAGCTGGAAGTGCTGGCCGACCAGAAAACCCTGTTCCCCAACGTGATCGAAACCCTCAAGGCCGCCGAAACCCTGGTCAAGGAAGGTTTCGACGTGATGGTCTACACCAGCGATGACCCAATCATCGCGCGCCAATTGGCCGAGATCGGCTGTATCGCGGTGATGCCGCTGGCCGGCCTGATCGGTTCAGGCCTGGGAATCTGCAATCCCTACAACCTGCAGATCATCCTCGAAGAAGCCACGATCCCGGTATTGGTGGATGCGGGCGTTGGCACCGCCTCCGACGCGACCATTGCCATGGAATTGGGCTGCGACGCGGTACTGATGAACTCGGCCATCGCCCATGCCCAGCAACCGATCATGATGGCCGAAGCCATGAACCACGCCATCGTCGCGGGTCGCCTGGCCTACCTCGCCGGGCGCATGCCGAAAAAACTCTATGCCAGCGCCTCTTCGCCGCTGGATGGTCTGATCAAGTAAGAGCCATTGATGACTGAATCACACGAAACGCCGAACACACCCGAAGCCGACGACGCGTCCAAGCACCGCCGCATCAAGAGTTTTGTGATGCGCGCCGGTCGCATGACCGAAGGCCAGCAAAAGGGCCTGGAGCAAGGTGCGCCGCTGTTCGTGCTGCCGCTTGCCGACGCGCCGGTGGACTATGACCAGGTGTTCGGCCGTTCGGCCCCGCGTTCCCTGGAGATCGGCTTCGGCATGGGCCATTCCTTGCTGGAAATGGCCGCCGCTGCGCCGGACCAGGATTTCATCGGGGTGGAAGTGCACCGTCCGGGTGTCGGCGCGCTGCTCAACGGCGTGCTAACCCAGGGCCTGACCAATCTTCGGGTGTACGACTGCGACGCGATCGAGGTGCTTAACCGCTGCATCGCCGACAATAGCCTCGACCGCTTGATGCTGTTCTTCCCCGATCCATGGCACAAAGCCCGTCACCACAAGCGCCGCATCGTGCAGGCTTCCTTCGCGGAGCTGGTACGCAGCAAGCTGAAAGTGGGCGGCATCCTGCACATGGCCACCGACTGGGAGCCCTACGCGGAGTACATGCTGGAAGTGATGAACGTCGCCCCCGGCTACCGCAACCTGGCCGAAGACGGCAAATGCGTACCGCGCCCGGCCGAACGCCCTATTACCAAGTTCGAACGCCGTGGCGAGCGGTTGGGGCATGGAGTGTGGGATTTGAAGTTCGAGAAGTTGGCGTAACGCGCTACTGACTTGAAAGGCAACTCAATGTGGGAGGGGACAAGCCCCCTCCCACATTTTTTTGTGTTGGATTTGAGATCAGCGGCGATCCGCGACGACCCCAATCAACACCAGCACCACCACCAGCACCGGCGCCAGGCTGTAGTTGTTGAACTGGCTCAACCCGCGCACGATCCACGGGGTGGCGTAGATCAGCGCGGCGCCGCTGCCGATCATGCAGACCAGCGCCATCAAGGGCACGCGCAAGGCGCCGGCGATGCTGCCCAGGCGGGCTTCGACCCAGCCTTTGATGTCGGCGCCGAACAGCACCAGCAAGCAGCCGACCAGTGCCAGGGAGATTTCCGATAGGTTGCTGCGGCTCCAGCGGGATACGGTGGCGAGCAGGTCGAGTACCAAATCCATTCGAATTCCTTAGAGCGTCAGCTCAAAAACTTCTGCAACAGGTCATTGAGAAAGAGTTGCCCGCGGTCGGTCGCCGCCAGGCGTGACGGTTCGACCTGCATTAAGCCGCTTTGTTCTGCGTCGCGGCGCCCTTCGTCGAGGCTGGCCAGGTCCAGGCCTGTGCGCTCTGTGTAGAGCCTGGCGTCGATACCATCGGTGAGGCGCAGGGCGTTCATCAGGAACTCGAATGGCAGTTCTTCGTTGGTCAGCTCCTTCGCGCCGGCCTGGAAACTTTTGGACGGGTTGAGGTAGTCCTTCGGTGCGCGGGTTTTCCAGGTGCGCACGATGCGCCCATCCGGATGGCTGAGCTTGCCGTGGGCCCCGGCGCCGATGCCGATAAAGTCGCCAAAGCTCCAGTAGTTGAGGTTATGCCGCGCCGGGCGCCCCGGTTGGGCATAGGCCGACACTTCATATTGCGCGTAACCGTGTTCAGCCAGCAGGGCCTGGCCGGCTTCCTGGATATCCCACAACGTGTCATCTTCCGGCAGCGCCGGCGGCTGGTTCCAGAACACCGTGTTGGGTTCCAGGGTCAGTTGGTACCACGACAAGTGCGTCGGTTTGAGCGCGATGGCCTGGCGCAGGTCGCTCAGGGCGTCATCCAGGGACTGATCGGGCAAGCCGTGCATCAGGTCCAGGTTGAAGTTATCGAAACCGGCCTGCCGCGCCATGCCGGCAGCGCGGATGGCCTCGTCGCCGTTGTGGATGCGGCCCAGGGCTTCGAGTTTGTCCTGCTGGAAACTCTGAATGCCGATGGACAAGCGATTGATCCCCAGCTTGCGATAGGCCACGAATTTCTCTTGCTCGAAGGTGCCGGGGTTGGCCTCCAGGGTGATCTCGATATCGTCGGCGAACGGGATGCGCGCTTGCACGCCCTCCAGCAGACGGCCCAGTGCCGTCGCGCTGAACAGGCTTGGAGTGCCGCCGCCGAAAAAGATCGAGCTCAATTCTCGGCCATAGACCGCGTGCAGATCCTGGTCGAGATCGGCCAGCAGGGCCTCCACATACGCCTCTTCCGGCAACGCCGGGCCGGCGGTGTGGGAGTTGAAGTCGCAATAGGGGCACTTGCGCACGCACCACGGGATATGGATGTACAGCGCCAAGGGCGGCAGCACCGGCAAGGCTGCCCGAGGTGTTTGCGCGCCGCCGTGGATCAGCGGCTGCGCGGAGGTGTTCTGGGTCATTTCAGGCCCAGGCGCTGGCGCAGCAACGCCATGGCACGGGCGCGATGGCTGATCTGGTTTTTGTCGGCCGGGCTCAGTTCGGCGCTGGAAACATTGCGCTCCGGCACCCAGAACAGCGGGTCATAGCCAAACCCATGCTCGCCACTGGCCGCGTGCAGGATGCGCCCGTGCCACAAGCCTTCGCAGAGGATCGGCAGCGGGTCATCGGCGTGCCGCACCAGCGCCAGAACGCAGACGAATTGCGCGCCGCGCTCGGCATCCGGTACGTCCTTAAGAGCATCGAGCAGCTTGGCGTTGTTGGCCGCGTCGCCCTTGCCGTCGGCATAGCGCGCCGAGTAGATGCCCGGGGCACCGCCTAGGAAGTCCACGGCCAGGCCCGAGTCATCCGCCAACGCCGGCAGGCCGGAGATGCGCGCGGCATTGCGGGCCTTGAGGATGGCATTCTCGACGAACGACAGGCCGGTTTCTTCCGGCTCCACCTGGCTGAATTCACCAATCGAGCGCAGTTGCACGGATTGACCGAGCATCGCCTGCAGTTCTTTGAGTTTGCCGGCGTTATGGCTGGCCAGTACCAGTTGATTAAGGTTCATCATTCGGCCGGAAACAGTTCTTGGTTGAATTGGAAGCTATGCGCTTTGCCGCCGGTTTCAACGTTGATGGTGAAGGTTTTGTATTCCCGCTGGGTCACTGAGTACGGCGCGAGATAGTTGATGCCACCTTTTTCGTTGATCTGCTTGAAGGTGAGGATTTCGCTCTTGCCGCCCAAATCCTTGATAGTGCCCGTTACTTGCGCGGCCACCGGGGTGACGCCCTTGATCACCGTGACGTTGATCAGACCTTTCTCTTTGCTGCGGACCACGCCGATGTTCTGGGCGGTCTCCGGTTGCAGGAAGCTGGAGGTGAAGGTGTTGTAGTGGACGGTGATATCACCGAAGTCTTTCTTGCGATTAGCGTCGATAGCGTCTGCGGCCATGGCGCTGGCGCCCAGGCACGCGGTCAATAGAAATACAGCCAGGCGGCTCATGAGCGTCCCTCTTGAAAGTGATTAGACGGCAATCTTGTGGTCGGCCAGACCGGGGCTGCTGACCCGGTAGATGCCAATTTCGCCCAACAGGTTGGGCCATAGTTTACTCGCCCAGCCGTGACGGTGCTGTTGGTCGACGGCGAGGCGGTTGATCACCTTGGCTTCCCGCTCACCGCATAGGGCTTCGAAGTCTTCGAAGGTGCAGAAGTGGATGTTCGGCGTGTTGTACCAGGTGTAGGGCAGGAAATCCGAAACTGGCATGCGGCCCTTGGTGGCCAGGTACCAGCGGCAGCGCCAATGCCCGAAATTGGGGAAGGTGATGATGCACTGACGGCCCACGCGCAGCATTTCGTCGAGGATGCGGTCCGGGTAATGCACGGCTTGCAGGGCCTGGGTCATCACCACGATGTCGAAGCTGTTGCTGGCAAAGTTGCCCAGGCCCTTGTCCAGGTCCTGCTCGATCACGTTGATGCCTTTGGCCACGCACTCGGCGATGTTGTCCGGGTCGTTTTCCAGGCCGTAACCGGTGACTTGCTTGTTGTCCCGCAGCCAGCTCAGCAGTTCGCCATCACCGCAGCCCAGGTCGAGCACGCGGCTGCCGGCGGGTATCCAGTCTTGGATGATTTCCAGGTCGGCTCTCATGGCGTTCTCACACAGTTATGCGGTTCATGTAGTTGCTAAAGGCCTGCAGGTAGCGCGGGATCGGGATCAGGAAGGCATCGTGGCCTTGCGGAGCATCGATCTCCAGGTAGCAGACATCCTTGCGCGCGGCCATCAGGGCGTCCACCAGCTCGCGGGAGCGGGCCGGCGAGAAACGCCAGTCAGTGGTGAACGACATCACGCAGAACTTGGCCTTAGCGGCTTCGAAGGTTCTCGCCAGGTCGTCATCAAATTGGGCGGCCGGGTCGAAGTAGTCTAAGGCCTTGGTCATCAACAGGTAGGTGTTGGCGTCGAAACGCCCGGAAAACTCCTCGCCCTGATAACGCAGGTAGCTTTCCACCTGGAACTCGACGCTGTGAAAGTCGTAGTTGAGCTTCTCGCTCTTGAGCCCACGGCCGAATTTCTCGCCCATGGAGTCATCGGACAGGTAAGTGATGTGGCCGACCATGCGCGCCAGCATCAGGCCGCGCTTGGGAATCACGCCGGCTTCCTGGAACGAGCCGCCGTGAAACTCGGGGTCAGTGAGGATGGCTTGGCGCGCCACTTCGTTGAAGGCGATGTTCTGCGCCGACAATTTGGGCGCCGAAGCGATAGCCAGGCAATGGCGCACGCGGTCCGGGTAGGTGATGGTCCATTGCAGCGCCTGCATGCCGCCCAGGCTGCCGCCGATCACCGCGGCCCATTGGCTGATGCCCAGCAGGTCGGCCAGGCGGGCCTGGCTGTGTACCCAGTCTTCCACGGTGAGCACCGGGAAATCGGCGCCAAATGGTTTGCCAGTTTCCGGGTTGAGGCTGCTGGGGCCGGTGGAGCCGTTGCAACCGCCGAGGTTGTTGAGGCTGACCACAAAGAACTTGTTGGTGTCGATGGGCTTGCCGGGGCCGATGCAACTGTCCCACCAGCCTGGCTTGCGCTCGTCGACGCTGTGGAAGCCCGCCGCATGATGATGGCCGGACAAGGCGTGGCAGATCAGCACGGCGTTGCTCGCCGTGGCGTTCAGTTGGCCGTAGGTTTCGTAGATCAGGTCATAGGCTGGCAGCGACCGGCCGCAGGCCAGGGCCAGCGGTTCGCTGAAGTGCGCCACTTGGGGCACCACCAGTCCAACAGAATCGGGGGGGAAGGCAGCTGGCATCGACCCTGCTCTCGTTTAAATGAGGCGTAAGTCTAAAGAGCGGGGACCCCAGCGGCAAGCAAAGGCCTGCATGGATGCAATCCAATGGCGCAGATACAAAAAGTGGGAGGGAGCAAGCTCCCTCCCACCGTTGCGGCGCGTCAGATCAGGCCAAACAGCTCTTTGGGCATGAATGCATAGAACGCCAGGCGCGGAATCACCCAACTCTGTATCAGTTGAATGGCAATAAACGCGAAGATCGGCGAAATATCCAGGCCGCCCAGGTTAGGGATCAGGCGACGGAACGGCGCCAACACTGGCTCGGTGATCTGGTAGACCAGTTCGGCGCCTGGGCTGCGGCTGCCTGGGGCCACCCAGGACAGGATCACGCTGATGATCATCGACCAGAACAGAATCTTCAGGAACAGCGAGAAGATACCGATCAGCGCCCAAGGCAACAGCAGCACCGTAAAGGCCTGGTAGCCGTTCAGCGTCAGCACCACCACGAACAACAGGATTTGCAGCAGCAGCGCCAGCACCAGCGACGACATGTCCAGCCCGAACAGGCTCGGGATCACCCGACGCAGCGGCTTGAGCAGCGGCTGGGTGGCCTTGACCACGAACTGGCACAGCGGGTTGTAGAAGTTCGCCCGCACCAGTTGCAGGATAAAGCGCATCAACACGATCAGCAGATACAGGCTGCCCAGGGTCTGGATGATGAAGATGAGGGCGTCATTGAGTCCAAGCATCATTAATTCCTTCGTAAGGGACGATTATTTGCCCAGTTGCTCGGCCAGCTCGGCCGAACGGTGTGCCGCGGCACCCAGGGCTTTCTCCACCAAGGCTTCAAAGCCACCGGCCTGGAACGCTTCGATGGCGGCCTGGGTGGTGCCACCCGGCGAGGTCACGCGGCGGCGCAACTCTGCGGCGTCCACATCGCTGGACACGGCCATATGCGCGGCGCCCAGGGCCGTCTGCTCGGCCAGTTGCTCGGCGACGTCCTTGGGCAGGCCCAGTTTCACGCCGGCGGCGGTCATGGATTCGATGAGTAGAAAGAAATACGCCGGGCCGCTGCCGGACACGGCGGTGACTGCGTCCAGTTGCTGCTCCTGCTCCAGCCACAGGGCAATGCCCACGGCGGACAGCAGTTCCTGCGCCTGGTCGCGCTGTTCGGCGCTCACTTGGGCGGTGGCATACAGCCCGCTCACGCCCTGGCGCACCAGCGCCGGGGTGTTGGGCATGCAACGTACGATCGGCTGTGCGCCAAGCCAGGCGTTCATGCTGGCGCAGGTGATGCCGGCGGCGATGGACACCACCAACTGATGCGGCTGCAGATGGGGGCGCAGGCTTTCGCACACCGCTTTCATGGCCTGCGGCTTGACCGCCAGTACGATCACGTCGACGCCACGGATGGCCTCGGCGTTATCGGCGAAGGTTTCGATGCCGTGCTCGGCGCTGACGCGGGCACGGGTGTCGGCGCCCGGATCGCTGGCGCGGATCTGCGCCGGCTCCAGCCCCTTGGCCCGTAGACCGCCGATCAGACTGGCCGCCATGTTACCGGCGCCGATAAAGGCAATACGCGTGTTACTCATGACAGGTCCTTACTCAGAGGGAAGTCAGCCATTTCATGGCTGGCCGTAGTCGCGGGCGCCAAACAGGGCAGTACCGATCCGCACCCAAGTGGCGCCTTGGGCGATGGCCGATTCAAGGTCGTGGCTCATGCCCATGGAAAGTGTGTCGAGCGGCAGATTCAGGCTGGCTTGCAGGTCGCGCACCGTGGCAAACGCGGCGTCTTGCGCGGCGCGATCATCGGTCGGCTCCGGAATAGCCATCAGGCCACGCAACGTCAGGCGCGGTAGGGCGCTGATGGCGTTGGCCAGTGCCGGCAAGTCGGCGGGCGTACAGCCGGACTTGCTGGCCTCACCGCTGACGTTGACCTGAATACAAATGTTCAGGGGCGGCAGCTCGGCTGGGCGTTGTTCGGACAGGCGTTGTGCAATTTTCAGACGGTCCACGGAATGCACCCAAGCGAAGTGCTCGGCGATCGCACGAGTCTTGTTCGATTGAATGGGGCCGATGAAGTGCCAACTCAAGGGCAGGTCGGTCAATTCGACCTGTTTGCTCAACGCCTCTTGCAGGTAATTCTCGCCAAAGTCACGCAGGCCGGCGGCGTAAGCTTCGCGCACGGCTTGCGCGGGTTTGGTCTTGCTCACGGCCAGCAAGTGGACGCTGTCGGGGTCACGTTGCACGGCCTCGGCCGCGGCGCGGATGCGCTGGCTAACCGCGCCAATGTTGTCTGCTATCGTCGACATTCAAGTTGCGCCCGTGGATATGGAGTCCGCGGCATTCTACTGGAAATGGAAAGCCCTATGGATATCACTCAATTGCTGGAGGCCAGCGTGCGCCGTGGCGCCTCCGACCTGCATTTATCGGCCGGCCTGGCGCCGATGCTACGTGTGGATGGAGAGGTTTGGCCGATGGACTGGCCGGCACTCTCTGCGCCCGAAGTGGCCGATCTGCTTAGCCCTTTGCTGAACAACTATCAGCAAAAGGATTTCGAAACATCTCTTGAAACGGATTTTGCGTTCGAATTGCCCGGCGTGGCGCGATTCCGCGTCAATGTGTTCCAACAGGACCGTGGCATGGGGGCCGTGTTTCGCACCATTCCCAACGAGGTGCTGAGTTTGGAGAGACTGGGCCTGGGCGATGTATTCCAGCGTATCGCCCAGTTGCCACGCGGTCTGGTGCTGGTGACCGGGCCTACCGGTTCAGGCAAGTCCACCACCCTGGCGGCGATGATCGACCACCTCAACCAGCACCGTCGCCAGCACATCCTGACCCTGGAAGACCCCATCGAATTTATCCATACGCCGAAAACCGCCCTGATCAATCAACGACAGGTGCACCGTGATACCCACAGTTTTTCAGTCGCGTTGCGCTCGGCCTTGCGGGAAGACCCGGATGTCATCCTGGTGGGGGAGCTGCGCGACCTGGAAACCATCCGCCTGGCATTGACCGCCGCCGAGACCGGGCACCTGGTGTTCGGCACCTTGCACACCACGTCGGCGGCGAAGACTGTGGATCGGCTGGTGGATGTCTTTCCCGCAGGGGAAAAGGCTATGGTGCGCTCGATGCTGTCGGAGTCGCTGCAAGCGGTGGTATCGCAAGTGTTAGTGAAAAAACTCGGCGGCGGGCGCGTGGCGGCTCATGAAATCATGCTGGGTACGCCAGCCATTCGTAATTTGATCCGCGAGGAAAAGGTGGCGCAGATGGTCTCCGCGATGCAGACCGGCGCGGCGTTGGGTATGAAGACACTGGATATGAGTTTGAAGGCGCTGGTTGCCCAGGGCGTGATCAGTCGGGACGAGGCGCGGGAGAAGGCGAGGGCGCCTGGAGATATCTGACGGTTTGTGGGTGACACAAATCAAATGTGGAAAGGGGCCAAAAGCCCCTTTCCACATTTACTACTGCATTTCAGCTCAGGATCAGCGTTGCACGATGCGCAGGTTGTTGTTCTGCTCTTTCGGCAGAACCCGCTTGGCAATCACGTAGTTCTTGTCCCAGAACGGCTTTTTCAGCGTGTCGATGCTCACCGACTTGCCACGCCGTGGCGCGTGGATGAAACGGTCATTGCCCAGGTAGATGGCAACGTGGTTGACCTGGCGGCTCTTCAACTTGAAGAACAGCAGATCGCCCGGTTTCAGGTCTTTGCGGTCGACCTTCAAGCCGTGGCCGGCAGCCATGGCGTTGGAGGTGCGTGGCAAATCCACCGCTTTTACATCGTTAAAGGCATATTTCACCAAACCACTGCAGTCGAACCCTTTACTTGGGCTGCTGCCGCCCCAACGATAAGGAGTACCGAGCACATTCACCGCGCGGCTGAGCACGTTGCTGCTCTGCTTGGTGTTGACGGCCATCAGGCCTGGCGTCGTTTTACCGTGGGCCTTGCTCAGTTGAGTCGGACGGCTGACGGTCGGCTTGGCCGCTTTGGCGGTGCTCGGTGTGCTGTGGACTTTAGGGGTGAAACCGTTGACGTTGGGAAGTCGTTGCTCACGATTGGTGGCGTGGGCGGCCAGTGGCATTAATAGGCAAATGGTTAGCCATGTCTTGAAAAATGGTCGCATTAGGCGTGGCTCTTATGGGTTTGCGCGCAACTTTATAACAGCTTTTTGTGTCGTTCTCAGGCCGTTTGTCGACTGAACCTTGGGGTCAAATTCAGGAAAAACGCGACGAATCGCCGCAATTGTCCTACACAGGTCAGGTGGCATAAGGCTTTCAGGGAAGCGAAGATACCATTTGCCGTACGTCGGGCGCCTGTAAAAAAGTCACAAAGAAAGTGAAAAAATTTATCTATCGAGGCAAAAGAGGTACGCGATGAACACCTATCAACAGATTGGTCCGCAGCAAGATACCCACAGCAAGGTGATTGGTTACCTGCTCTGGATTTTCGGTTTTACCGGTGCCCATCGCTTTTATTACGGCAAGCCCGTGACCGGCACGATCTGGTTTTTCACGTTTGGTTTGCTGGGTATCGGTTGGTTGATCGACCTGTTTCTGATCCCCGCCATGGACCGCGAAGCTGACCTGCGATTTACTGCCGGGCCCATCGAATACAACGTCGCATGGATACTGTTGGCATTTCTAGGCGTATTCGGCGTGCACCGCATGTACCAGGGCAAATGGATCACCGGGCTGATCTACCTGCTGACCGGTGGTTTATTCCTGGTGGGGGTGTTGTATGACTTCTGGACGTTGAATACCCAGATATCCATCCGCAATGCCGAGCGCAATAACGGGCGCTGATCTCTCAAGCTGAAAAGGTGGGAGGGGCCAAGCTCCCTCCCACCCTTTTTCGCGACGACCTTTTAGGCCTGGTAGCTGATGCGCCCATCCACCAAGGTATAGCGCACGCTCGCAGGCAGGCTATGGCCGACGAACGGGCAGTTCTCGCCCTTGGACAGCCACTGCTCGCCCACCACGGTGGAGCGGGCCGGATCAAACAGCACCAGGTCCGCCGCCGCCCCCACCGCCAACTTGCCCGCCGGCAGGCGCAATGCCTCGGCAGGCCCGCTGCTCAAGCGTGCCAGCAGCGTCGGCAGGTCCAGCAAGCCTTCTTCCACCAATGTCATCGCCAGTGGCAACAACAGCTCGACGCTGCTGATGCCGGGCTCGGTCGCGCCGAACGGTGCCAGTTTGGCATCGCGCTCGTGGGGTTGGTGATGGCTGGATATCGCCGAGACCACGCCGGACTTCACCGCTGCGCGCAAACCGTCACGGTCGGCCAGGGTGCGCAGGGGCGGTTGTACGTGGTACAGGCTGGAGAAGTCGATCAGCGCCTCATCCGTCAGGATCAACTGATACAACGCCACATCCGCCGTCACCGGCAAACCGCGGGCCTGGGCCTGGGCGATCAGGGCCACGCCCCGGGCGCTGGTCAGTTGGCTGAAATGCGCGCGCACGCCGCTTTGTTCCACCAGCAGCAGGTCACGGGCCAGGGCCACGGTCTCGGCGGTTTCGGGAATGCCCGGCAGGCCGAGGAAGCTGGCCACGGCGCCTTCATGGGCCAGGCCGCCTTCGGCCAGGTCGCGGTCCTGGGAGTGGAAGATCACCGTCAGGTCGAAGGTGGCCGCGTATTCCAAAGCGCGGCACAGGGTGCGGGTGCTGCGGAAACTTTCCAGGCCGTTGCCGAACGCCACGCAACCGGCATCGCGCAGGGCAATCAGCTCGGCCAGTTGCTCGCCCTCCAAGCCTTTGCTCAGGGCGCCGATGGGGAATACTTTGCAATTGCCGGCTTCGCGGGCGCGGTCCAGGATCAGCTCGGTCACCGCCGAAGTGTCCAGGATCGGCTTGGTGTGCGGCGGGCAGCACAAGCTGGTCACGCCACCGGCGGCGGCGGCGCGGGTTTCGCTGGCGATGCTGCCTTTGCGACTGTAACCCGGCTCGCGCAGGGCGACGTTCAGGTCCACCAGGCCAGGTGCGGCCACCAGGCCTTTGGCGTCGATAACCTGACCGGCACTGAAACCGCCAGGGGCGGCGCCGATGGCGATGATCTTGCCGGCTTCCACATGAAGATCGGTGATTTGATCCAGGCCGCTGGCCGGATCGATGACTCGGGCGCCGAGAATGCTGAGCTTCACTGGGCGTTCTCCTGCTCGAATTGACGTTGCGCGGTTTGCCCGCTCATGGCCATGGACAGTACCGCCATGCGCACGGCGATGCCGTAGGTCACCTGGTTGAGGATCACCGATTGGTTGCCGTCGGCCACCGCCGACTCAATCTCCACCCCGCGGTTGATTGGCCCCGGGTGCATCACAATGGCATCCGGCTTAGCGCCGGCCAGGCGCGTGGTGGTCAGGCCGAACAGGCGGTAGAACTCGCCTTCGCTCGGCAGCAGGCCGCCGGCCATGCGCTCGCGTTGCAGGCGCAGCATGATGACCACGTCCACATCCTTGAGGCCTGCGGTCATGTCGGTGTAGACCTTCACGCCGTACTGCTCGATACCGATGGGTAGCAGGGTTTTCGGCGCGATTACGCGGATATCCGGGCAACCCAGAGCTTTCAGGGCCAGCATGTTCGAGCGTGCCACCCGCGAGTGCAGGATGTCGCCGACGATGGCCACCGAGAGGTTTTCAAAGCTGCCCTTGTGCCGACGGATCGTGAGCATGTCGAGCATACCCTGGGTCGGGTGGGCGTGACGGCCGTCGCCGCCGTTGATGATCGCCACCTGCGGGCAGACGTGTTCGGCGATGAAGTGCGCGGCGCCGGAGTCGCCGTGGCGCACCACGAACATGTCGGCGGCCATGGCTTCCAGGTTGCGCAGGGTGTCGAGCAGGGTTTCGCCCTTGCTCGCCGACGAGGTGGACACGTTCAGCGTGATCACGTCGGCCGATAGCCGCTGGGCCGCCAGTTCAAAGGTGGTGCGGGTGCGCGTGGAGTTCTCGAAGAACACATTGCAGATGGTTTTGCCGCGCAGCAACGGGACTTTCTTCACCGCCCGGCCGCCGACTTCGAGGAACGAATCGGCGGTGTCGAGGATTTCGGTGAGCAGTTCGCGGGGCAAACCGTCGAGGGACAAGAAGTGTTGCAACTGGCCCTGAGCATTGAGCTGCAGCGGGCGCTTGGCATCTAGAGGCGTCATCGCGGGGACTCTTTACAAGGCGGTTTAAGGGGCGAGGTCTTGCAGTTCGAGTTCGAGCGGCGTGGGACCGGACAATTTTACCCGCTGATGGGCCGCCAAAGACAGGGTGGCGCCCACCACATCGGGGCTGATCGGCAGCTCGCCGGCATCCAGATCCAGCAGGCACACCAAGGTGATGCTGGCCGGGCGGCCATAGTCGAACAATTCGTTCATGGCCGCGCGAATGGTGCGGCCGCTCATCAGCACGTCGTCGATCAGCACCAGGTGCTGGCCTTCGATCTCAAAGGGCAGGGCGGAGGGGCGCACTTGCGGGTGCAGGCCGTTCTGGCTGAAGTCGTCGCGGTAGAAGGACACATCCAGCGTGCCGAGTGGCGCGTCGCTGCCCAGCGCTTCGAGCAACGCCTGGGCGACCCATACGCCACCGGTGCGGATGCCGATAAAACGCGGTTCGCGGATGCCGCGGTGTTCCAGGTGCGCCTTGAGGCGTATCGCCATCTGGCTGATCAGTTCGGCGGGATTGGGCAGGCTCATGGTGGCTCCTTCTAGGCCTTGCGCGTCGAGGTGGCGGCAGGGTTCGGGCTCAAACGTAAAAAGACGCGGCAAGCCGCGTCAGTCAGGATTCAAATAAAGCAGTGTTTTCATCCAGCCAACCCTGCAACAGCAAGGCGGCGGCGATGGCATCCACGGGATTGTCGCGGTAGCTGCCCTTCTGCCCGCCACGGTCTCTGCGTTCACCTTTGGCTTCGAAGGTGGTCAGGCGTTCGTCGTGGGTATAGAAGGGGATGTTGTAGCGGCCATTGAGGCGGCGGGCGAACTTTTCCGCACGCAGGCACATATCGCTGGGCGTGCCGTCCATGTTCAAGGGCAGGCCGACCACCACGGCGTCGGGTTTCCATTCCTTGATCAGGGCTTCGACCTGATTCCAGTCCGGGATGCCGTTCTGGGCTTTGAGCGTGCACAGTTCGCGGGCCTGGCCGGTGATGACCTGGCCGACCGCCACGCCGATCTGCTTGGTGCCGTAGTCAAATCCGAGGATCAAGCGCAAAGCCATCAGGCGTGCCCCGCCTGGCTGGTCAACAAGTTGAGGTTGATCCCCAGCTTGGCCGCCGCTGCGTCCAGGCGCAGTTCGCTGGCGGTGCCGAACAGAATCTCGGCGTCAAACGGGCAGGTCAGCCAGGCGTTGCTGGCCAGCTCGGCTTCCAGTTGTCCTGCCTCCCAGCCGGCATAGCCGAGGGTGATCACACTGTGCTCGGGCCCCACGCCGTCGGCGATGGCGAACAATACGTCCTGGGAAGTGGACAGCGACACACCGTCCAGGTCCACCGTGGCCTGGAACGTTGGCCCGGTGGGGTGTAGCACGAAACCGCGATCGGTCTGCACCGGGCCGCCAATGTAGATCGGCACGCCCTGGCAACGAGCAGGCGGGTCTACTTCGGGGCGCAATTGCTCAAGGATATCGGCCAGGTTCAGCTCTTGCGGGCGATTGACGACCAACCCCATGGCACCCTTGGCGGTGTGCTCGACGATGTAGGTCAAGGTATGCGCAAAGTTCGGGTCGGCCATATGGGGCATGGCGATCAGGAATTGGTGCTTGAGGTAGGTCGGGCTAACATTTTTCATGCCCGCTAGTGTGGCGGCGCAGGGGCGAACTGACAAGCCGGGTGTGAGCGCTGATCAGTTGCTGGAAAGGCGATCGCCCCTGGCGAATTTCCAGGTGCGGATGATTTCCAGGCGGTCCACATCGTTCAAGTCCCCGGTAAAGGGCGCAAACGGCGCAGCCAGACGCACGATGCGTTGCGCGGCCTGGTCCAGCAGCGGCTGGCCGGAGGATTCCAGCACCTGCACCTCATACAGGGTGCCGTCGCGGTTGATCGACACCAATAGGCGCAAATTGCCGTAGATCTGCTGGCGGCGGGCCTCTTCCGGGTAATTCAAGTTGCCGATGCGCTCGACCTTCTTGCGCCATTCGTCCTTATACCAGGCGCCTTTGTCGCGCATGGTGGAGGCGGCGTTCAGGCGGTAGATACGCGGGCGCTTGGCGTACAGCTGTTGTTCGTTGGCCAGTTCGGCTTCCAGGCTGGAGATCTGATCGGACAACTGTGAGCTGTCGAACGTCGGCGCCGGTTTCACCGGTTCGGGCTGCGGCTCGGTCTTGGTCTTTTCGCGCGTGGTCGGGGCTTTCTGCGGCTTGGGGGCGACGGTGGTCACGGCCGCTTTGGGCGCAGCCTGTTTGACCTCGGGCTTGGGCGCTGGCGGCGGCGTGACTTTATTGACTTTGTTGTCCTGGAAAGGCGCCACTTCAGTGGTCTTGGGGATGGCTTTCTTGTCCAGCGTGCCGCTGCCTTGCTGGTTGTCCTGAGCAAGAAAATCGGCCTTCTCGGGTTTTTTTTCGCTTTTGAAGGTGGAGAGGGTGATTTCCAGGGTCTTGGTGATCTGCTTGGGCTCGACCATGGTGAAACCCACGCCGAGGAGGACGGCCAGGTGAATCAACGCCGCCAGGAACAGGGTGAAACCGAGCCGATCAGCCGGGCGCACGCCACTGTGGGAGAGTTCGGGGGGCAGCTCGGACGGGAGGGACATAAAAACCAACATCGCGTATTTCGAGGTTCGGCATGATAACGCAATGTTGGTTTTTAGCTTCATGCGACAAGTTACAAGCTACAAGCTTTGGCGCGGTCGGCCTTAAACTTGCCGCTTGGAGCTTGCCACCTGCAGCTTCGCGTCTACCACGGCCATCAACATTTCGCCGATGTTCGTGCCAAATGCGTTTCGGACCGGCGGGACATAAAAACCAATATCGCGTATTTCCAGGTTTGGCGTGATAAGGCAATGTTGGTTTTTAGCTTCATGCGACAAGCGACAAGCTACAAGCTTTGGCGCGGTCGGCCTTAAACTTGCCGCTTGGAGCTTGCCACCTGCAGCTTCGCGTCTACCGCGGCCATCAACATTTCGCCGATGTTCGTGCCAAATGCGTTTCGGACCGGCGGGACATAAAAACCAACATCGCGTATTTCGAGGTTCGGCGTGATAACGCAATGTTGGTTTTTAGCTTCATGCGACAAGCTACAAGTTACAAGCTACAAGCTTTGGCGCGGTCGGCCTTAAACTTGCCGCTTGGAGCTTGGCACCTGCAGCTTCGCGTCTACCACGGCCATCAACATTTCGCCGATGTTCGTGCCAAATGCGTTTCGGACCGGCGGGACATAAAACCAACATCGCGTATTTCGAGGTTCGGCATGATAACGCAATGTTGGTTTTTAGCTTCATGCGACAAGCTACAAGCTGCAAGCTTTGGCGCGGTCGGCCTTAAACTTGCCGCTTGGAGCTTGCCACCTGCAGCTTCGCGTCTATCGCGGCCATCAACATTTCGCCGATGTTCGTGCCAAATGCGTTGTCGATCTCGCGAATGCACGTCGGGCTGGTCACGTTGATTTCGGTGAGATGCTCGCCGATTACGTCCAGGCCGACAAACAGCAGACCTTTTTCCCGCAGGGTCGGGCCGACCTGGGCGGCGATCCAACGGTCCTTGTCCGACAGCGGCCGCGCCTCACCGCGCCCACCGGCGGCCAGGTTGCCACGGGTCTCGCCGGCGGCAGGAATGCGCGCCAGGCAGTAGTCCACCGGCTCGCCGTCGATCATCAGGATGCGCTTGTCGCCGTCCTTGATCGCCGGCAGGTATGCCTGGCCCATGATCTGCTGGCTACCCAGCACGGTCAGGGTTTCCAGGATCACCGACAGGTTGGGGTCACCAGCGCGGTGCCGGAAGATCGAAGTGCCGCCCATGCCGTCCAGGGGTTTGAGGATTACGTCGCCGTGCTTGGCGGCAAATTCACGCAGCACATCGGCGCGGCGGCTCACCACAGTGGGCGGGGTGCATTGTGGGAACAGGGTAGCGAACAGCTTTTCGTTGCAGTCGCGCAGGCTTTGCGGCTTGTTGACGATCAGCACGCCGTCGCGTTCGGCCTGCTCAAGCAGGTACGTGGAGTAGACGAATTCCATGTCGAACGGCGGGTCCTTGCGCATCAGGATCACGTCCAGGTCGCTCAGGGGGCTGTCGATTTCGTCTTGCAGTTCGAACCACTTTTCAGGGTTGGCGAACACCTGCAACGGGCGCATGCGTGCGCGGGCCAGGCCTTCACCCTGGTACAGGTCGCGCTGCTCCATATAGAACAGGGTCCAGCCGCGGGCCTGGGCGGCCAGGAGCATGGCCAGCGAGCTGTCCTTTTTATAGGAAATGCTGGCGATAGGGTCCATGACAATGCCGACGCGAACGCTCATGGGGGATTTCCTCTAGCAAATGGGGCGCATAAAAGTGGCGTCAGAGTGGCGCTGACGCTGTTGTGGGTCAAGGAAAAACCACCTGGCCAGTGCCTCGATAGATTGCTCCCCGAGACTGTGCTAAAAAGGCTGCCACGGCGCAGCAGCCCTTGAATTCCAAGGCTTGCGGCGTTCATCGTGGGCAATGTCAGGCAGTACACACCGAAAACCGATTCGCTGTGGCGATGGTAGAGCAGATATGGAACAGCATTCCAACGCCTTGAGAGTGATGGTGATCGACGATTCGAAAACGATCCGCCGCACCGCCGAGACGCTGTTGAAGAACGTGGGGTGCGATGTCATTACGGCCATCGACGGTTTCGATGCCCTGGCGCGGATCGTGGATCATCACCCGCACATCATCTTTGTCGACATCATGATGCCGCGCCTGGATGGCTATCAGACCTGCGCGCTGGTGAAGAACAACCCGGCGTTCAAGGCGATCCCGGTGATCATGCTGTCGTCCAAGGACGGCCTGTTCGATAAGGCCAAGGGACGCATCGTGGGGGTCGATCAGTTTTTGACCAAGCCTTTCAGCAAGGAAGAACTGCTGGGTGCAATCAAGGCCTATGTGCCTGGGTTCGCCGCAGTGGAACAAGCACACTGACGTCGCCTCACAAGGGCCGGCGCCGACCAATGTAGTGGGGAAAAACCATGGCACGTGTTCTGATCGTCGACGATTCGCCGACCGAAATGTACAAACTCACCGGCATGCTGGAAAAGCACGGCCACGAAGTGCTCAAGGCCGAAAACGGCGCGGACGGCGTGGCCCTGGCCCGCCAGGAAAAACCCGACGCCGTGCTGATGGACATCGTGATGCCGGGCCTCAATGGCTTCCAGGCCACCCGTCAGCTGTCCAAAGAGCCGGAAACCAACGGCATCCCAATCATCATCATCACCACCAAGGATCAGGAAACCGACAAAATCTGGGGCGCGCGCCAGGGTGCCAAGGATTACCTGACCAAACCGGTGGACGAAGACACCCTGATCGCCACCCTGAACAAGGTGCTGGCCGGCTGACGGCACGCCATCATGACCGAGTCGCAAACCGCCTTCGAGCTGTTGCTGGACATCGACCGCCGCTGCCGCCTGCTGGCCGCCGACCTGCCCTCCCAGGAGGCCGGCTTGCAGCGCTGGAGCGGGATCGGCTTTCGGGTGGGCGCCCATTGGTTCGTGGCGCCAATGGGAGAAGTCGCCGAAGTTTTGCATGAGCCACGTTGCACTTTAATGCCCGGGGTCAAGACCTGGGTACGAGGTGTGGCTAACCTGCGCGGGCGTTTATTGCCGGTGATGGACCTTGGTGGGTTCCTTGGCGAGGCGCTGTCCAGGGCGCGCAAGCAACGGCGGGTGCTGGTGGTGGAATTCAATGACCTGTTTGTTGGGTTGCTGGTGGACGAGGTGGTGGGCATGCAGCATTTCGCACAGGACGCCTTATTGGCCAACGCCGCGCCGGGCGCGCCGTTTATTCAGGGGCATTTCGACGGCGACCCGTCGTGGCAGGTCTTCAGCCCGTTCGCCCTGGCCCAGACGCCAGGTTTCATGGATGTTGCCCCATGACCACCGCGACCACCGTCAAACCCCAGGCCGGCTCGCGTAGCCGCTCGCAGATCATCGTGCTGTTTATCGCGCTGATCGTGTTCATCATGCTGTTGTTCGCCAACTTCGCCTACCTCAATACCCAGTCCACCTACGACAAACAGTACATCGGCCACGCCGGTGAATTGCGCGTGCTGTCCCAACGTATCGCCAAGAACGCCACCGAGGCCGCCGCCGGCAAAGCCGCGGCGTTCAAGCTGCTGGGCGAAGCGCGCAACGACTTTGCCCAGCGCTGGGGCTACCTGAAAAAAGGCGACCCGCAAACCGGCCTGCCCGCCGCCCCCAGCGCCGTGCGCGCCGAAATGCGTGCGGTGCAGACCGATTGGGAAGCCCTGCTGAAGAACACTGACGCGATTCTGGCCAGCGAGCAGACGGTGCTGTCCCTGCATCAAGTGGCCGCGACCCTGGCCGAAACCGTGCCGCAATTGCAGATGGAGTCGGAAAAGGTCGTCGAGATCCTGTTGCAGCGCGGCGCGCCCGCCAGCCAGGTGGCCGTGGCCCAGCGCCAATCGTTGCTGGCCGAACGTATCTTGGGCGCGGTCAACACCGTGCTGGCCGGCGACGAAACCGCCGTGCAAGCCGCCGACGCCTTTGGCCGTGACGCCAACCGCTTCGGCCAGGTGCTCAATGGCATGCTCAACGGCAACCCAGGACTGCGCATCACCCAGGTTGAAGACCGCGATGCCCGCGCGCGGCTGGCGGAAATCTCCGAGTTGTTCGAGTTCGTGTCCGGCTCGGTGGATGAAATCCTCGAAACCTCGCCGCAGTTGTTTCAGGTGCGCGCCTCGGCGAGCAATATCTTCAACCTGTCCCAGACCCTGCTCGATGAAGCCTCGCACCTGGCCACCGGTTTCGAGAACCTGGCCAGCGGGCGCAGCTTCGACACTATCGGCGGCTATGTGCTGGGCTTGCTGGCGCTGACCTCGATCATCCTGATCGGCCTGGTGATGGTGCGCGAGACCAATCGCCAACTGCACGAAACCGCCGAGAAGAACGAGCGCAATCAGAACGCGATCATGCGCCTGCTCGATGAAATCGAAGACCTCGCCGACGGCGATCTCACCGTGACGGCGTCGGTCACCGAAGACTTCACCGGCACCATCGCCGATTCCATCAACTACTCCGTGGATCAGTTGCGCGATCTGGTGGCCACCATCAACCTCACCGCCGGCCAAGTGGCCGGCGCGGTGCAGGAAACCCAGGCCACCGCCATGCACTTGGCCCAGGCGTCCGAGCACCAGGCTCAGCAGATCGCCGAGGCGTCCACCGCGATCAATCAGATGGCCCAGTCCATCGATCAGGTGTCGGCCAACGCCGCCGAATCCTCGGCCGTGGCCGAGCGCTCGGTGGAAATCGCCAACAAGGGCAATGAGGTGGTGCACAACACCATCCATGGCATGGACAACATTCGCGAACAGATCCAGGACACCGCCAAACGCATAAAGCGCCTGGGCGAATCGTCCCAGGAGATCGGCGATATCGTCAGCCTGATCGACGATATTGCCGACCAAACCAACATCCTCGCCCTGAATGCGGCGATCCAGGCCAGCATGGCCGGGGATGCCGGGCGTGGCTTCGCGGTGGTGGCCGATGAAGTGCAACGCCTGGCCGAGCGCTCGTCGGCCGCCACTCGGCAGATCGAGACCCTGGTGCGGGCGATCCAGGCCGACACCAACGAAGCCGTGATCTCCATGGAGCAGACCACCACCGAAGTGGTGCGCGGCGCGCGGTTGGCCCAGGACGCCGGGGTGGCGCTGGAGGAAATCGAAGGCGTGTCGAAAACCCTGGCGGCGCTGATCCAGAGCATTTCCAACGCGGCGCAACAGCAAACCTCGTCGGCGGGGCAGATCTCCCTGACCATGAATGTGATCCAGCAGATCACCACGCAGACCTCCTCGGGCTCCACCGCCACTGCCGAGAGCATCGGTAACCTGGCGAAGATGGCCAGCCAGTTACGCCGGTCGGTGTCGGGCTTCACCCTGCCGCCGCCCAAACCGATCGACAGTTGATAGGTACAGGTTTCAAGAACACCAGCAACTCATGAATTCAAAGCGGAGCAGTTATGGTTGACCGGCACGACTACGTGGCCCTCGAATGGGTCAAGGGCGACATTGCCGAGACCCTGCAACACGCCCGCTCGGCGCTGGACGCTTATGTCGAAACCGCCGACGGCGATGTGATCGACGAATGCCTGGCCGGTATCCATCAGGTGCATGGCGCGCTGCAAATGGTCGAGTTCTACGGCGCGGCGCTGCTGGCCGAGGAGATCGAGGCCCTGGCCCTGGCCCTGCGCGACGGGCAGGTGGGGCAGCGCGATGAGAGCATCGGCCTGCTGCAACAAGCGCTCGGCCAATTGCCGCTGTACCTCGAACGCGTACACAGCGCCCGCCGCGACCTGCCGCTGGTGGTGCTGCCGCTGCTCAACGACCTGCGCAGTGCGCGCGGTGAAAGCCTGCTCTCGGAAACCAGCCTGTTCAGCCCGCAACTGCTGTCGATCGCACCTTTACCCGAAGAAGCCCTGGCTCAGCGCGCCGGGCCCGATCTGCCGACCCAGTTGCGCCAATGGCACCACCTGCTGCAACAGGCCTTGGTCGGGCTGCTGCGCGAAGATCACGGCCCGAGCAATCTGGAAGACATGGCGCGGGTGTTCGCGCGTCTCGAAGCGCTGTGCCAGGGCGCGCCACTGTTGCCGCTCTGGCAAGTGACCTCGGCGCTGGTCGAGGGCATGCTCACTGGTGTGATTGCCAACAGCCCGGCGCTGCGCAGCCTGCTCAAGGCCAGCGACAAGCAACTCAAGCGCCTGCTGGCCCAAGGCATCAACGGCATCAACCAACCGGCACCGGATGAGTTACTCAAAAGCCTGCTGTTCTATGTCGCCAAGGTCACCCGGCCGACGCCGCGCATGCAGAGCCTGAAAGAACGTTACGGCCTGGACGAAGCCTTGCCCGACAGCGCTGTGGTGGATGCCGAGCGCGCGCGCATGGCCGGGCCCGATCGCAATGCCATGGGGTCGGTGCTCGGCGCCTTGTGCGAGGAATTGGTGCGGGTCAAGGAGCGTCTGGACCTGTTCGTGCGCAGCGACCGTCAGCACGCCAGTGACCTTGAGGCGCTGCTGGCGCCGTTGCGACAGATCGCCGATACCCTGGCGGTGCTGGGCTTCGGCCAGCCGCGCAAAGTGATCATCGACCAGCTCGCCGTGGTGTTGAGCCTGGCCCAGGGGCATCGCGAACCAGACGATGCGGTGCTGATGGATGTGGCCGGCGCGTTGCTGTATGTCGAAGCCACGTTGGCCGGTATGGCCGGAACCGTTGAGCCGGAAAGCCGCGAAGAAAGCCGCCTGCCCACCACCGACCTGACCCAGATCCACCAGTTGGTGATCCGTGAATCCTGCCAGTGCCTGCGCCAGGCCAAAGAACTGGTGATCGATTGCCTCGACGCCGACTGGGACCGGCAGCGCCTGGAATCCCTGCCGGAACTGCTGAGCCAGGTGCGCGGCGCGCTGGCCATGATCCCGCTGCCACGGGCGGCCAGCCTGATGCGCGGTTGCAGCGATTACGTGAATGCGCAGTTGATGATCGACGCACAGCCGCCGAGCGAGACGCAGTTGGCGCACTTCGCCGACGTGATCAGCAGCCTGGAGTACTACCTCGAACGCATGCTCCAAGACCCGGATGCAGCCGGCGAACGGGTGCTGGAACTGGCCACCCAGGGCTTGGCTGCCCTCGGATACCTGCCGGAGGAAAAACCCTGGCGCCAGGCGCTGGTCGCACCGGACGGCGCACTCTCCACCGACACGGCCCCCAACCAATCCCAACTCGACGCATTGGCCAGCCCCACCTCGCGCCTCAACCCTCCCGCGTTGCAGCGCCCCGGCAGCCTGTTGCCGCCGCCCGCCGACGAAGCGCCTATCGACGACGAGCTGCGTGAGGTCTTCCTCGAAGAGACTGAGGAAGTCCTTGAGGTGCTGCACCGCTATTTGCCGAACAGCGCGGATAAAACCGCCCAAGGGGAGATGCGCCGCGCGTTCCACACCCTAAAAGGCAGTGGCCGCATGGTGCGCGCTCTGGTGCTGGCGGAGCTGGCCTGGGCGGTGGAGAACCTGCTCAACCGCGTACTGGAGCGCAGCGTGGCTCTGGGCCCCGAGGTGCAACAGGTGTTGGATGAAACCGTGGCACTGTTGCCGGAGTTGATCGACGATTTTGCCCAGGGCGTCCAACGCCAGCGCGATGAAGTCGACGCCCTGGCCGCTCGTGCCCATGGGTTGGCCAGCGGTGCCGCGGTAGCGTCCGCCGAAGCCCATGACCCGATGCTGCTGGAGATTTTCCGCAACGAAGCCCAGAGCCATCTCGACAGCCTCAACCACTTCCTGGAGCAAGCCGCCGAGCATGTGCCGCTGCAAGTCAGCGATGAACTGCAACGCGCCCTGCACACCCTCAAGGGCAGTGCCTACATGGCCGGTGTGTCGCCCATCGCCGAACTGGCGCGGCCGCTCGACCACCTGACCCGCGAATACAAGGCTCACCGCCTGCCGCTGGATCTGGATGAAGTGGAACTGCTGCTGGAAGCCGAAGGCCTGTTCCAGCGGGGGTTGCGCCAGCTGGACAGCAACCCCCTGGCGCCGATCAAAGGCGCGGCGGACCTGATCGCTCGCACCCAACAGTTGCTCGAACGCCAGCTCCAGGCGCTGCTTGATGCGCCCACCGCCGGCCCGCGCATCAAGCGCAATCCGCAACTGATCGCTGACTTCCTGGCCCAGGGCATGGATATCCTGCTCGACGCCGAAAACCTGCTGCGTCGCTGGCAGCAACACCCCGGCGAGCGCCAGGAACTCACGGCCTTGCTGGATGAGTTGACCACCCTCGGCGAAGGCGCGCAGCACGCCGACCTGCATGCCATCGACGAACTCTGCGAAGCCTTGCTCGACCTGTACGGCGCCGTGGAAGAAAGCAGCCTGGCAGTCAGCGCGCGGTTTTTCCAAGAGGCCGAACAGGCCCATGACGCGTTGATCAACATGCTCGACCAGCTCGCCGCCGGCCAGGAAATCAGCCCCGCACCGGCCCGGGTACACGCCTTGCGCGAGCTGCTGGACGAAGCCCTCGATCCGTCCGCCACCGGCCTGATCACCCACCAGGGCGGCGGTGCGCCGAGCATCGCCGAACTGGGCGCGGCGACGCGGCAGTTGGATCACGCCACCACTGTGGACGACGAGATCGTCGAGATTTTCCTGGAAGAAGCGGTGGATATCCTCGACAGCGCCGGGCAGTCCCTCAAGCGCTGGTTGCTGGAGCCCGAGAGCATGGCGCCGTTGTCGTCGTTGCAGCGTGACCTGCACACCCTCAAGGGCGGCGCGCGCATGGCCGAGATCGACGCGGTGGCCGAGCTGGCCCACGAATTGGAATGCCTTTACGAAGGCCTGGTCGACCGTCGCTACAACTATTCCAACGAACTCTCACAGGTGTTGATGGCCAGCCATGAACGGCTGGCGCTGCAACTGGAAGAGCTGCACCAGCACCAGCCCTTGAGCGACAGCACGGAACTGGTCGCCAAGGTCCGGGCGTTGCGTCATAACGGCACCCCCACGGCCCCGGTACCGGCGGTGGAAGCATCAAGCGCCGACCCGGAACTGCTGGAGATTTTCCTCGAAGAGGCCGCCGACATCCTTGATAGCTCCGGCGCCGCGCTGCTGCGCTGGCAGGCCGAGCCGAGCAGCCGCCAGGAGGTCGAAACCCTGCTGCGCGACCTGCACACCCTCAAGGGCGGCGCGCGCATGGTCGAGATCGGCCCGATTGGCGACCTGGCCCATGAACTGGAGTTTCTCTACGAAGGGTTGTCCGCTGGCCAACTGGTTGCGAGCCCGGAGCTGTTCGCGCTGCTGCAAGGCTGCCACGACCGCCTGGCGCAGATGATCGACGCGGTGGCCGACGGCTTGCCGGTGGGCTCGGTGGACAAACTGATCGAGCGCATCAAGAGCCTGGTGCACCCCAGCAACGAATCGCCGACACCGGTGGCATTGCCGGCGGGCAAGGCCGAGGCGGCGGTGGACCCGGCCGCCGATACGGTGAAAATCTCGGCGGATCTGCTCGATGATCTGGTCAACCTGGCCGGCGAAACCTCGATCTTCCGCGGGCGCATCGAGCAGCAGATCAACGATGCCAGTGTCGCCCTCAACGAGGTGGAAACCACCATCGAGCGCATGCGCGACCAATTGCGCCGCCTGGACACCGAAACCCAGGGCCGCATTCTCAGTCGCCAACAGGTCGAGGCTGAGCGCCTGGGCTATGAAGACTTCGACCCGCTGGAAATGGACCGCCACTCGCAACTGCAACAGCTGTCCCGCGCGTTGTTCGAGTCGGCCTCGGACTTGCTCGACCTCAAGGAAACCCTGGAGCGGCGCAACCAGGATGCGCACAACTTGTTGCAGCAACAGGCACGCATCAATACCGAGTTGCAGGAAGGCCTGATGCGCACCCGTATGGTGCCGTTCGAACGCATGCTGCCACGGCTCAAACGCATCGTGCGGCAGGTGGCGAGTGAGTTGGGCAAAGATGTCGAGTTCGTCGTCGGCAATGCCGAGGGCGAAATGGACCGCAACGTGCTGGAGCGCATGGTGGCGCCGTTGGAGCACATGTTGCGCAATGCCGTCGACCACGGCCTGGAGTCTCGGGAGGTGCGCCTGGCCGCCGGTAAACCGCAGAAGGGCCGCATCACCCTGGACCTGACCCACGAAGGCGGCGATATCATTTTCGACATGCGCGACGACGGCGCCGGCGTGCCGCTGGACGCGGTGCGGCGCAAGGCGATCAAGCGCGGCCTGCTGGGCCCTCAGCAAGAGATCAGCGACCGCGACGTGTTGCAGTTCATCCTGCAACCGGGCTTTTCCACTGCGGAAAAAATCACCCAGATTTCCGGGCGCGGCGTGGGCATGGACGTGGTGCATGAAGAAGTGCGCCAGCTCGGCGGTTCGATGGTGATCGACTCGACGCCGGGACAGGGCGTGCATTTTCGCATCCGCCTGCCGTTCACCGTGTCGGTCAATCGTGCCTTGATGGTGCAGTGCGCGGACGAGCAATACGCGATCCCGCTCAACACCATCGAGGGCCTGGTGCGTGTGCTGCCCCATGAACTGGCGGGCCACTATCAGCAGGACCCGCCGTGCTACGAGTACGCCGGCCAGCGCTATGAGCTGTTCTACTTGGGCGACCTGCTGCACACCGTCACGCGGCCGAAGCTGCTGGGCCAGTACCAGCCGGTGCCGGTGCTGCTGGTGCAGTGCAATGAGCGGCATGTGGCGGTGCATGTGGACGCCATGGCCGGTACGCGCGAGATTGTAGTCAAGGGCCTGGGCCCGCAATTTGCCGGGGTAAAAGGCGTGTCGGGGGCGACCATTCTGGGGGACGGTCGCGTGGTGCTGATCATCGACCTGCTGGCGCATATCCGCGCCCGGCCACCAGTGTTGCCGGCCCAGGCGAGCGATGCGCCGCTGATCCTCAACGACCCGTTGAAAAAACGCCCGCTGCTGGTGCTGGTGGTCGACGATTCGGTGACGGTGCGCAAAGTCACCAGCCGCCTGCTGGAACGCAACGGCATGAACGTGCTCACCGCCAAGGACGGCATCGACGCCCTGGCCGTGCTTGAAGAACACACCCCGGACTTGATGCTGCTGGACATCGAAATGCCCCGCATGGACGGCTTCGAAGTGGCGATCCAAGTGCGCAACGACCCACGGCTGATGCGCCTGCCGATCATCATGATCACCTCGCGCACCGGCCAGAAACACCGCGACCGCGCCATGGCCATCGGCGTCAACGACTACCTGGGCAAGCCGTACCAGGAGTCGGTGCTGTTGGAGAGCATCGCCTACTGGAGCAAGTCCCATGCTTGACCACCGCGCCAGCCAAGTCACCGGCTTGCTGCTGCCCCTGGCCGACCGGCATTTGATCCTGCCCAACGTCGCCATCGCCGAACTGATCGACTTCCAACGCGGCGAACCGGCCAGCGACGCCCCGCCTTGGTACTTGCGGCAAGTCACCTGGCGTGAGCGGCAAATCCCCCTGATCAGCTTTGAAGCTGCTTGCGGCGAAGCCCTTGTCGTCGGCGAACGCTCACGCATCGTGGTGCTGAATGCCCTGGGCGGGCGGCCAACCTTGAAGTTCATCGCCCTGGTGATCCAAGGCATTCCACGCTCCTACAAGCTCGACAGCGAGTTGAGCTACGTGGACGTGCCGCTCAGCCCGCTGGAGCTGGCAGCGGTGCAGGTGGGCGAACATGTGGCGAAGGTGCCGGATTTGATGGGGCTGGAAGCCTTGCTGGTCGAGTCAGGCTTGGCCTGACTCTAAAACCTGTGAAGACCAATGTGGGAGGGGGCAAGCCCCCTCCCACAGCCTGTAAGGTTCACTCAATCCGCGCAAACCGCTCAATCATCGGCGGCTCCCGATGCTCTGCCTGTTACAAGTCTTGGGCACTTTGCCTGAGGCCCGGGTATACGTAAGGCTTGGATCGAATGGCTGCCTGAAATTTCTGTAAGTACGGCCTCGGCGTTTTTGTTGATTTTTGAGTGCTAGCTTTTGACGCTCAACCCCATCAGCAAGGACTCGCAAATGGCTGTCCCTCCAATGCCCCCAGGCGTTTCGCTGCAAGACAATATCGCCCTGGCCAACAACCGCAGGATGCATATGAAGCCTGGTTCGGCGTTCACCTATTCATGGTTTTATTCACAAGTCAGAGGGCGTGGCCCTTGGGATTACAAACAGAACAGTCGCGAGTACGAGGCGTTCGGTAACTTTAACTGTGGGGTTACCGGTACGGTGTTGGGGATTCCTGAAGGCGTGTTATTGAGAGCAGCCGGTGCTGCGCAAAAAACGGCGGGGGCATCTCGGCCGGAGTTTGGAGACTGGTGGGGTGAAGCGCCTTATGGCGATGACCATAGCGACCAGCACTGGATCAAGGAGGGCATCGAATATGCCAGAGCTCAAAGGTATTGAGTGGCCGGTCCAGGTCTTGCTCAATGGGCTGCTGGTGGTGTTTCTCGGGTACTTGGGCGTTGGTTGGTTGATGAGTCCCGGTACACCGGAGTTGGATGAGGTGGTACTCAAGCACTCCTTGGGCAACGGCAACTCCCTTTATGGCGTGCGGGATAGTCAGGGTGGCGCGACAGTAGGTTTTTCCTACAGGTATTACGTGCATATGGATCTGGATAATGATTACGAAATACTCACGTCATTGGTCTCGGCACATCCATTTCTAAAAACCAAAGAGCCTGATGTCCAAGTGATCCAGAAGGATGGAGCTCTCCATCTCATTGTTCGTGGGGAGGTTTATGAATACCGCAGCTATCCGCTTGAAGGCTTGGGGACGGTGAGCATTGATATGAGGCTGTAGGCCTGGGGGCTTCGGATTTCTCCTGCAAGATTTTGGGTCCATATGAGCACATGTGGGAGGGGGCTTGCCCCCGATGGCTGAGTGTCAGTTGATACATCACTTAGCTGACCTACTGCCATCGGGGGCAAGCGCCTCTCCCACATTTAGATTTTCTTTTGGCTCGGCCAAGCCTTTGCTGATACTCCATTACTCCAGCCGTAATGGTTCGCCGCCCAGCTTGATTGATGGCCCCCTGAATCGCTCCTAAGGTACAGCCCACGACAGCAAACCCGTGGAGCGACCATGACAACAACAATAACCCCCGACTCGCGCTGGACGCGGCGGCGCGACGAGAAGCTACGGCGGCTCGGGCGGGTCAAGCAGTATGCAGACGGGGCGGTGTTGCCCAGTGACAGAATCGTGCAAGCGCTGGAGGCGCTGATCCTCCCCGGCGACCGTGTGGTGCTTGAGGGCAACAACCAAAAGCAAGCTGACTTCCTCTCCCGCTCCCTGGCCAAAGCCGACCCGGCCATACTTCACGATTTGCACATGATCATGCCCAGTGTCGGGCGGTCCGAGCACTTGGATCTGTTTGAAAAAGGTATCGCGCGCAAGCTCGACTTCTCCTTTGCCGGCACCCAATCCCTGCGCATCAGCCAGTTGCTCGAAGATGGCTTGCTGGAAATCGGTGCGATCCACACCTACATCGAACTCTATGCGCGACTGGTGGTGGACCTGATCCCCAACGTCGTACTCTCCGCCGGTTTTATGGCCGACCGCGCCGGCAATATCTACACCGGCGCCAGCACCGAGGACACCCCCGCGCTGATCGAGCCCGCAGCCTTCAGCGATGGCATTGTGATCGTGCAGGTCAACCAGTTGGTGGACGACGTCACCGACCTGCCCCGTGTCGACATCCCCGCCAGTTGGGTGGATTTTGTGGTGGTGGCCGACAAGCCGTTCTACATCGAGCCGCTGTTCACCCGCGACCCTCGCCACATCAAGCCCGTGCATGTGCTGATGGCGATGATGGCGATTCGGGGCATCTACGAAAAACACAACGTGCAGTCGCTCAACCACGGTATCGGTTTCAACACTGCCGCCATCGAACTGATCCTGCCCACCTACGGCGAATCCCTGGGGCTGAAGGGCAAGATCTGCCGCAACTGGACCCTTAACCCGCACCCAACGCTGATCCCCGCCATCGAAAGCGGTTGGGTGGACAGCGTGCATTGCTTCGGCACCGAGCTGGGCATGGAAAACTACATCGCCGCGCGCCCGGATGTGTTCTTCACCGGCCGCGATGGCTCCATGCGCTCCAACCGCATGGTCTGCCAACTGGCCGGCCAATACGCGGTGGACCTGTTTATCGGCGCCACCCTGCAAGTCGATGGCGACGGGCATTCCAGCACCGTGACCCGTGGTCGCCTTGCCGGCTTTGGCGGGGCGCCGAACATGGGCCACGACCCGCGCGGCCGTCGCCATGGCACCCCGGCGTGGCTGGATATGCGCCACGGCGACGCACCGCAAGCGCTGCTCGAACGCGGCAAAAAACTGGTGGTGCAGATGGTTGAAACCTTCCAGGAGGGCGGTAAACCGACCTTTGTCGACACCCTCGATGCCGTGGAGGTGGCGCGCAAAAGCGGCATGCCCCTGGCGCCGATCATGATTTACGGTGACGACGTTACCCACTTGCTCACCGAAGAAGGCATCGCCTACCTGTACAAGGCGCGGTCCCTGGAAGAGCGCCAGGCGATGATCGCCGCCGTCGCCGGGGTGACGGCCATTGGTCTGCGTCACAACCCTAAAGACACCGCGCGCATGCGCCGCGAAGGCTTGATCGCCTTGCCCGAAGACCTCGGCATCCGCCGCACCGACGCCACCCGTGAGCTATTGGCCGCCAAGAGCGTGGCCGACCTGGTGGACTGGTCCGGTGGCTTGTACAACCCGCCCGCCAAATTCAGGAGCTGGTAAATGCGCGCCCTCAAACTGCACGAACTGAGTCTGGCCGATCGCCTGGCGGATATGGCCGTCGATGCCCTGATCGACGAAGCCGACCTGTCGCCCAAACCCGCGCTGGTGGACCGTCGCGGTAATGGCGCCCACTGCGATTTGCACCTGGGCCTGATGCACGCGTCGGCGCTGTCGCTGTGGCCGATGTTCAAGGAAATGGCCGAAGCGGCGATTGAGTTCGGCGAAGTCGGTTTGCCACTGCGCGAAGCCCTCGGTCGTATTGGCCGCGACGGCGAGCAGGCCATGCTCGTCACCACCGGTGGGGTGAACACCCATCGCGGTGCGATCTGGGCCCTCGGCTTGCTGACCGCATCGGCCGCTCTGGCCCCGCGTGCCATAACGCTGACCGCCGCCCGCTTAGCGCTGCTCAACGACCGTTACGCACCTCAACCGCTGAGCCACGGCGCCCAGGTCGAGCAACGTTACGGCGCGCGCGGTGCCCGTGAAGAAGCGCAGCTGGGCTTCCCCGCCGTGACCCAACGCGGCTTGCCGCAACTGCACAAGAGTCGCCGCCAGAACGCCGGTGAGCAGAACGCGCGTCTTGACGCCTTGCTCGCAATCATGACCGAGCTGGCCGACACCTGTGTGCTCTACCGCGCCGGCACCGAAGGCCTACAAGCCATGCAACACGGCGCCCAAGCGGTGCTCGACGCCGGCGGCAGCGCCACCCTGGCCGGCCGCCGCCGTCTACACGAACTGGACAACCAACTCTTGGCTCTGAATGCGTCCCCTGGCGGCGCCGCCGACTTGCTGGCCGCTTGCCTGTTTATCGACCGCCTCGACGGAGCGTTGTGATGGAAACCTTATCCTTTGAATTCCCCGCCGGGCAGCCGCTCAAAGGCCGCGCGCTGGTCGGGTGCGTGGGCTCCGGTGACCTGGAAGTGCTGCTGGAACCGGGCACGCCCGGGCGACTGACCATTGAGGTGCAAACATCGGTGAACGGTGCCGAACAGCGTTGGCAGCACCTTTTCGAGCGCATCTTCCAAGAACAGATGCCACCGGCGATGCACATTGATATCCATGACTTCGGTGCCACCCCCGGCGTGGTGCGTCTACGCCTGGAACAGGGTTTCGAGGAGATCGGCCATGACTGACCTGCTGACCAAACACAGCTTCGTGGAACTGGGCGCTCGGCAACGGGCCAAGGCCCTGTTGGATGCCGGCACCTTTCGCGAGTTGATCGACCCGTTTCAACGGGTCATGTCGCCCTGGCTCGGCCGCCAGGGCGTGGTGCCCCAGGCCGATGACGGGGTGATCATCGCTAAGGGCAGTATCGGTGGCATGCCGGTGGTAGTAGCGGCCATCGAAGGTAACTTCCAGGGCGGCAGCCTCGGTGAAGTCGGCGGTGCAAAAATCGCCGGTGCGCTGGAACTGGCCGCCGACGATAACCGCAACGGCATCCCCACCCGCGCCGTGCTGCTCCTGGAGACCGGCGGTGTGCGCTTGCAGGAAGCCAATCTGGGCCTGGCCGCAATTGCCGATATCCACGCGGCCATAGTCGACCTGCGCCAGTACCAGCCGGTGATCGGTGTGGTGGCCGGCAGCGTTGGCTGCTTTGGCGGTATGTCCATCGCCGCGGGGTTATGCAGCTATCTGGTGGTGACCCGCGAGGCACGCCTGGGCCTCAATGGCCCGCAGGTGATCGAACAGGAAGCCGGGTTGGACGAATACGACTCGCGCGATCGGCCGTTTATCTGGAGCCTGACCGGTGGTGAGCAGCGCTTCAACAGTGGCCTGGTCGACCGTTATGTCGCCGACGATATGGCGCAGATCCAACAGACCGTCACCGCGTTGATGCACGCAGGCTTGCCCGCTCAACAGCGCAGTCGGCAGGTCGATTTCTACCTCGCACGCCTGGCTGAGCTGGACACCACGGCGCAAATCGTCCCGGCGGCGGTTTGCGAACTGTATCAGGGAGAACGCCCATGAGAGGGTTGCAGTGGTTCAACGCATTGAGCGCCGGCGCTCCACTGGTAGACGGTTTGCCGGAGTCGCTGAGGGTTGCCGACGGTGTATTGGGTGAGCAACCGGTGCGCTTTGTCGCCGTGGTCACGGACGTACAAAACCGCTTCCCTCGGGCGCGCAATGGCGAAGTCGGCCTGCTCGAAGGCTGGGGGCTGGCCAAGGCCGTCGATGAGGTCATCGCCCGTGGCGACAAACGCCCCATCATCGCCATCGTCGATGTGCCCAGCCAAGCCTACGGCCGTCGCGAAGAAGCCCTCGGTATCCATCAGGCCCTGGCCGCTGCCGCCGACAGTTATGCCCGTGCACGTCTGGCCGGGCACCCGGTGATTGCGCTGTTGGTGGGCAAGGCCATGTCGGGTGCGTTTCTTGCCCACGGTTATCAGGCCAACCGCCTGATCGCCCTGCGCGACCCGGGTGTGATGGTGCACGCCATGGGCAAGGTCTCGGCCGCGCGGGTGACCTTGCGCAGCGTTGAGGAGCTCGAAGCCCTGGCCGCCAGCGTGCCGCCCATGGCCTATGACATCGACAGCTATGCCAGCCTCGGTCTGCTGTGGGAGACCTTGTCGGTCAGCCGGATCGAACAGCCCACGGCGGACGATGTGGCGCGGGTCAGTGACTGCCTGGTGAATGCGATCAAGGATGTCGGCAGCAGCGATTTGCGCGGGCGCCTGGGCGCGACGAACCGCGCGGCCTCCAGCCATGTGCGCCAACTGCTGCGGGAGCAATGGTGAACGCCCATGACCTGCTCTGGGGCATGAGCCCGGCGCACCTGCCTGCCGATGCACCGGCCTGGGCGGTAGACGCGATCAGCGCCGGTCACCCGGTGGTGGTGCGCCGTGCCATCGCCGAACTGGGTTACGTGGCGGTCGGTGTGCGCGGACGCTTGCGTGAGCAGCGTTTCGCCGCCGAGATGCCGCTGGCGGCGGTGCAGCGGCGCGTGGCCCCCGAAGCCCTGCGCGACGTGGTTTCGTCACGGGATTTACCCGCGCTGCAAGCGCTCGCTCAATTGCGTTCGGTACTGGAGCAAGAGACATGGGGCGTCAGCGGTAGCGCAGGGTTTGAATTGGCCACCGGTATCGAAGCCTTGCATGCCCGAAGCGATCTGGATTTGATCCTGCGTACGCCCAAGCGTCTTGAACGCGCCGATGCTGAAGACCTGCTGGCAATCCTGGACACGACGGTGTGCCCCGTCGATCTGCAATTGCAAACCCCGTTCGGCGCAGTCGCCTTGCGCGAATGGGCCAGCGGCTCACGCCGCGTGCTGCTGAAGACCGCCAGCGGCGCACAGCTTGTGCTCGACCCCTGGCAGGCCGTGGCATGAGCAGCCTGCTGGTGTTCCCAGGGCAGGGTGCCCAGCGAGCAGGCATGCTCCAGTCCTTGCCCGAACCTGTGCTGGAAGAAGCCAGCGATGCCCTGGGCGAAGATGTACGCCAGCTCGATTCAGCCCATGCCCTGGCCAGCACCCGCGCCGTGCAACTGTGCCTGTTGATCGCCGGTGTGGGCCATGCACGCCAGTTACAACGCACCTCGGATTACGTCGCCGGCCTGTCTATCGGCGCTTATCCGGCGGCGGTGGTCGCCGGTGCCCTGGAGTTTGCCGACGCGGTCAGGCTGGTCAGTCTGCGCGGCGAATTGATGCAGCAGGCTTATCCACAGGGCTACGGCATGACCGCGTTGATCGGTCCGGCGCTATCCACGGTCGAGGCGCTACTGGCCGAGGTCCACACGCCGCAGACCCCGGTGTACCTGGCCAATATCAACGCCGACAACCAAACCGTGATCGCCGGCAGCGACGCGGCGATGCAGCGTGTCGCAGAACGCATCAAAGGTAACGGCGTTGCGCGGCGCCTGGCGGTCAGTGTGCCGTCCCACTGCGCGCTGCTGGAGCAACCCGCCCAGCGCTTGGCCGAAGCGTTTGCCCAGGTATCGCTCAAAGCGCCGCGCACCACCTACCTGAGCAGCACCCGCGCGCGGCCGATTCACAACCCCGAACACCTGCGCGACGACCTGGCCTTCAACCTGTGCCGCGTGGTCGACTGGCGCGGCACTGTGCAAAGCGCCTACGAGCGCGGTGTGCGCTTGCAGATCGAACTGCCACCGGGCGCCGTGCTCACTGGCCTCTCGCGCCGGGTGTTTGAGCAAGGCACGGTGATCGCCTGCGAAGGAGCACGTCTGGACACTCTGCAGGCTTTGCTGGAAGAGGAGGAGCGCCGCCACCGATAAAGCACTACCCAAGGCTTTCGAAGCACAACAACAACAATTTCGATCGAGCACTTTGAGGACAACAACAATGATTATTTACGGTGTGGCGTTTTTGGCGCTGTGTACGTTGACCGGCTTGTTTATCGGTGAACTGCTGGGCAAGTGGATGGGCATTCCGGCCAACGTCGGCGGGGTTGGGATTGCCATGCTGCTGTTGATCGGCCTGGGCAGTTATCTGGGTAACCGCGGGTTGTTTACCGGCAAATCCGAGCAAGGTGTGAGCTTTTGGGCCGCAATCTACATTCCGATTGTGGTGGCCATGGCCGCCCAGCAGAACGTTTATGGCGCCATCAGCGGCGGCCCCATGGCGATACTGGCTGGAACGTTGGCCGTGGTACTGGGCTTTGCCCTGGTACCCGTGCTGGTGCGTATCGGCAATCGCGAGCCGAGCGCGACCGTTCACACTAAAGAAGCCGGGTGATTGCCATGTATGAATCCATGATGAAAGTGATTACTGGCTACGGCCTGATCAGCGGTTTCGCCGTGATTGGCCTGACCATGTGGGTCTCGTACTGGCTTTCCGATACCTTTACCAAAGGGCGTTTGCACGGTTCGGCCATCGCTATTCTGCTGGGGTTGGTGCTGTCGTACGTGGGCGGAGCATTTACCGGGGGCTCCAAGGGGGTCGTGGACATCCCGCTGTTGTCGGGCATCGGCCTGCTGGGTGGGGCGATGCTGCGCGACTTCGCCATTGTCGCTACGGCTTTCGGCGTGAGCGTCGATGAGCTCAAGCGCGCAGGGTTCGTGGGCGTGCTTGCGCTGTTTTTCGGGGTGGGCTCCTCGTTTGTCGCTGGCGTGGCGGTGGCCATCGGGTTTGGCTACACCGACGCGGTCAGCCTGACCACCATCGGTGCCGGCGCGGTCACCTACATCGTCGGCCCTGTGACGGGGGCGGCGATCGGTGCCAGCTCCGAAGTCATGGCGCTGTCCATCGCCGCCGGGTTGATCAAGGCGATCCTGGTGATGGTGTTGACGCCGTTCGTGGCGCCGTTCATCGGCCTTAATAACCCGCGCAGCGCAGTGATTTTCGGAGGCTTGATGGGCACCTCCAGCGGTGTGGCCGGCGGGTTAGCGGCGACCGATCCGAAACTGGTGCCCTATGGCTGCCTGACTGCGGCGTTTTACACCGCGCTGGGGTGCTTGCTGGGCCCGTCGCTGTTGTTTCTGATTGTGCGTGGGCTTGCCGGTTAACTACCGCGATTGGCATACATCCGACACTCCGCGAGCAACGCCAGCAAGTTCGGGTCGCGCTCCTTGGCCTTCAAAAACACTACGCCGATATGCTGCTGCAACCGATAGCGCGGTTGCAGTGGTATGAGCTTCACGCGGTTCTCATAGACCGCCGCAATCCGCCCCGGCAACAGTGCATAGCCCACGCCTGAACTGACCATGCTCAGCAAGGTGAAGATGTCATTGACCTGCATCGCCACCTTCGGCTCGAACCCCGCCTGCTTGAACACCCGATTGCCATCCTGATGGGTGGCGAAGCCTTGGGTGAGGGTGATGAAGGTGGCGTCGCGCACGTCCGCCAGGTCGATTTGCTGTTCGCGGTCGAACGGCGAGTCGGCCGGTGTGGCGAGGAAAATATCGTCGCAGAACAGCTCGATCTGCTCGCAGTCCGGGTCGCTGGCGTGTTCGTCGAGGGAGATGAGAATCGCGTCCACCTCCATGTTCTTGAGCTTGTAGAGCAGGTCGAAATTGGAGCCGAGGATCAGGTCGATATTGAGTTCGCTGCGGCGAATCTTCAGGCCCATGATCAACTGCGGCACGGTTTTGACAGTCAGCGAATACAGCGAGCCCAACTTGAAACGCTCGGCAGAGAACCCGGCGGCTTCGCGGGTCAGGCGCACGCTGTCGACCACGTCGGCTACCAGTCTCTGCGCACGTTCTTCCAATACGTAGGCGCTTTCCAGCGGCGTAAGGTTGCGCCCCTCGTGTTTGAACAATGGGCAGCGCAGGGCGTTTTCCAGGGAATGGATGGCTCGGTGCACGCTGACGTTGCTGGTCTGCAGCTCGGCCGCGGCACGGGTGAGGTTGCCGGTGCGCATGAACGCCAGGAAGATTTCGAGTTTCTTGAGGGTGAGTTCTTCGTCGATCAGCATGGCCGTGGCTCGGGTTCGCAAGGGCTCGATTGTGCCCGCAAATGCGCGCGGCGTCCTCGGAACGTCACATGGCACTTGCACTCTGATGCCCAAGGCCGGAGGCTTGCGGCCAGTCGTCAACGGTTACGGGAGGTCAGTGACACATGTACCACGGGGAACGATTCAACGCCTGGAGCCATTTGCTCGGTGCTGTCGCGGCGTGTATTGGCGCCGTATGGATGCTGGTGGTGGCCAGTCTGGATGGCAGCCCCTGGAAGATCGTCAGCGTGGCGATCTATGGTTTTACGCTGATGGTGCTGTACAGCGCGTCCACCGTGTACCACAGCGTGCAGGGGCGGCGAAAAGAGATCATGCAGAAGGTCGATCACTTTTCCATCTACCTGTTGATTGCCGGCAGTTACACGCCGTTTTGCATGGTGACCCTGCGCGGGCCATGGGGCTGGACGCTGTTCGGGATTGTGTGGGGGCTGGCGGTGATCGGCATTTTGCAGGAGATCAAACCGCGTTCCGAGGCGCGCATTTTGTCCATCGTCATTTATGCGGTGATGGGCTGGATTGTGCTGGTGGCGGTCAAGCCGCTGATGGCCGCGCTGGGCACGGCGGGGTTTATCTGGCTGGCAGCGGGCGGCGTGCTGTACACCGTTGGCATCATCTTTTTTGCCCTGGAGCACCGCCTGCGGCATTCCCATGGGATCTGGCATTTGTTCGTGATCGGCGGCAGCGTGCTGCATTTCGTGGCGATCATGCACTACGTGCTATAGCCGCTGCAGCATCGCGTCGGCGCGCTGGCCGAAGATCTCCAACAGCTTGGCCAGCGTGTGCGGTGGCGGCTCATCGGCGCGGGTCAGGGCGTAGAGGGTGATCGGCAGCGGTGGGGTCAGCGTGCGGATGCAGGTGGTGGCGGGGGAAGCGCCGAGGGCGGTGAAGGGGTCGATTACCGTCAGCCCGGCGCCGGACTCGACCATGGCCCGCGCCAGGGCGTAGGTCTGCACCGAGAGGGTCACGCGCGGTGGTGGCGTGACGCTTTCCAGATAATTGTCGAGCCTGGCCGACAGCGGGTCGGCGCTGGACAGGCCAATCAGCGGCGCGCCGGCCAGGTCCGTCAGGGCCAATGGCGTGCTCAGCGCCTCCTCGGGCCAATAACCCTTGGAGGCCAGCGCCACCAGCGCACCGTTGGCCAGCACTTGGGTGGTCAAGCCCGGATGGCCGGAGAAGTTGAGGGTCAACGCCAGGTCGATCTCGCGCATCAACAGTTTTTGCACCAGCTCGCGGCTATGGTCGCTGGACAGTTCGCAGGCAATGTCCGGGTAGTCGCGCTTCCATTCCAGAATCGCCGGCGGCAGCAGGGCCAGGGCCAATGCCGGAATCGCACCAATGCGCACGCTATGCCCCGGTGCGCTGCGCAGGCTCTTGGCCAGGCGCCGCACGCCTTGCAGGCTCTCGGTGACTTTCTCGACTTCCCGCTCCAGCGCCAAGGCTTCCGGAGTTGCCTGCAATTTACCGCGCACCCGCAGAAACAGCGGAAAGCCCAGCTGCATTTCGGCATGTTGCAGCACCTTGGTCACCGCCGGCTGCGATACATGCAGCAACTGCGCGGCGGCACTGACGGAGCCGGTCTGGCGGATAGCCTGGAAGATTTCGATATGACGCAAGCGCATGGCACGTCCATAACCTTTGTTTATAGGCGACCTATCTTTATTCATTGTCGGTGGCGTGTCACCTGCCCCTACGCTGGGGCCCTCTCAATCAACGGCAGGGGCGAGCATGGCCAGGCAGGTTTGCATTATCGGCGGTGGGGTCATCGGCTTGGCCAGTGCGTACGCGCTGGTGCGTGCCGGTCATGAGGTCACGGTGATCGACGCGCGCGAGCGCCTCGGCAGCGAAACCAGCTTTGCCAACGGTGGGCAATTGTCTTACCGCTACGTCGCGCCGCTGGCCGATGCCGGTGTGCCGCTGCAAGCGATTGGCTGGCTGCTGCGCGGTGACTCGCCGTTGAAACTGCGCCCGCGTCTGGACCCCCAACAATGGCGCTGGATGGCGGCGTTTGTCGGCGCCTGCCGAGGCTCGGTGAATAAACGCAACGCCGCGCACCTGCTGCGTCTGGCGACCCTGAGCCAAAACACCTTGCAGCAATGGCGCGTCGACGATCGCCTGGACGGCTTCGACTGGCGGCGCAATGGCAAGCTGGTGGCCTTTCGCAACGCGACGACCTTTGAGCATGCGCGCAGCAAGGTCACCGACATCCTGCAACAACAGGTGCTGTCCGCCCTGGACTGCGCACGCCTGGAGCCGACGCTGGCGGCGGGCGGTTTTGTCGGCGGTATCTACACGCCAAACGAGGAAGTCGCCGATTGCCATGCGTTCTGTCAGCGTCTGGCGGCGCGCCTGGAGGCATCAGGGCGTTGCACATTTATGTTGGGGCGCAAGGTCACCGGTATTCGTCATGCCGAGGGGGCGGTGCAGGCGCTGGAACTGGGCGAGGAGGTCATGCCGGTGGAGCACCTGGTGCTGGCCGCCGGGCACCGCAGCGCTGAATTGGCGTTGCCTGGCGTGTCGCTGCCGTTGTATCCGCTCAAGGGCTACAGCCTGAGCGTGCCGATAGGCGAGCAGCATCGCGCTCCGAACGTGAGCATCACCGACTACGATCGCAAGATCGTCTACGCACGCATCGGCGAACAATTGAGGGTGGCGGCCATGGTGGATATCGTCGGTTTCGACGCCAGCCTTGAGCCTAAGCGCCTGGCGCTGATGAAACGCCAGGCGATCGAGACTTTTCCTACCGCTGGTGACTATAGCCATGCGCTGGAATGGGCCGGCATGCGCCCGGCCACGCCAACCGGTGTGCCACTGATCGGCGCGAGCGTTTACCGCAACCTGTGGCTCAACCTGGGCCACGGCGCCCTCGGTTTTACCCTGGCCTGCGGCAGCGGCCAACTGCTCGCCGAACTGATCGGCCAGCACCAACCTTCCATCGATATGCAGGGCCTTTCGCCCCGCGCCGCGTGAGGACGCATCCATGACCCTCCAACGAATCAACACCAACGAACGCCTCAGCGGCGCTGTGACTTTCAATGAGCTGGTGTTTCTGTCGGGCCAGGTGCCGGGTGACGGCCAGGACGTGGCGACCCAGACCCGCGAAGTCTTGGCCAGGATCGACGCGCTGTTGGCCCAGGCCGGCAGCGACAAGGACCACTTGCTCAATGCGACCATCTATCTCAAGGACATCGACAGCGGTTTTGCGCCGATGAATGAAGTGTGGTCCGCGTGGCTGACGCCGGGGATGGCGCCCACCCGGACCACCCTGCAAGCCCAGCTCGCACGGCCGAGCGTGCTGGTGGAAATCAGTGTGATTGCTGTACGTAAATAACCAAAAAAACCAACGGAGCATAACAATGAAAAAAATCCTGTTGACCGGCTGCGCGATGGGGCTGTTGTGGGGCGCGCAGGCCGTGGCAAACGAAGCGGCCTTGAGCGGTACGCTGAGCAAGATCGCCAACGCCAAGTCGATTACCTTGGGTTATCGCGACGCCTCGGTACCGTTTTCGTACGTGGGCGACCATAGCGGCAAACCCATGGGCTATTCGGTGGACCTGGCGAACAAGATCGTCGAACGCATCCAGCAGAAAACCGGGGTGCCCAACCTCAACGTCAAATTCAACCTGGTGACCTCCCAGACCCGTATCCCGCTGGTGCAGAACGGCACCGTCGACCTGGAATGCGGCTCCACCGGCGTGACCGCCGAACGGCAGAAGCAGGTGGCGTTTTCCTACGGGTTTATCTACGTGAAGGGCCAGTTGCTGACTGCCAAAGACAGCGGCATCAAGGGGTTTGCCGATCTGCAGGGCAAGAACGTGGTGACCACCGCCGGCACCACCAACGAGCGCTTCCTCAAGAGCTACAACGCCGAGCACAAGGCCAATATCTTTGTGATCAGCGCCAAGGACCATGGCGAGGCATTCAAGATGCTTGAGACTGGCCGCGCGGCCGCGTTCTACATGGACGACGCGCTGCTCTACGGCGAACGCGCCAAGGCCAAAGACCCGCACAACTGGGTGGTGGTAGGCGAGGAGCAGTCGCGGGAGATCTACAGCTGCATGGTGCGCAAGGATGACCCGCAGTTTCTGGCGGTGGTCAACGAGACCCTCGGTGACCTGTACCGCAGCGGGGAAATCAACGGGATTTACCAGCGCTGGTTTGAACAGCCGATTCCGCCCAAGGGCTTGAACCTTGAGTTCCCGATGACCAGCGAGCTGAAGGCGATCATTGCCAAGCCGGTCAGCGACCCGTTGGAGTGATGTGCTGATGTGGTAACCCAATCTAACTGTGGTAGCTGGCTTGCCTGCGATAGCATCACTCAAGTGTTACTGAAAGACCGAGGTGACTGCATCGCGGGCAAGCCCGGCTCCCACACAAGCCCGCTCCCACAGTTTTGATTGGGTTTGCAAAGTAAGGGCGTTAGAAGTCGCCCCAGAGTTGTTGGGCCACGGCCAATGCAACAACGGGAGCGGTTTCGGTACGCAACACCCGCGGCCCAAGGCGGGCGGCGTGGTAGCCGGCGGCTTGGGCTGTTTCGACTTCATTGTCGGTCAGCCCACCTTCTGGCCCGATCAAAAACGCCAGGCTCGACGGCTTGGCATGGCTGATCATCGGTTCAGCCACCGGGTGCAGCACCAGCTTCAGGTCCGCCGCGGTTTGCTTCAACCAATCGGCCAGCAGCAGCGGCGGGTGAATCACCGGCACCGTCGAACGCCCGCATTGCTCGCACGCGCTGATCGCCACCTGGCGCCAGTGCAGCAGGCGCTTGTCGGCGCGTTCGTCCTTGAGGCGCACTTCGCAGCGTTCGCTGAAAATCGGCGTGATCGCGTTGACCCCAAGCTCGGTAGCTTTCTGGATCGCCCAATCCATCCGCTCGCCCCGGGACAGGCCCTGGCCGAGGTGGATGTGCAGCGGGGATTCGGCCTGGCCCGCGAAGCTTTCGCTCAGTTGCACGGTGACGCGCTTCTTGCCGACTTCCAGCAAGCTGCCGAGGAATTCCTGGCCCGAGCCGTCGAACAATTGCACGGCGTCGCCTTCGACCATGCGCAACACGCGGCTGATGTAATGCGCCTGGGCCTCGGGCAGTTCTACGTCGCCGAGGCTCAGCGGGGTGTCGGTGAAAAAGCGGGACAATCTCATTTCTGTTCTCTGGAAAATTCTGTGCAGGAGCAAGATAACGGTGGCGAGGGTGCCTAAAAAGGTGGGGAATCAACCCGGATCGCGAAAGCCTGGGTGGAAGTCCTGTGGCACTGCGACGCTGACGCTGCTGTTGGTGGCGATGTCTATGCCTTCACTGGCCACTTCGGCCAGGAAGTCAATTTGCTCCGGCGTGATCACATAGGGCGGCAGGAAATACACCACGCTGCCCAACGGCCGCAGCAACGCGCCGCGCTCCAGGGCGTGTTCGAATACCTTCAGGCCACGGCGTTCCTGCCATGGGTAGGCGGTCTTGGTGGCTTTGTCCTGGACCATCTCGATGGCCAGCACCATGCCGGTCTGGCGCACTTCTGACACATGGGGGTGGTCCACCAGGTGCGCGGTGGCGGTGGCCATGCGCTGGGCCAGGGCCTTGTTGTTCTCGATGACGTTGTCTTCTTCGAAAATATCCAGGGTCGCCAACGCCGCCGCGCACGCCAGCGGGTTGCCTGTGTAGCTGTGGGAATGCAGGAAGGCGCGCAGGGTCGGGTAGTCGTCGTAGAACGCGCTGTACACGTCCTCGGTGGTCACCACGGCGGCCAAGGGCAGATAGCCGCCGGTAAGGGCCTTGGACAGGCACAGGAAGTCCGGACGGATGCCGGCCTGTTCGCAGGCGAACATGCTGCCGGTGCGGCCGAAGCCTACGGCGATTTCGTCATGGATCAGGTGCACGCCGTAGCGGTCGCAGGCTTCGCGCAGCAGCTTGAGGTACACCGGGTGATACATGCGCATGCCGCCGGCGCCCTGGATCAGCGGCTCGACGATCACCGCAGCGATCGTGGCATGGTGCTCGGCCAGGGTCTGTTCCATGGCCAGGAACATCGTGCGTGAGTGTTCTTCCCAGCTCATACCCTCGGGGCGCAGGTAGCAATCTGGGCTGGGTACTTTGATCGTGTCGAGCAGCAGCGCCTTGTAGGTTTCGGTGAACAGTGGCACATCGCCCACCGACATCGCGGCGATGGTTTCGCCGTGGTAGCTGTTGGTGAGGGTCACAAAGCGCTTTTTGTTCGGCAGGCCGCGGTTGAGCCAATAGTGGAAGCTCATTTTCAGCGCGACTTCGATGCACGACGAACCGTTATCGGCGTAGAAGCAACGGGTCAGGCCCTCGGGCGTCATCGCCACCAGGCGCTCGGACAGCTCGATCACCGGCTGGTGGCTGAAACCGGCGAGGATCACATGTTCCAGTTGATCGACCTGGTCCTTGATGCGCTGGTTGATGCGCGGGTTGGCATGCCCGAACACGTTGACCCACCAGGAGCTGACGGCGTCGAGGTAGCGCTTGCCTTCGAAGTCTTCCAGCCACACGCCCTCGCCACGCTTGATGGGGATCAGCGGCAATTGCTGGTGGTCTTTCATCTGGGTGCAGGGATGCCACAGCACCGCCAGGTCGCGTTGCATCCACTGGTTGTTCAGGCCCATCGTGTCTCTCCTCGAAGCGGTCCTGCGACCGGCGCAGGTGAAACAATCGCGCAAGCCTATGCAAAGCAGGGCGGTGTCACAACCCATGGCGTGTGAATTGGCAGTAAACACAGGACGGACTGTCACGTTTCTCAGGAATAGTCCTTAATCCTTGGTTAACTTATCGTGCCTAGGCTCTAGATCGCATTTCTCGATATTTCAAAGCGAAATTTTCCGCTTTAATTCGATAGTTAACACGCTAGTCTTGGGCGCAGCTCTTACGGGATTAAGTACATGCAGCTACGTAACTCACCGGCCCGGTATGGCTGGGTCAGCATGGTTTTGCATTGGGGCGTAGCCCTGGTGGTGTTTGGTTTGTTCGCCCTGGGCCTGTGGATGGTCGGACTCGATTACTACAGTGCCTGGCGCAAAGAGGCGCCGGACCTGCACAAGAGCATTGGTATCACGCTGTTTGCCGTGATGCTGGTGCGGATCGTCTGGCGCTTGATCAGCCCGCCGCCACCGCCGCTGGCCAGTTACAGCCGCCTGACCCGTATCGGCGCGGCGTTTGGCCACATGTTCCTGTACGTCGGCCTGTTTGCGGTAATGATCGCCGGTTACCTGATTTCCACCGCAGACGGTGTCGGTATTCCGGTGTTTGGCCTGTTTGAAATTCCTGCCTTGGTTTCCGGTCTACCGGACCAGGCAGACAACGCGGGTCTGGTGCACTTGTACCTGGCCTGGGTATTGGTGGTCTTCGCCGGTTTGCACGGCGTGGCTGCGTTGAAACACCACTTTATCGATCGTGATGCGACCCTGACGCGAATGCTGGGGCGCAAAGCCTGATGTTCAACCTCGACTCACAAGGAATAGAAAGCATGTTGAAAAAGACACTCGCTGCACTGGCAATCGGTACTGCTTTGCTGTCCGCAGGCCAGGTCATGGCGGCTGACTACAAGATCGACAAAGAAGGCCAGCACGCCTTCATCGACTGGAAAATCAGCCACCTGGGCTACAGCTTCATCCACGGTACCTTCAAGGACTGGGACGGCACGTTCAGCTGGGATTCGGCCAAGCCAGAAGCCAGCAAAATTGCAGTCGACGTGAAAACCGCCAGCCTGTGGTCCAACCACGCTGAGCGTGACAAGCACATCGCCAGCAAAGACTTCCTCGACGTCTCCAAGTTCGCTGACGCCAAGTTCGTGTCCACCGCCGTTAAATCCACCGGCGACAAAACTGCTGACGTGACCGGCGACCTGACCCTGCACGGCGTGACCAAGCCTGTTACTTTCAAGGCCACGTTCAACGGTGAAGGCAAAGACCCATGGGGCGGCGAGCGTGCCGGCTTCAACGCCAAGACCACGCTGAACCTGAACGACTTCGGCATCAAAGGCCCAGGCCCGTCCTCCCAGACCCTGGACCTGGATATCTCGCTGGAAGGCGTGAAGCAGAAGTAATTCTGCGCAGTTAAAAAAACCGGATCTCAGGATCCGGTTTTTTGTGTCTGGAATGCGCTCAGTGTGGGAGGGAGCTTGCTCCCGATGTCATTGGCTCGGTCTGCCGGCTGATACTGATACACAGCTATCGGGTAAGCCTCCTCCCATATTTGTTTTGTTGAGCCCAAAAAAATGCCCCGTCTCGAAAGAGCGGGGCATTTTTTATACTGTGTAGAAACTCAGCGGTTGCGGGTCAGCAACGCTGGTTTCTCGCCACGAGGACGGCCGGGCAATTGATCCAATTGCTCTGGAGTCGGGAAACGATCGACCTTCGACTCCTTGTGGATAATCTTCGGAGCGGGGCCGCCACGCGGGTTTTGCACGGCTGGCTCGGACGAACGTGATTGGTCGTCACGGGCCGGGCGGCGATTACGCGAGTCTTCGCGACGGGCCTGGCCATCACGCGGTGCACCGTTGCGTGGGCCATTGCGCTTGGCTGGCGGGGTGCCGGTGGTGCCGCCGCTGCTGTTACGCGGACCATTCTGACGGCCGCCCTGTGGCTGACCGCCGCGGGGAGCGCCCGCGCCCTGTGCCGGAGCACCTGGGCGACGGCCACGGCCCTGGGCCGGCTTGGCCTGAGGGACGTAGTCAACGCGGTTACCGAAGTTATCCACATCGTCGTCGAGGAACTCGTCCGGAGCGCGGTCAGCGGCGGCGCGTGGCGGTTGGGTCGGCTGGCGCTGTTCGCGGGCCGGGGTGCCTTCGCGGGGCTTCTGCTCACGGGCCGGGCGTTCGCCACGTCCGTTGCTGGCGGATTTTTCCTTGCCCTTGTCCTTGCCCTTGTCGCGACGACCGCCGCCACCGCCACCGCCGTTCGGGCCATCGCCCTTCGGACCGCGCGGGTTGCGTGGGTTACGCACATCGGGACGCTCGCGCGCCTCAGGCTTCTCGGCTTCTACGGTGCTGGCATCGAAGCCCATCAGGTCGCCGTCGGCGATTTTCTGCTTGGTCATGCGCTCGATGCTTTTCAGCAGTTTTTCTTCGTCCGGCGCCACCAGGGAGATGGCTTCGCCCGAACGACCGGCACGGCCGGTACGGCCGATACGGTGCACGTAGTCTTCATCGACGTTCGGCAGCTCGAAGTTGACCACGTGTGGCAATTGGTCGATATCCAGGCCGCGGGCGGCGATATCGGTGGCCACCAGGATGCGCACGGTGCCGGCCTTGAAGTCGGCCAGGGCTTTGGTGCGCGCGTTCTGGCTCTTGTTGCCGTGGATGGCGACGGCGGTCAGGCCGTGCTTGTCCAAGTACTCGGCCAGGCGGTTGGCGCCATGCTTGGTGCGGGTGAACACCAGGACCTGTTCCCAGGCGCCAGCGGTGATCAGGTGGGCCAGCAGCGCACGTTTGTGGCTGGCGGGCAGGCGGAACACGCGTTGCTCGATACGCTCGACCGTGGTGTTCGGCGGCGTGACTTCGATGCGCTCCGGGTTGTGCAGCAGCTTGCCGGCCAGGGCGGTGATGTCCTGGGAGAACGTTGCCGAGAACAGCAGGTTCTGACGTTTGGCCGGCAGGCGGGCGAGGACTTTCTTCACGTCATGGACGAAGCCCATGTCGAGCATACGGTCGGCTTCGTCCAGCACGAGGATTTCTACGTGGGACAAATCGACGCTGCCCTGGCCGCACAAGTCGAGCAAACGACCGGGGCACGCCACCAGCACGTCGACACCACGGGACATGGCCTGAACCTGAGGGTTCATGCCGACGCCGCCGAAGATGCAGGCGCTGACGAACTTGAGGTCGCGGGCATACAGCTTGAAGCTGTCATGGACCTGGGCGGCGAGTTCGCGGGTAGGGGTCAGGACCAGTACGCGCGGTTGGCGCGGGCCGTGACGCTGGGATTTGTCCGGGTGACCGTTGGGGAACAACCGCTCCAGGATAGGGAGGGCGAAACCGCCGGTTTTACCAGTACCTGTCTGGGCTGCGACCATCAGGTCGCGACCTTGCAACACGGCGGGAATGGCCCGCTGTTGCACGGGAGTAGGCTCGGTATAGCCCGCTGCCTCGATGGCGCGGACTAAAGCCTCGGAGAGACCGAGGGAAGCAAAGGACATGAGTAATCCTGTTTTAGTTAGGGCTTGGCCCAAAGGGATAATCTTGCCGGGCGTGAATGGCGCTTAGGGGAGCGAAATCCCGTCCGGTCCTGCTGCGTCTGGCGAGCACTCCACCGGCTCGCGCGGGCTGCAAAGCTGCGCTGTAGCGGGGTTGGGTGCCTTTTTCAAGACCTCAGCGGCCGGGCGTAAGCCTGGCGGAAAGGCCGGAGTATAACAGAGCAATCACGGCGCGCCGCTTTCCTGCTGCTCAACGGTGCGTTCTGCAGCTGCAATACTTGGAATTCCGCCGTAACGTGCGCTCAAGGCGGCGTAGCCTGGCTCTTGTTTGAAGCGCTTTAATTCGGCGGCAAAACGCTGCACCAGCAGGTCCATGCCCGCGCCACGGCGTACGGCCAGAAACTGCGGTTGGCGGCTGACCACCAGCGGCGCCTGGCTGACCTTGCCCTCCAGGCCCAATGTCTTGATCAGATGCTGGCCGACCCGGCGATCAGTGATCAGTAGATCGATACGCCCCAGCAGCAATTTGCCGAAGTTCGCCTCGTGACTGGGCGCGGGTTCGCGGTTGAACAGCGCCGAATCGCTGAATTCAGCGCCGTACAGATAGCCCGGCGAGGTGCCCACTGTCAGCCCGCGCAGGTCACCCAGATGCTGCGCCGGGTGGGGGCGCTCGTTGGCATAGAACAGCACGAAGTCCACGTCCGACAGCGGTTCGCTGGGGTACAGCAACTGGGCGTCGCGCTCCTGGCTGTGGAAAATATCCAACGCGCCGTCGGCGCTGCCTTGATCGAGCATGACCAGGCAGCGTTTCCAAGGCAGAAATTGCCACTGCACCTCAATCCCCAGGCGCTGGAACACGATAACGGTGGTTTCATAGTCCAGCCCGTACATGGCGCCCTGGTCTTCATACACATAAGGCGCCCACGGCTCGGTGACAATGCGCAGCTTCTCGCCATAAGCGGCCAGGCTCAGGCAAGTGAAAAGCGCAGCGGTCAACAACTTGAGAAGGGCGTGCATGCCCTGAGGTTACGACGCCATCGCGTTAAAGAGAAGCTCTGGCATGGGGGTTGGGTTTACAACGGGTGGATCGAGTAGGAGCACACACCCTTCAAAAAAAGGCCCCCGTAGTACGGAGGCCTATTTGCTGCTTGGAATGACTTCAGCGTGGCAGCTTCAGGTTATTCCAGATGGCGAGGCTGGGTTCAGCCTGGTTAAGGGTATAGAAGTGCAACCCTGGTGCGCCGCCTTGTAACAAGCGTTCGCACATTTCGGTAATAACGTGCTCACCGAACGCCTGGATGCTCTTGACGTCGTCGCCATAGGCTTCCAGTTGCTTGCGAACCCAGCGTGGGATCTCTGCGCCGCAAGCGTCGGAGAAACGCGCCAATTTGCTGTAGTTAGTGATCGGCATGATGCCCGGCACGATTGGGATATCTACACCCAGAGCCCGTACACGCTCGACAAAGTAGAAGTAGCTGTCAGCGTTGAAGAAGTACTGGGTGATCGCGCTGTTGGCGCCGGAGTTAGCCTTACGCACGAAATTCTGCAAATCGTCTTCGAAATTACGTGCTTGTGGATGCATCTCCGGGTAAGCAGCTACTTCGATATGGAAGTGATCACCGCTTTCTTCACGGATGAAACTCACCAAGTCATTGGCGTGGCGCAGCTCACCGCTGGCCATACCCATACCGGACGGCAAATCGCCACGCAGGGCGACGATGCGCTTGATCCCGGCGTCTTTGTACTGGGTCAGCAGGCCGCGCAGGTCGGCCTTGCTGTCGCCCACACACGACAAGTGCGGTGCGGCGGGAATATTGACCTGGCTTTCCAGCTGCAACACGGTGTTGATCGTGCGGTCGCGGGTCGAGCCGCCGGCACCGTAGGTGCAGGAGAAAAAGTCGGGTTGGTAGCTGGCCAATTGCGCGGCAGTGGCCATCAGTTTTTCATGCCCAGCATCGGTCTTGGTCGGGAAGAACTCGAAGCTGTAGCGACGGTCTTGGGACATGGAGGGGGTCTCCAGCTGCAAGTTGCGAGCTTCAAGTTGCAAGAGGGCGGTGTGCCTGTCTTGCAGCATGAAGCTCTCAACCCACAACTGCTTAAAGAGCAAGGAAGTAGCAAGCCTTCACACAAACGCTTTTACTTGCCGCTTGTAGCTGAAAGCTTGCCGCTGCTGTCAGTACCTATACGCGTGCGGCTTGAACGGACCTTCGACAGTCACGCCGATGTAATCGGCTTGGGTCTTGGTCAGCTTGGTCACCACGCCGCCGAAGCCGCGAACCATTTCCAGGGCCACTTCTTCGTCGAGTTTCTTAGGCAGTACTTCCACGGTCAGGCGCTCGGCTTTCTGGGCAGGCGACAGATCGGCGTACTTTTGTTCAAACAGGAAGATCTGTGCCAGCACCTGGTTGGCGAAGGAGCCGTCCATGATGCGGCTTGGGTGGCCGGTGGCGTTGCCCAGGTTAACCAGGCGGCCTTCGGCCAGCAGGATCAGGTAATCGTCATTCTGTGGATCGAAATCCCCAGCGCCGGTACGGTGAACCTTGTGCACTTGAGGTTTTACTTCTTCCCACGCCCAGTTCTTGCGCATGAAAGCGGTGTCGATCTCGTTGTCGAAGTGACCGATGTTGCACACCACGGCGCGCTTTTTCAGGGCCTTGAGCATGTTGGCATCGCAGACATTCACGTTACCGGTGGTGGTGACGATCAGGTCGATCTTGCCCAGCAGGGCTTTGTCGATGCTGGCTTCGCTGCCGTCGTTGACGCCGTCGATGAATGGCGAAACCACTTCGAAACCGTCCATGCAGGCCTGCATGGCGCAGATCGGGTCGACTTCGGACACTTTAACGATCATGCCTTCCTGACGCAGGGACTGGGACGAACCCTTGCCCACGTCACCGTAACCGATCACCAGGGCTTGCTTGCCCGACAGCAGGTGGTCGGTGCCGCGCTTGATGGCGTCGTTGAGGCTGTGACGGCAGCCGTACTTGTTGTCGTTCTTGCTCTTGGTTACCGAGTCGTTGACGTTGATGGCCGGGATTTTCAGCTCGCCCTTGGCCAGCATGTCCAGCAGGCGGTGTACGCCGGTGGTGGTTTCTTCGGTCACGCCATGGACGCGATCGAGGATCTGCGGGTATTTCTTGTGCAGCAGCTCGGTCAGGTCGCCGCCGTCGTCAAGGATCATGTTGGCATCCCAAGGTGCGCCATCCTTGAGGATGGTTTGCTCCAGGCACCACTCGTATTCCTCTTCGGTCTCGCCTTTCCAGGCGAACACCGGAATACCGGCAGCAGCGATAGCGGCGGCGGCCTGGTCTTGAGTCGAGAAGATGTTGCAGGACGACCAACGCACTTCGGCACCCAGGGCAACCAGGGTTTCGATCAGCACGGCGGTCTGAATGGTCATGTGGATGCAGCCGAGAATCTTCGCGCCTTTGAGCGGTTGCTCGGCGGCGTACTTGCGACGCAGGCCCATCAGGGCAGGCATTTCGGATTCGGCGATAAAGGTTTCGCGACGGCCCCAGGCAGCGAGGGACATATCGGCGACTTTGTAGTCGGTGAAATCTGCAGGCGTGTTGACAGCGCTCATGAAGAGCCTCCATTCGTAGTGTGCGAATGGGCGCCGTTGTGCGTTTAGTATCAGGCCAGGGCAACCAGGCCGGACAACGCCCCATCCGAGCCTGACAGGTTGAACCTGCTGCAGCGCCCCTCGGACAGGTGGCGGGAAAACGGCAGTAGCCGTTCGGAATCGGGGGCGATTATAGCTTTCTTTGGTTGGCTGGTGGCAAGCGACAAGCTACAAGCGGCAAGTAAGAGCGAATCGGCTTTTAACTTGCAGCTTGTCGCTTAAAACTTGAAGCTGGCGTCTCTCAAACACCTCGGAGTCCGCCCCCATGAACTTCCACACCCGCAAATGGGTAAAGCCTGAAGACCTCAACCCCAATGGCACACTGTTCGGTGGCAGCCTGCTGCGCTGGATCGACGAAGAAGCCGCGATCTATGCGATTGTCCAGTTGGGTAACCAGCGGGTCGTCACCAAGTACATCTCCGAAATCAACTTTGTCAGCGCCTCGCGCCAGGGCGACATCATTGAGTTGGGTATCACCGCCACTGAATTCGGTCGCACCTCGATTACCCTGACCTGTGAAGTGCGCAACAAGATCACCCGCAAAAGCATCCTCACCGTGGAAAAAATGGTATTCGTCAACCTGGGCGAAGACGGGTTGCCGGCGCCCCATGGGCGGACCGAGATCAAGTACGTGAAGGATCAGTTCAAGGACGACACGCTTCCCCAGTAACGCCTTGGCAGCCATCAGTTAGGTTACTGAATTATTCCGTATGGACCTTTCTGCGGACTCTGCTCACTCAGGGTTACAACTGAAGTGAAAGGAGTCCGTATATGAAAGTGTCCAGCTCGGCCGTCCAGCATCAAGCAACATGGCCCGCAAACTTGGTTCGGCATGCTGATGTGCCGTTAGTCGAGGGGGCAGGTCCGCGCAAGCTGGATATCTATCGCGATGCCAGCGGGCGGGTGGATGTGTTTTTATCGCCCGCTGCACCTGAGCATCTTGTACTCAGCGGCGGCGGCGCCAAAGGCGTTGCCTTCTCGGGCATGATGCGGGCGCTTGAAGACACTGGGAAGCTGCAAGATATCAGGGTGGTTTCCGGCTCTTCAGCCGGGGCGATTTCCGGCGTGCTGATTGCCAGTGGATTGGGGGGCGATGCGTTCGACTTACTACTGGACCGTATCGACTTGCCCAGCCTGCTCAACAGTCAGGACCCTGTAACGGCTTGGTTGCAAAACGCCAGTTCTGCACTGGGCAATGTTACTCGTCACTTGCCGGGCGGCGGCATTTCCCAATTGCTCTTGACTCTGATACCGCGTCTGCAGACTGAGGCGCCTGCATTGCAAGCGATGTTGCGCGACCAGGCACGCCAATCGATTCTCACCCATGTTGCCGACACGCCCAGGTCTACCCGGCCTGCCGAACTGATGAAGATTGCCGACCGGCTGAGCGCTGGAAGCGACCCTACGTTCGCCGACCTCGCCACCTTGAGTCGCCATATCCCTGCTATCAAGCAACTCAATATCACCGGCACCGGCATGTTCGACGGCCGCCCTCAATTGGTGGTGTTCAACGCCGATTTGACCCCGGACATGGATATCGCTCGCGCCGCACATATCTCAGGGGCATTGCCTGTGCTGTTCAAGAGCCCGCTTGAGCAGGGGCATGCGTTCCAGGCAGCCACTGACGTCAGCGCTTTTCAGGACGGCGGACTGCTGGTCAACGTCCCGGCACCGGGTGTGATTGAGCGTTCGTTTCCAGAAAGCCCTCTGAGCAAAGACAGGTCGCTGATTGTTCAATTCGAATCCGAACAACCGGCGGAGCCAACGAGGGCCGGCGGACTTTTCAGTCATCTGGTCGATACCTTCACCGGAACCTCACACACGGCTGCTGACGCCTATCAAAATGACCGGCTCATTGCGCTTGCCGATCAGACGGTGACATTACCCATGAATACCGTCGAAGGTGACTTTCGTGGCATGCACGGTACTGTCAATTTCACCATGACGCCTGCACAGAAAGACCACCTGCAGGACCAAGCGTACCAAACAGTGGCGGCCCACCTCGAAAAGCGCGCTACGATCCGTGAGCATCACCACTTCGCCACGTTGGAACAGGCGGTTCTGGCGATGGATGATGAAATGCTGGCCAGTGTGCAAGACTCGCTCAAGAACGAGCCCGCGGCCATGGATGTCGTGCGTTTTCGCAAGGAGGCGCAGCAGGCGCTGCACCAACTGGACAGTGCGATTTGCGAGGCTAATCAATCGAGCAATACCCTGACGCTCACACCGAAATTGGCTAGCGCTGTGCGCAACCTGGATGCACTTGCCTGTCGTCCGGAGCATGTTGAATGGTTGTCACGGCACCTTAACGTGTCGGGGCAGCGCAATTTTCAGCAACTTTTGCAAGTGTGTGCCAAGGGCGGACTGGATGACACACCTCTATCCAAGGTCATGAGAGCGGCAGTTATTGAAATGGGCAAGCGCGATATCGCGGTGAAGGCCGAGCGCTTCATCCGAGAAGTCATTTATCCCTCGCAATACCGCCTGGGCCAGCCAGATAGCAATGTCAACCTGTTGCAGCAAGCGGCCCGCGAATTGGCCAAGGCAACCACGCCAGCCGAGTTCAACCAAGTGCTCGACGGCATCATTCGCAATTACAGGGCGCGCAACAAACCTTGGCGTGAGCCGAGCAGCGCCACGACGATAGAGATGGCCAAAGCCTGGCGTATACCGGTTTAGTTGCCTGGCCACTGAACAGCCACTGTCACGGCGTGTCGTAGCTACAGGCATCCCTTGGACTCTGGTAAATCATGGCCACACACGAAGACGGTAAAACTCCGAACCTGTCGCAGGAAGAGCAGCAGGATGTCGACGAGAACCAACCACCCCGCGCGGCGGTGCTGCACGAAATCATCCGCACCCAAGGCGATCAGGAACTGGAGCGCAGCGTCGCCGCCCTATGGTGGTCGGCGCTGGCCGCCGGCCTGACCATGGGGTTGTCGTTGATGGCCATGGGATTGCTCAATTCGCGCCTGCCCGACGGTGAGGCGTTCAAGGTCATCGCCAGCTTCGGCTACTGCGCAGGTTTCCTCGCAGTGATCCTGGCGCGCCAGCAACTGTTTACGGAAAACACCCTGACCGCCGTGCTGCCGGTGATGAGCAAGCCGACTTTGGCCAATGCCGGGCGCTTGTTGCGGCTGTGGTCGGTGGTGCTGGTGGGTAACCTGTGCGGCACCTTGCTGGTGGCCTACGTGATGCTGCACTTGCCGATTTTCGACACCAAGACCGATCAGGCCTTCCTGGAGATCGGCCGCAAGGTCATGGAAAACGACGCCGGCCAGATGTTCGCCAAGGGCATCGTCTCGGGCTGGATGATTGCCACCATGGTGTGGATGATCCCGTCGATGGAAAGCGCCAAGATGTGGATCATCATTGTGATCACCTACCTGATGGCCCTGGGGGATTTCACGCACATCGTCGTGGGCTCGGCAGAGGTTTCGTACCTAGTGTTTGCCGGCGAACTGTCGTGGCATGACTTCTGGCTAGTGTTTGCCGGCCCAACCCTGGCCGGCAATATCATCGGTGGCAGCTTTATCTTCGCATTGATCAGCCATGCGCAGATTCGCAGCGAGAGCAGCCTGCCAAACAAAAAAGCTGCGGACCCGCGACATCCGCAGCGTATCGACAAAAATCAGTGAACCTCGGGCAATCGTGCGATAGAACCTTTCGGTGTGCCATGGCTCATAGCGGATACGTGCGGTTTTGCGTATGTAGTGCTAGAACTCTAATCGCTGCATAAAACGACAAAAGGAATAAGTCATGACAGTCGCTTTCTGGTGTGTGTTGATCGCCATTTTTTTGCCGTACTTGTGCACGGGGGTGGCCAAGTTCAGTGGGGGCAAGTTCGGGTTGCGCCACAACCATGACCCGCGGGCTTTTCTGGAGGGCCTGGACGGTGTGGCCAAGCGTGCCCACAGCGCGCAGCTCAACGGTTTTGAGGTCACCCCGGCATTCGCGGCGGCGGTGATTATCGCCCATCTGGCGGGTACGGCCGAATTGGTGACCATTAACGTGCTGGCGGTGCTGTTTATCACCAGCCGTCTGCTGTACATCATTTGCTACCTGGCGGACTGGGCGATCCTGCGTTCGCTGGTGTGGGCGGTGGGGATGGCGTTGATCGCGAGTTTCTTCTTCGTCTCGATCTGAGGCGCGGCGCCGCTGCCCAATGTGGGAGAGGTGTGTTCCCTCCCTCATTGGGCTTTCAGCGTTGGTCAGGTGCCGGTGGGCGCGTCCGGCACTTGCGGCAACGTTGCGCCCTTGGGCCATAGCATCCAGATCTGGCCCTGCTGTTTCATATTCCCCGCTAACTCACCCGCAGCATCGCCGGTGCCCCAAAACAGGTCCGCACGCACTTCGCCAGTGATGGCGCCACCGGTGTCCTGGGCGGCGACCGGGCGGGCAATCGGCGAACCGTCTGGCTTGGTGGTCGACAGCCACAACAGGCTGCCCAACGGAATCACCTTACGATCCACCGCCACGCTGTAGCCGGCGGTCAGCGGCACATTCAGCGAGCCCCGTGGGCCTTCGTTGCTGTCGGGGCGGGCGCTGAAGAACACATAGCTGGGGTTGCTTGCCAACAGTTCCGGAATGCGTTGCGGGTGAGCCTTGGCCCAGGCGCTGATGGCACCCATGCTGACCTCTTCTTTCTTCAGTTCACCCTGTTCCACCAGCCAGCGGCCGATAGGGCGGTAGGGGTAGCCGTTCTGGTCGCCGTAACCCACGCGCAATTGGCGCCCGCCTTTGAGTTGGATGCGCCCCGAACCCTGGATCTGCAGGAATTGCAGGTCCATCGGGTCGGTGAGCCAGGCGATCGGCTTGGCGCTGGAGCCCTGGCCGTTGATCACACTGGCATCGTCATACGGTTTGAGCACGCGGCCTTCCAGGCGACCACGCAGGCGCTTGCCTTTGAGTTCGGGGTAAATGCTCTCCAGATTGACGATGATCAGATCATCCGGCACCCCGTAGACCGGCACGTGAGCAGTGGCGGTCTTGGTCAGGCTGCCGGGGTAGACCGGCTCGTAATAGCCGGTGATCAAGCCGTTGGGCGTGTTGTCCGCCGAGCGCAGGCCGAAAACGTCCAGGCGCTCCTTGAGAAAACCGCGCACTGCCGGCGCATCGGCCGGGACCGTAGCCGCTGCGGCGCAGGTCGCGCCCCAGACCGGGTCGGCCTTGAGGCGTTGGCAGGCGCTACGCCAGGCTTCGAAACCGGCCATTAAGTCGTTGTCGGACACCACCGGCAAGGCTTCCCACGGAGTATTCACGTAGGTGGCGACGGCGTGAGGTTTGACGGTTTCATCTTTGCCGACTTCTTTGCCTGTGTCCTTGCCAGCGTCGCAGCCGGCCAGCAGCGCGATGAGGGGTAGAGCCCACGCCAGACGGCGGCTCCAGGGTTTCAATGTGATAGTCATCCAAGCAATTCCTGAAGCGATCACCCACGCCGAAGCGGCGCTGGGCAACCCTTATTATTAATAGGGCTATTGGTCTTTGCGGACGGGGCGAGGATACTGGCCGCCGTTTCCCGTGACCTTGAAGCCATCATGACTTTTAAAAGACTGACCGTTGTATTGCTGGCCTGCCTGACTTTGTCCGCCTGTGGCGGAGTGGATCCGAATTCGCCTCTGGGTCAGCGCAAGGCGATCTTCAAACAGATGCTCAAGACCAGCGAAGACTTGGGCGGCATGTTGCGTGGGCGTATCCCGTTCGATGGCGCGAAGTTCGCCGAAGGCGCGGCCAAACTCGATACGTTGGCCCACGAACCGTGGCGGCACTTTCCGAGCGTACGTGAAGAAGATCACACCAGCGCCAAGGACGACGTGTGGCAAAAGCAGGCGCAGTTCCAGCAACTGGCGCGCGACCTGGAAGCGGCCACCGGTGAATTGGTGATCGCCAGCCAGGTTCAGCCTTACAAGGCCAACAACCTCGGGCCTGCGGTGCAGAAAGTCGAAGATGCCTGCAGTGCCTGCCATAAACAGTTCCGGGACCATTGATCGGTATTACTGGTCGAGTTCTTCCACTGCGTTCTGCAACTCTTTGCGTGACTCGGCCAGCTTGTCTTTGCGCTTGTTGATCTTGTCTGGGTCGCCCTTTTTCATGGCCTTGTCGAGGTCGGCCTGACGACGGCTGACTTCATGCTTGGCGTCGAGCACCTTGTTCTCCCGCTCTTTTTTCAGGGTGGCGTCGTTGCAATGGGCGGTGACTTCGCTCAGGGCTTTTTCCAGGCCGGCTTGCTGTTCGCTGTTGCCGTGGGCCTTGGCTTGCTCGATCTGGGTGCTGATGGCTTGGCGCTTGGCGGCGCAGCCGGTGAGGGGTTCTGCATCATCGGCCGCCAGCAACGGCGTGGTCATCAGGCTTGCGACAATCGATAAGGCAAATGGGGCTAAACATTTCATAGGGAACTCCTGGATCGCAAATGGCAGGATGAATTCTGCCGACTGTTAAAGCGGTGTCTGGCGGGTTCAGAACCCGTCTATCCCGGCCGCATGTAGTGTTTCCGCCAAGACCCGCACCTGCGGGTCGTGAAAAAAAGCGCTCAATTGCGCCGCTCGACCCGGCCCGATGCCATCTTCGGCCATCCAGGCTTGGGTGTCGCGGGCGACCAGCGTGTGCCAGTCACCCTTGAGGTTGTTGCGTGCCACAGGCGGGACGCCCAAGGCTTTGAGCCATTGCGCAAAGGGCCGTTGTCGAGCGCGGTGGAGGCTGTCGAGCACCCGCGTGCGGCTTTGCTCACCAAAGCCATCAATGTTAGCAAGCTGCGCCGCATCCAGGGTTAACCAATCGAGAAAGCCTGCGATTAGACCGGCCTGGATCAATACGTTCCAGGTCTCGCGGCCCATATGAGGTAGCGCCAGGCCCTGGTTGCCGCTGAGCCAGGTCAGGCGCGCGAGCAATTGCTCTTCGCAGCCTGGGTCCAGTTGCCAGCAACTCAAAGCGTGAAAGTCCTGTGGATTGGGGACGGCCAAGGCGACTCGGTTGGGGTTGCGCAGGATGACTTGGTCCAACCGCGGAATGATCTGGCCCGCAAGCGTGATGGACACTTGGTCGCCGGGGCGAATATCCAAGGTTTGCCAGCGCTTCAGGGAGCCAGCGCTGACCCGTTTGATCTGCCGGTCGTCCAGCCGCACCGGTTCCAACTCCAGGAGGGGAGTGATCCGCCCGGTGCGACCGATCTTGAATCGCACCTGGCGCACCAGGGCCAGCGCCTTGGTGGCCGGATATTTCCAGGCTACGGCCCAGTAAGGCGTGCTGACTTGCCAGCGTTCGGCGGGCGCGCGCGATGCCTGATGCAACACGACCCCATCACTGGCAAAGGGCAGCGCATGGTTATACCAATAGGTGCGCCAGTGCGCGGCTTCGTCGAGGCTCTGGACGGGGTGACTGTAGCGCTGGCTGTCCGTGAAGCCCCAGCGCGCCAGGGTCGCCAGACGCTCGCTGAACCCAGAAGGGGTATCGGGCCAGGCCCAGACGAACAGGCCAATACCTGCGGCGTCGGCGTCGCTCAACTGGCGGCGGTTCATCAGCCCGGCCACCTTGCTGCGAGCATTCAGCCCGCCCTGTAGCGATTGCACATGGGCATCCAGGCGCCAATAGAGTTCACCTTGCAACACCAGGTCGATGGGGTCTGGCAACTGCTGGACAATTCCGGGAATCTTGCGCGCAGACGCCGACCAGTCCTGGCCAAGCACTCCATCGCCACGGCTGATCACCTGCGCCAGCCGACCCTTGCGATAAACCAGGGTCACCGCGACGCCATCTACCTTGGGTTGAACCCACACGTCCTGCCGCGTCGCCAGCCAGGCCCCGACTGCTTGTTCGTCCAAGAGTTTTTCCAGGCCGGTGTGAGCGACCGGGTGGCGCAAGGTGCCGCGTGAACTGGCCAGCGGCCGGTCGGGTGGAGCAGTGGGGGAAGGGAAGCATTGGCGCCAATGAGCCAGACGTTGGCGGGCTTGATCGTAGAGCTCGTCGCTGACGGGGGATTGGCCGAGGCGGTGGTAACGGTCGTCCCACACGCGTACCTGTTCGGCCAGGGCATCGACCTGATGACGGGCTTCGTCGGGGCAGCCCTCGGCCAAGGCCCCAAAGGTTAACGCGCTGAGTAAAAGAGCAATCAAAAAACGCATCATGAGCATCCTTGCTCGGAAGGGGCGCCTAGCCTAAATGATCGGTTTGCCCACAAAAAAGCCCCGACAGTGCGGGGCTTTTTACCGGGTGTTTCTGTTTACTTGAACAGACCGCCCAGGGCTTTCACTGCATCGTTCTTATCCGCTTTGGCCGCCTGGTTTTGCTGCTTGGCGTCGGCCTTGGCCTGGGACTCAGCCAATTTGTTGCAACCTTTGTTGACCTGTTCCAGCGCGGCTTCAAACGCACGCACTTTCAACACGTCGTTCTGGGCGTTGGCCGCATCGATCTTGGCCTGCAGGTCGTTGGCTTGCTTCTGGCAGTCGCCGGCATTGCCGCCACCTGTATGTGCGCCCAGGACGCTGCTCAGTGCGCTCAGATCGGCGGTGTGGGCCGGCAGGGCGAACAAGCTGAGCAGAAGGGCGGCGGGGGCGAGCGTGGAGATGCGCATGAAAAACCTCAATGTTCGATTGCCGCGCCGGGTGATCCCGGACTGGCGCAAGGCAATATCCAAATAGGGTGGGGGCCCGAGAGGGCGCGGATTCTAGAGAGCCATTATTTTGCCTGCAAGGTTGGGAGCCAAAAAATGTGAACGCCCGCCCGATTCATCGGGCAATAAAAAGCCCTGCCGGGCGGACCGGGCAGGGCTGTTTGAGTAGCGCGACTGTTACAGGCCGGCGGCGGTACGCAGGTCGTTGGCGCGGTCGGTTTTTTCCCAGGTGAAGGTGGTGAAGGTGTCATCGCCGACAGTCTTCTGCTCAGGCGTACGACCGAAGTGGCCGTAGGCTGCGGTCTCCTGGTACATCGGGTGCAGCAGGTCAAGCATGGTGGTGATCGCGTAGGGGCGCAGGTCGAAGACTTCACGCACCAGTTTGACGATCTTGTCATCGCTGATCTTGCCGGTGCCGAAGGTATTCAGCGAGATCGACGTAGGCTGAGCCACGCCGATAGCGTAAGAAACCTGAATTTCGCAACGTTCGGCCAGGCCGGCGGCCACGATATTCTTGGCCACGTAACGACCGGCGTAGGCGGCCGAACGGTCCACTTTGGACGGGTCTTTGCCGGAGAACGCACCACCGCCGTGGCGGGCCATGCCGCCGTAGCTGTCGACGATGATCTTGCGACCGGTCAGGCCGCAGTCGCCCACTGGGCCGCCGATGATGAACTGGCCAGTCGGGTTGATGTGGAACTGGGTGTCCTTGCTCAGCAGTTCGGCCGGCAGTACGTGTTTGACGATCAGTTCCATCACGCCTTCGCGCAGGTCGGCGTAGGACACATCCGGGTTGTGCTGAGTCGACAGCACCACCGCGTCGATGCCGACGACTTTGCCGCCTTCGTAACGGCAGGTTACCTGGGACTTGGCGTCCGGACGCAGCCAAGGCAGCAGGCCGGATTTACGGGCTTCGGCCTGGCGCTTGACCAACTGGTGGGAGAAGGTGATCGGGGCCGGCATCAGCACGTCGGTTTCGTTGCTGGCGTAGCCGAACATCAGGCCCTGGTCGCCTGCGCCTTGGTCTTCCGGTTTGGCGCGGTCGACACCCTGGTTGATGTCGGGCGACTGCTTGCCAATGATGTTCATCACGCCGCAGGTGGCGCCGTCGAAGCCGACGTCGGAGCTGTTGTAGCCGATGTCGGTGATCACGTCGCGGACCAGTTGCTCCAGGTCGACCCAGGCGGAGGTGGTCACTTCGCCGGCGATGATCGCTACACCGGTTTTCACCAGGGTCTCGCACGCCACGCGGGCGAACTTGTCTTCAGCGATGATGGCGTCCAGCACCGCATCAGAAATCTGGTCGGCGATTTTGTCCGGATGCCCTTCAGACACGGACTCGGAGGTGAAAAGGGAGTATTCGCTCATCTCGATGTTTTCCTGATATTTACCGATGGTGAGTGTCGCCAGCCGGTCGCTGAAAGTGGCGGACCTGGATCTGGAAACCATTACGTAAACCTACATAGAGGCTTTCCCCGGGAACGAGTCCCGCAGCGGTGGCCCAACGGGCCAGATCGTCCTGTTCAAAACCCAACCAGAGATCACCGCAGGCCTCCCTGGCCCAACTCTGGTTGTGGCTGCATAAATCCGTCACCAGCAGGCTGCCGCCGGGGTGCAGTAACCCGGCCATTTGCTTGAGGGCGTCGGCGGGGGCGGCGAAATGGTGCAAGACCATGTTCAGCACCACGCAGTCGGCCCGCAGGCTGCTGTCTTTCAAGGCGTCGGCCAACTGCAGGTTGACGTTGCCCAAGGCTTCTCGCTCGCAGAGCTGGCGTGCCAGCTCCAGCATTGCCGGGCTGTTGTCCAGCGCCGTGACTTGCTGAAAGCGGCGTGCCAGCTCCGGCAGAAAACCGCCGTCGCCGGGGCCGACTTCCAGTGCCGTGGCCTCTTCACTGAAGCTCAGCTTGTCCAACAACGCCAGCACGCTGTCGCGGTACTGCGGTAAACCGGCAATCAAATCCTGCTGGGCGCGAAACTTCTCGGCGACCCGTGCGAAAAAGTCCTGACTGGCCGCGGCACGTTGCCCGTGGACCTGGCCGATACGTGCCTGGACATCGTTCGGCAGGCTCAGGTTGTCCACTTCCTCCAGTAGGGCGGCGTGCAGCTTGCCGCCGAGCAGGTCGGTGTGGGGCAGGGCGCGGCGGTAAAAAATCGCATTGCCTTCGCGGCGGGTGGCGACCAACTCGGCCTGGGACAGCACCTTTAAGTGATGGCTCATGCCCGATTGGCCGATGGCGAAAATCTGCGCCAGCTCCAGCACTCCGAAAGAATCGTTGGTCAGGGCCCGTAAAACATTCAGGCGCAAGGGGTCGCCGGCGGCTTTGCACAAAGCGGCCAGCTCTTCACCATCGTCGGGACGCAGGGAGGGCACAGATAGGTTCATAAGGCCAGCAGTCTAGTGGTGGGGCTGGTCGCTCGCAAGGTCAATATCAAAAAGTTTTGATATTGATCGATAAGTGGCGGTTATAAGCAGTCGCTATAACCTTTAGACGAACACATGAAAGGTTTGCGCAGACGATTACCGCGCAAACCACAGGAAAAACCGCCTCAAGTGACTATCTGTCATTGCCCGCAGGCGGTGGCTGAGGGAAAATGCCGGTCCTTTTTTCCGTTTCTTTCTATATCCGCAGGAGAACAGCGATGCCCAGCCGTCGTGAGCGTGCCAACGCCATTCGTGCCCTCAGCATGGATGCCGTGCAAAAAGCCAACAGCGGCCATCCCGGTGCCCCGATGGGCATGGCGGATATCGCCGAAGTGCTTTGGCGTGACTACCTGAAACACAACCCGAACAACCCATCGTTCGCCGACCGTGACCGTTTCGTGCTGTCCAACGGCCATGGCTCGATGCTGATCTATTCGCTGCTGCACCTGACCGGCTACGACGTCACCATCGACGACCTCAAGAGCTTCCGCCAGCTGCACAGCCGCACGCCGGGCCACCCGGAATTCGGCTACACCCCAGGCGTCGAGACCACCACCGGGCCGCTGGGCCAAGGCCTGGCCAACGCCGTGGGTTTCGCCCTGGCTGAAAAAGTGCTGGGCGCGCAGTTCAACCGCCCTGGCCACGACATCGTCGATCACCACACCTATGTGTTCCTGGGTGATGGTTGCATGATGGAAGGCATTTCCCACGAAGTCGCGTCCCTGGCCGGCACCCTGGGCCTGGGCAAGCTGATCGCCTTCTACGATGACAACGGCATCTCCATCGACGGCGAAGTCGAAGGCTGGTTCACCGATGACACCCCGAAGCGTTTCGAAGCCTACAACTGGCAGGTGATCCGCAACGTCGACGGTCACGACCCGGAAGAGATCAAAACCGCGATCGACACCGCCCGCAAGAGCGCGCAGCCGACCCTGATCTGCTGCAAGACCACCATCGGTTTCGGCTCGCCGAACAAGCAAGGCAAGGAAGACTGCCACGGCGCTCCACTGGGTGACGCGGAAATCGCCCTGACCCGCGAAGCGCTGAAGTGGAACCACGGCCCGTTCGAAATCCCGGCTGACATCTACGCCGAATGGGATGCCAAGGAAAAAGGCCTGGCCACCGAAGCCGAGTGGGACCAGCGTTTCGCTGCCTACTCCGCCGAATTCCCGGAACTGGCCAACGAGCTGGTCCGCCGCCTGGCCGGTGATCTACCTGCTGACTTCTCGGAAAAGGCATCTGCCTACATCGCCGAAGTTGCGGCCAAGGGCGAGACCATCGCCAGCCGTAAAGCCAGCCAGAACACCCTGAACGCCTTTGGCCCGCTGCTGCCTGAGTTCCTCGGTGGTTCGGCCGACCTGGCCGGGTCCAACCTGACCCTGTGGAAAGGCTGCAAAGGTGTCACGGCCGAAGACGCCAGCGGCAACTACATGTACTACGGCGTGCGCGAGTTCGGCATGAGCGCCATCATGAACGGCGTGTCCTTGCACGGTGGTCTGGTGCCTTACGGCGCAACCTTCCTGATGTTCATGGAATACGCCCGCAACGCCGTGCGCATGGCCGCGCTGATGAAGAAGCGCGTCATCCATGTGTACACCCACGACTCCATCGGTCTGGGCGAAGACGGCCCGACGCACCAGCCGGTCGAACAACTGACCAGCCTGCGTACCACGCCGAACCTGGATTGCTGGCGCCCAGCCGACGCGGTGGAATCCGCCGTGGCCTGGAAGCACGCCATCGAGCGTAAGGACGGCCCTACGGCGCTGATCTTCTCCCGTCAGAACCTGCAGCACCAGGCGCGCACCGACGCGCAGATCGCCGACATCAGCCGTGGCGGTTACGTGCTCAAGGACTGCGTGGGCGAGCCGGAGCTGATCCTGATCTCCACCGGTTCTGAAGTGGGCCTGGCGGTTCAGGCGTACGACAAGCTGACCGAGCAGGGCCGCAACGTGCGCGTTGTATCCATGCCGTGCACCAGCGTGTTCGAAGCCCAGGACGCCGGCTACAAGCAATCGGTGCTGCCGTTGCAGGTCAGCGCGCGTATCGCCATCGAGGCGGCACACGCCGACTACTGGTACAAGTACGTGGGCCTGGAAGGCCGCGTGATCGGCATGACCACCTACGGTGAGTCGGCGCCGGCGCCAGCCTTGTTCGAAGAGTTTGGCTTCACCCTGGAAAACATCCTGGGTCAGGCTGAAGAGCTGCTGGAAGACTAAGTCAGTCTGCGTTGTCTGTACTGGCGCTATCGCGGGCAAGCCCGCTCCTACATTGGATCGCGATCTGAAGGTGGGAGCGGGCTTGCCCGCGATGGCGTCGGAACATTCAACACTGAGCGAACTATTGATCGAGAGCCCCATGCCCCAAACGCGTCCCTACAAAGTTGCACTCAACGGCTACGGCCGCATTGGTCGTTGCGTCTTGCGTGCTCTGTTCGAGCGAGGGGCGGCAGCCGGGTTCGAGATTGTTGCCATCAACGATTTGGCCGACATGGCCAGCATCGAATACCTGACACGCTTTGACTCCACCCATGGCCGATTCCCCGGCGAAGTGCGGGTCGACGGCGATTGTCTGCATATCAATGGCAACTGCGTGAAAGTCCTGCGCAGTGCCACCCCCGAGGGCATCGACTGGGCGGCGCTGGACGTCGACCTGGTGTTGGAATGTTCCGGTGCCTATAACACCCGCGCCGATGGCCAGCGGTTTCTCGACGCCGGCGCGCCGCGTGTGCTGTTTTCCCAGCCGATGGCCAGCGAGGCGGATGTCGACGCCACCATCGTCTATGGCATCAACCAGGATTGCCTGACTGGCGATGAGCGGTTGGTGTCCAATGCGTCCTGTACCACCAACTGCAGTGTGCCGTTGTTGCGCCTGCTGGATCAGGCGATCGGCCTGGATTATGTGTCGATCACCACGATCCACTCGGCCATGAACGACCAGCCGGTGATCGACGCTTACCACCACGAAGACCTGCGCCGCACGCGGTCGGCGTTCCAGTCAGTGATTCCGGTGTCTACCGGCCTGGCGCGCGGCATCGAACGCTTGCTGCCGGAACTTGCCGGGCGAATCCAGGCCAAAGCCGTACGTGTGCCGACGGTGAACGTGTCTTGCCTGGATATCACCATGCAAACCGTCAGCGACACCGATGCCGTGGAGGTGAACCGGATCCTGCGCGAGGCCGCCACCGGCGGTCCGCTCAAAGGTTTGCTGGCCTACACCGAGTTGCCCCACGCCAGTTGCGATTTCAACCATGACCCGCATTCGGCGATTGTCGATGCCAGCCAGACCCGCGTTTCCGGCCCGAGGCTGGTGAACATCCTGGCCTGGTTCGATAACGAATGGGGTTTTGCCAACCGAATGCTGGATGTTGCGGAACATTATCTGCACATCGCCTCTAAACAACCTCAACAGTAATTCAGGAACTGCGACCCATGACCGTGTTGAAGATGACCGACCTCGATCTGCAAGGTAAGCGCGTACTGATTCGCGAAGACCTCAACGTCCCAGTCAAGGACGGTGTTGTCACCAGCGATGCGCGAATCCTGGCCTCGCTGCCGACCATCAAGCTGGCCCTGGAAAAAGGCGCGGCCGTGATGGTCTGCTCCCATCTGGGTCGTCCGACCGAAGGTGAGTTCTCCGCTGAAAACAGCCTCAAGCCGGTAGCCGATTACCTGAGCAAGGCCCTGGGCCGTGAAGTGCCGCTGGTGGCTGACTACCTGGGCGGCGTTGACGTGAAGGCCGGCGATATCGTGCTGTTCGAAAACGTGCGCTTCAACAAAGGCGAGAAAAAGAACAGCGACGAACTGGCCCAGCAATATGCTGCGCTGTGCGATGTGTTCGTCATGGACGCCTTCGGCACCGCTCACCGCGCCGAAGGTTCGACCCACGGCGTGGCCAAGTTCGCCAAGGTTGCGGCTGCCGGCCCTCTGTTGGCCGCTGAGCTGGAAGCCCTGGGCAAGGCCCTGGGCGCGCCGGCACAGCCGATGGCCGCCATCGTGGCGGGCTCCAAGGTGTCCACCAAGTTGGACGTACTTAACAGCCTCAGCCAGATCTGCAATCAGTTGATCGTCGGCGGCGGCATCGCCAACACTTTCCTGGCCGCAGCTGGCCATCCGGTGGGCAAGTCCCTGTACGAGCCGGATCTGCTCGACACCGCCCGCGCCATCGCCGCCAAAGTCAGCGTGCCGTTGCCGGTGGATGTGGTCGTGGCCAAGGAATTCGCCGAAAGCGCCGAAGCTACCGTCAAGCTGATCGCTGACGTAGCCGCCGATGACATGATTCTGGATATCGGCCCGCAAACCGCGGCTAACTTCGCTGAGTTGTTGAAGGCCTCCAAGACCATTCTGTGGAACGGTCCGGTCGGCGTGTTCGAGTTCGACCAGTTCGGCAACGGCACTAAGGTGCTGGCCAAGGCCATCGCCGACAGCTCGGCATTCTCCATCGCCGGTGGCGGCGACACCCTGGCGGCCATCGATAAATATGGCGTGGCTGACCAAATCTCCTACATTTCTACCGGTGGTGGCGCATTCCTCGAATTCGTCGAAGGCAAAGTGCTGCCGGCCGTTGAAGTGCTGGAAACCCGAGCCAAGGGTTAAGGCTCGTGATCCGGAAAAGGAGCATTCCTATGATCAAGTCATTGGCACTGGTGTTCGCGGCGGGCCTGCTGGCCGGCTGCGGCAGCGCGCCCACTGCGGCGTCGACGCCCGAACAGCCTGCGGCGCAGCAGAAACAGAGCTGCTACCAGGCTGACTGGCAGGCTGAAACCATGCCGGTGATCAACAAGCGCATCGGCAATGAACGGCTGGAGAAATACGACTCCGCGCCCAACGGTCAGGAACAGGGTTGCCCTTGACGGGTCTGATCAACTAACCGACAGCAGTGGCGGCCTTTGGGTCGCCGTTCGAGGATTGGCAATGAAAGGCGTTTTCGCCGTGGCGGCACTGGCTCTGTTGGCCGGTTGCAGCAGCATCAACATGTTCAATAAGGCAGAGCCTGCCGATAAGTGGACCACCTGGACCTGCGACAGCAAGGCCGAGGTTAACTGGCGCTTTGCCAATGCGGCCCGCAGCGAGGTGGATGTGCGCCTCGGCGGTTCCGACCAGGTCTACCGCCTTAAACAGGAGGTTGCCGCCTCGGGCGTGCTGTACAGCAACGACCAACTGGCGTTTCACACCAAAGGTGAGGAAGGCCTGGTTTACTGGGTCGCCACCGACGATTTGATCGGGCGTGGCTGCAAGGCCCAATAAGATTTCAAATTTGGTGAGATCCAATGTGGGAGGGGGCTTGCCCCCGATAGCGGTTTTTCAGCACACCCATGTGCTGGCTGATCCACTGTCATCGGGGGCAAGCCCCCTCCCACATTAAATCCGGCTCCAAAGTGGCATAGGTTGTGGGTCGGACACAGCAGTAACGATTCAGCAGGCCAGGCCCATAACGCCTGGCCTGCAATAACTTGAATAGCAGCCGCCGCTACGGCAGGCTTGCACGATTAACGACCCTCGACCGGGAGAGACAACACAATGGCACTTATCAGCATGCGTCAAATGCTGGACCACGCAGCCGAGTTCGGCTACGGCGTCCCAGCCTTTAACGTCAACAACCTTGAGCAGATGCGCGCCATCATGGAAGCCGCTGACAAGACCGACTCCCCAGTGATCGTCCAGGCTTCGGCCGGTGCCCGCAAATACGCCGGCGCGCCGTTCCTGCGTCACCTGATCCTGGCCGCGATCGAAGAATTCCCGCACATTCCGGTGTGCATGCACCAAGACCATGGCACCAGCCCTGACGTGTGCCAACGCTCCATCCAACTGGGCTTCAGCTCGGTCATGATGGACGGCTCCCTCGGCGAAGACGGCAAGACCCCTACTGACTACGAATACAACGTCCGCGTTACCCAGCAAACCGTGGCCATGGCCCACGCTTGCGGTGTTTCGGTGGAAGGCGAGTTGGGCTGCCTGGGTTCCCTGGAAACCGGCATGGCTGGTGAAGAAGACGGCATCGGCGCCGAAGGCGTGCTGGATCACAGCCAAATGCTGACCGACCCGGAAGAAGCGGCTGACTTCGTGAAAAAGACCCAGGTCGACGCCCTGGCCATCGCCATCGGCACCAGCCACGGCGCCTACAAGTTCACCAAGCCGCCGACCGGCGACGTACTGGCCATCGACCGTATCAAGGAAATCCACAAGCGCATCCCTAACACCCACCTGGTGATGCACGGTTCTTCCTCGGTACCGCAGGAATGGCTGGCGATCATCAACCAGTACGGCGGCGACATCAAAGAAACCTACGGCGTACCGGTTGAAGAAATCGTCGAAGGCATCAAGTACGGCGTGCGCAAAGTCAACATCGACACCGACCTGCGCCTGGCCTCCACCGGCGCAATGCGTCGCCTGATGGCCACCAACCCGAGCGAATTCGACCCACGCAAATTCTTCGGCGCCACCGTCACCGCGATGCGTGATGTGTGTATCGCTCGTTACGAAGCATTTGGTACTGCGGGCAATGCGTCGAAGATCAAGCCGATCTCGTTGGAAGCCATGTACCAGCGTTACTTGAAAGGTGAGTTGAACGCTAAGGTGAACTAAGCCTCAGGCGTTTAAAAAGAAGCCCGCAGTGATGCGGGCTTTTTCTTGTTGAGATTTGGCTAGGTGGGTTCGCAAGACAGGAGATTCACGGAATGAACTTTTTGATTCTGCACTAGCTGACAGGTGTGTGCGCTTGTTTTTTTTGCAAGTATAAATAGACCATAACGGACGCCGACGCAGTTAGAAATGCCATGCCTGCTGCCACAATAAAAGGTGCTGGGCGACCACCCGCGATTATTAGCATTGTTCCTAAAGAGGGGCCCGTTATCACGCACAGTATTTGAATGCTTCTAAATGATAGGGATATTCTTCCAATATTGTCTGTAGGACATAATTGCTGAAGAATTATATTTGAAGATATTATGAGCGTCTCATAGCCGAAGCCATTCAAAAACCAAACTATTGGATAAAAATAGGCTCTTCCAGGTATTTGAAAAAATACTAAAATTGCGGTCAGGATTAATGCTGTAGAGAAAATAAGTAATGCGCCTGACCGAAGAAGAGTTTCATCGAAGTTTCTCAATTTAAATTTCATCATCAATGCGGCACATATCGCACCTCCTGCCGTCGCTGATACGATTATTGAAAAATTGACTGGAGGTAAACCTTCATACGCCAGAAAAGACGCCAAATGTGGGTCATAAATACCTAAAGCCAACGATGTAAGCAGGGAGTACAAAAAGCCTATGCGTAGTTGAAAAGGTAAGGCGTTGAATATAGATAGTCCTCTTATTATATCGAGATAAAGTGGTAAGGCTTTGATGGAGCTGGCCTTCATTTGCGTTCGGAGTGACAGGCAAATAGACCTCAGGAGTGGAAAGGTTAATAAAACTGCGGTAGCCGAGAAAAAGAATAAATCTTTAGGTGATAATACTGCCGCTAACACGCCTGCAAGTAAAGGTGCAAGAATTTTTGACGATTGATCAAATAAACTTACGTGGCTGAAAAAAGATTTGTGCTCATCAGCATGTATCAATTGCCGAACAAGAATGGTTATTGATGGAAGGTAAAATAAGGTTGACATGCCTTTGAATATGACGAAAAGCAAAAAGCTGTTAAGGTCTGGAGACACTGCTAGCCCTAAAGTAGACAGTATGCGGAGTGAAGCGCCGGATACTAGTGTTTTCCTTACATCATATCGATCTATCAGCGATCCTATAATCGGACCTAGAAACAACATAGGCGCACCCAGGCAAAAAGCCAGGAACGCTATCGAAGAAGGAGAGGCATGCCATAGATAAACGGGAACCGTGAAAATTAAAAAAATATCGAGCCACAGTGAGAAACTGGATAGCGCTTGCACGCAAATAAGCTTACTTGACGTTTTCATTATGACGGTCTGAATGCAGAAAAAGCGTATCTTCAAATACGAAGCCATCCAGTTCATTTTCACTGGCGAATCGATACAAGTCGCTTAGTCTATTTATAAAGCCGCATCCGTTGAAATTTAAAGAGGTGTTACAAAGTACGCCGACTCCTGATACGGCATGATAGGTGCTGAGTAATTGGTGCATACGAATATTCTGTAATTTATTGACTGATTGCGGACGCGCTGAGTTATCGACGTGTGTCACCGCCGGTATGCTAGCTGAGATAACTTTGCGAAATTCCAGCATGAAGGGTGAGGGGTCAGGGGGATAGAAGTATTCAGCCATACATTCTTCTAAACATATCGGAGCTATAGTGCGAAACCCTTCGCGTTTCTTGATTTTGTTTAATCTAACGAGATTTTCTCTGTCTTAATAGAAAAGTGAGGGGCTGGTATGCATCGTTTGACTGATTGTTGAACGTAGGTTCTATAATTACACGTTTCATATATAGTTCCCCAGTGTTATTGCATTCGCAGATTGGCGATGCACTCAAACCGTATGAAGGTTTATTTTGATTGTCAATGTGTTTTTTTCAGCTGTATTATTTTTAGCTAAGTTCTTGTTTGTTTTTTTGTATGAGCTTGTCGGGTTATTCTGATTGATATTTCCTACATTTCGCGCTACCGCTGATTTTTGAAAATATTAAGCAATACGCAGTTATGTAATATTTGGTTGCATATGTGCGAAAGATCTGATTGTCGTTGTGATTCACATAGTCTTCTTTGTGGCTTAATTTCGAGAGCTTGATCGGAGAAACCGAGCCCCTACCAGGCTCATTAATGGGGGCGGTGTGCTGACCTATCATTAGGTTATCTATGGGTTTGTGGTTATTTCGAATTCATCTATAAGACTGTCAAAGTTTACAGTGTCATCGATTGCGGTTTGTTCTCATTATTGGGCTATCAATCCAGTAAAGGAGTACGCGGTCATGACACTTTCAAAGTGCTTGAAAATGGGTGCAGCAATCGGTGCTTTTATGCTTATAGGGCAGGTATACGGAGTGGAGTTTAATTGCCCTGAGGTCTCGACCATCAAGGCTGTCAGTCGCCAGTTTGCGGATCAGAGCGGTGTTTGGAAGGGTGAGCAGAACATGGAAGACAGTTCTATTACAGCCGCATTTAAGTTCCAAGGTGCAGCCATCAAACAAGGTACAGATAGTGAGACCAGCCACGCTTATTACTATGTGGCTTGTAATTACGTCGGAGCAGGAAGTGACGACTACTTGAGAATGGCCCAGAGATTCGTTTCGTCTCCCGTGGCACAGGGCTCTAATTGGAATGAGAACAACGAATGTATCCAGAGCAGTGTTTCTAAATGCGCCTTTAACGTAATGAATTCAAAAGGACCTGCTCCGATTAAATTGCCTGTGCAATAAGCAGGTGAAAAGCCCCTCGCAAATGTGGGGGCCGAGCAAAGCCGGCTCCCACAGAATCCTTTACTCGTGATCAATATCTAGCTTGTCGAACGTCACCTTCGCTCCTTCCTTGCTATCCCCGCTGTTGTCCTGCACATAAGCGCCGGCCTTGAAGTACAGCGGCTTGGCGCCCCAGGCGGCGCCAATGCGTTCGTTCCATTCGCCATCGGCGGCGTAGACGCTCAGCAGTCCGGCCTTGTTGAGGTTGATCACGTAGGTGAAGCTCTTTTCCAGCGGTACGTTGGAGGCCACGGTGATCACGCGGCTCTCCTCTTCGTCCGGACGCATGCGCACTTTGGCGACGATGTTGCCGGTCTGGGTTTTTTCCTTGAATTGATACTCAAGTTTGATCAGCGGTTTCTGGCTCTCATACGCGTGGATTTGGCCAATCACGATTTTGCCAGTGGAAGGCACCTGGTTGACGGTGAGGGTGGCGCGTAGGAAGTTGTCGGCGTCGGGGTAGGTCCAGTTACGCAGGCGTCCATCGGCGTAGGTTTCGCGCAGTTCGCTGCGGGGGTAGATGGCGTTTTCGGTGCGGGTACCAGTGACGGGTGTCCAGAATTGCACATTGCTGCCTTCGGCCTGGAAATATTGGTCGTTGAAGCCGCTGAGCAGTTTCGGGGTTTCGATGGTCGCGGGGGGCGAGCCGACCGGAATGCTCAGGTTCCAAGTAGAGAGGTCGATCATGGCATTGGCCTTTTACGGGGGGTGAAAGCTCTGGCACGGGGCCTTAAACGTTCTTTATAGGCGGTGGCTGTCCAATTGTTAAACAATCGATGGCAGTTTATTGGCGTCAACGGAATGTCAAAATGCCATGTTTCCCATGAATCGGGGGCTGTAGCGGTTGACCGTTAGTCGGCTGCCCGAACTTTGGCGCAATGATGGCATCCACTTCCCTTCTGATTTTTCAGAACCAGAGCTAGAGTGAAGCCTCAGTGTTTATCCGGGTTTTATCTCAGAAGTGACCGGAGCGGCAATCTAAGGATGAGACGTAGCATGGAATGCGCTCCACACCACGGCGATGGCAGTTCGGTTCTTCTGGTGGTCGACGACTACCCCGAAAACCTGATCAGCATGCGCGCCCTTCTGCAACGCGAGGATTGGCACGTGGTGACCGCCGCGTCCGGCGTGGAAGCGCTGGAATTGCTGCTGCAGCATGACGTCGATTTGGTATTGCTGGACGTGATGATGCCGGGCATGGACGGTTTTGAAGTCGCCCGCCTGATGCGCGGCAGTCAACGTACGCGCATGACCCCGATCATTTTTCTGAGTGCCAATGCGCAATCGCCTGCTTCCGTCCTGGAAGGCTATGCCAGCGGCGCCATCGATTACCTGTTCAAGCCTTTCGACCCACATATTCTCAAACCCAAGGTCCAGGCGTTGTTGGAGCACCAGCGCAACCGCCGGGCTTTGCAGCGCTTGAGCCACGACCTGGAGTCGGCCCGCGCCTTCAATGCCTCGGTGCTCGACAACGCTGCCGAAGGCATTCTGGTGGTCAGCGAGGAGGGCGTGATTCAGTACGCCAACCCGGCGATCTCGCGCTTGCTTAACGCCACGCACAATGAGCTGCAGGGCCAGCCGTTTCTGAGTTTTCTGCAAAAGCCCCATGTGCCCAGTTGGCAGGATTCGCAGATGTATGCCGGTTACCAAACGGGCCAGACCTGGCGCCTGCATGATGCCCTGCTGCGCACCGGTCGCGGTCAGCAGGTGCCTGTGGCGTTATCCTGCGCGCCGCTGCCGTCCGAGCAGAAGGCGATGGTGGTGACGGTGCTGGACATGTCCGAGGTGCGCCACCTGCATCAGCAACTGGAGTTTCAAGCGGTCACCGACCCACTCACTGGTTTGCTCAATCGCCGTGGGTTCTATCAAGCCGTGGAAAACAGCCTGTTGCGTGGCGAGCGGGGGGAGCAGTCGCTGGTGCTGCTGTACCTGGACCTCGATGGATTCAAGAGGGTCAACGATTCCCTGGGCCATGATGCTGGGGACCGGGTGCTGCGCTGGGTCTCGGAACAATTGCAAGGTTGCCTGCGTTCCTACGACATCATCGGACGCATGGGCGGTGATGAATTTACCGCGTTGGTGGAGCTGGAGTTTCCGGAGCAGGCGGCAAAAATTTCGGAAAAACTGATCGAACGGGTGTCTGTCTGTCAGCAAGTCGACGGTTTGGATGTGATGCTCGGCGTGAGTATCGGCATCGCCACGTTTCCGGACTGCGGCGCGGATTTGAATGGTCTGCTGCGCGCGGCCGATATCGCTATGTACGAAGCCAAACGCGCAGGGCGTCAGCAATATCGCTATTTCGACCAGGAAATGAACGGGCGTGCCCGCTCACGCTTGATGCTCGAAGACAGCGTGCGCACGGCAATCGAAAATAAAGAGTTCACCCTGGTCTACCAGCCGCAAGTGTCGTTGGAGGATGGGCGCTTGCGCGGCGTGGAAGCCTTGTTGCGCTGGCAACACCCCAGTGTGGGCGACGTGCCGCCGGGGTTGTTCCTGCCATTGCTGGAGGAGGCGCGGCTGATCAGCCAATTGAGCGCGTGGATCTACCAGCAGGTCGCCGCCCAGCGTCATGCCTGGCACAGCACTTTCGATGAAGAGCTGGTGCTGAGCGTGAGCCTGAGCAGCAGCCAGTTCAATATGCCCAACCTGGCCAACCAGCTGCAGCAGATGCTGGAGTGCTACGGTTTGAACGGGCGTCAGTTGGAGGTGGAGATCGGCGAGGATTGCCTGATGAGCAACCGCGAGGAGGCCATCAAGCAACTCAAGTTGTTGCGTCGCATTGGTGTGCGTATCGCCTTGGATGACTTTGGTTCCGGGCAGTGTTCCCTGGCCCATCTGCGCGATCTGGAGTTCGACACCCTCAAGCTCGATCCGAAATTAGTGGCGCGCCTGCCGGGCTCGGCGCGCGATGCGGCCATGGCCCGCAGCATTATTGAGTTGTGTGCGCATTTTGAAGTGCTGGTGGTGGCCGAGGGCGTGGAAACCCAAGAGCAGGCCCACTGGCTCAGGGCGCACGGCTGTCCGTTCGTTCAAGGGCCATGGGCGGCATTGCCGTTGATGGCCGAGGAAATGGTCGACTGGTCCCGCACCCGCGTGAGTTGAATTGGTTACACTGACGCCCTTTGAATCCTGCCGCGCACGCCATGACTACGCTGAAATACCTCCAGGCCTACCCTGTCACTCTTCAGGAGCAAGTGCGCCAGATGATCGCCAAGGACCAATTGGGCGCCTATCTGGAACAGCGTTATCCCGAGCGCCATGGGGTGCAGAGCGACAAGGCCTTGTATGCCTACGCGCTGGCCTTGAAGCAGGAACACCTGCGCAACGCGCCGGCTATCGACAAAGTGCTGTTCGATAACCGCCTGGACCTGACGCATCGAGCCCTGGGCCTGCACACGACCATTTCCAGGGTGCAGGGCGGCAACCTCAAAGCCAAGAAAGAGATTCGCATCGCCGCCTTGTTCAAAGAGGCCGCGCCGGAATTTCTGCGCATGATCGTGGTGCATGAGCTGGCGCACTTCAAGGAATCGGACCACAACAAGGCGTTCTACAAACTCTGCCAATACATGATGCCGGATTACCATCAGGTGGAATTCGACCTGCGGGTATACCTCACGTATCGCGACCTGCTGGGCAAACCCTGACCGCACAAGGCCAATGACCATGGATGTGAGCAAGACCAAAAGCAGCTTCTACCGCCGCCTCTACGTGGCCTACCTGATCGACAGCGGCCAGGCCAGCAACGTACCGGCGCTGACGGAGATGACCGGCATGCCTCGGCGCACGGCCCAGGACACCATTGCCGCGCTCGCCGACTTGGATATCGTGTGTGAGTTCGAACAGGAAGACGGCGCCCGCAACCATGCCGGGTGTTATCGGATTCGCGATTGGGGCGCGATCGATCGGCGCTGGATCGAAGCCAATCTGGCCTCGATCAAGCGCGTGCTGGGTTATCCCTGAGGTCTTGTTTGATTCACTGGCATCATAGGGGGCAAGCCCCTTCCCGCAGTTGATCGCAGTGCTCTGGGTGGCTTTCTCAGGCGCGCCGCATGCCGATATGAGGAATGTCGTCCTCCAGGTATTCCTCTCCCGCCACCACGAAACCGTAGCGGCCGTAATAACCCTGCAAATGCGCTTGGGCTGACAGAAATATCGGCGTATCAGGCCAGATATCGTCAATCTGCTTGAGGGTTTCTTCCATCATCCGGTGCGCCAACCCGGTGCCCCGTGCCGCTGGGGCAATGATCACTCGGCCGACCACCACGTCACCCCCTTGGGTATCGGGGTCCAGCAGCCGTAGGTAGGCCACCAGCTCGTCATTCTGCCAGCCCATCAGGTGATGGGTGTCGCCGATCAAGTCCTGCCCGTCGACGTCCTGATAGATGCATTTCTGCTCCACTACGAAGACTTCGTTGCGTAACCGCAGGATGGCGTAGAGCTGATCCTTGCCCAGGTCATTGTGGTGTTTGCAGACCCAATCAACTGTCATGGTGTGTTCTCGAATAGATGTCTGTTCTTGATAGTAAGCGCGACGGGCAACTCTGTCTAAATGGTCTATTGTGGTGAATGAAATCAATTAGCCATCACTGAGTGCTCTGTTTCCCCGTTTCTTTGTGTAATCTGGGCTACTGTTAACACCTCAGGTATGGCCTGAGCTAGGCTCGCCAAGGATTTTGAGCATGCCGCGATTTTCTCGTGCCGTTGCTTTAATTGGAGTGTTGTTGCTGGCTCAGCCGGCGTTTGCGCAGCGTTTGCGCCTGGTTGCGGATGCCTGGCCACCGTTTACCGATGCGACCTTGATCAATGGCGGGCTGGCCACCGATATCGTCACCACGGCCCTGGCCCGTGCAGGTTATGCCAGTGAATTCGAACAGGTGCCCTGGGCCCGGGCATTGATGGGCGTGGGCGACGGGCGCTATGACGTGCTGATCAACGCCTGGTACGACGACGCCCGCACGCAACTGGGCGAATTCTCCAATGAATACCTGATCAACCGCGTGCGCTTCATCAAGCGTCGCGACGACCCTATCGACTACCAGACCCTGGAGCAACTACACGATTTCCCGATTGCCGTGGTGCGCGGCTATGCCTATTCGGCGGCGTTCGACGGGGACGCGCAACTGCAGAAAGTACCGGTGCATAACTTCGCCATGGCCGTACGCATGCTGGCGGCGCAGCGGGTGCGGCTGACGGTGGAGGATGAGTATGTGGCGCGCTATTACCTGTCCCGCGAATCGCCCCGGGTGCGCAACGCCATAGAGTTTTTGCCCAAGCCGCTGAGTGAAAACAGCCTGCACATTCTGGTCAGCCTCAAGCACCCCGAGCATGCACAGATTGTGGCGGGCTTTGACCGGGAAATTGCCAAGATGAAAGCCGATGGCAGTTACGAGCGGTTGATGAAGGCCCATGGTATGTAGTGCCTGTGCGGGCCTTATCGGGCGGACCGTGTGAATCAGATCAATGTGGAAGGGGGCTTGCCCTCGATAGCGACCTAAGCCGCGTCGGTGTCCTTGATCAAATGTGCCGCCAGTGTGCGCAACGGCCCCAGCTGTCGGCAGATCAGCGCCAGTTGCGTTTGCACCAAGCGCTGCCCTTCGTCGATCTCATCCGGCATCTGCTCCAGCTCGGCGGCCAGGGCTTCTTCGGCGTCGCTCTGGATCGCAATCGGTTGTTTGTTGGCCAGCCCCGTGGCGATTTCGTCAATGCTGGCCGCCAGGCTGTGGCCGGCGCCGTTGATCAGGTGTTCGCGCACGTCGGCCGGCAGTGCGGTGTCGCGGTGTGCGCCCAGCCCCGACAAATAGCTGAGCAAAGTGTGTGACAGCACCAGGAAGCGAAAGCCCACGTCGGCTTCTTTGCGAAAGTGCCCCGGCTCCATCAGCATGTTGGCCAAGGTGGTGGACAGCGCCGCATCGGCGTTGTGCGCATTGCGCCTGGCCAGGCGATAGGCCAGGTCGTCGCTCTTGCCGGCGGCGTACTGCTGCATGATTTGCCGCAGGTAGATGCTGTTGCAGGTCAGGGTGTTGGCCAGCACTTTGTTCAGGCGCCGGCCCTGCCAGTCCGGCAGAAACAGGAACACCGCCAGCCCCGCGATCAGGCTGCCGAGCAACGTATCGAACAGCCGTGGCAGGAACAGCCCGTAGCCATCGCCCACTTGGTTGAAGCAGAACAGCACCATCAGCGTAATCGCCGCCGTGGCCAGGGTGTAGCGGGTGGTGCGATTGATAAAGAACACCAGGCCGGCAGCGATGGCGAACATCGATTGCACCAGCGGGCTGGGGAACAGATCGAACAGCGCCCAGGCCACGGTCAGGCCGATGGCGGTGCCGACGATCCGTTGGCCCAGTTTGCGCCGGGTGGCGCCGTAGTTGGGTTGGCACACGAACAGCGTCGTGAGGATGATCCAGTAACCCTGGGATGCGTGAATCGCATGCAAGGTGCCGTAGCCGATGGTCAGCGCCAACGACAGGCGCAACGCATGGCGGAACAGCAATGACGTCGGCGTCAGCTGCGTGCGCAGCCGTGTCCACATTTCCTTGAGGTTACGCGGCGCGCGATCGAGCAGATTGCTGTCGGTGGCGTCGGCCAGGGCGTCGGGGTTGCTGGCGTCGCCGAGCAGGCGGTCGAGGGTCGACAGGTTGGCCGCCAGGGCGCGCAACGAGCGCAGCAGGCCGCGCCAGGCCGGGTTGCTCTGGATGCGCAGGTGTTCCAGGGAGGCGTTCAGGTCACCGAGGGCTTCGGCAAAACTGTCGTCGTAGACGAACGGCTGGCGCAATTGGATCGACTCAGCGAGGGCCTGGCAGGCCTTGCCTTGCTGGCGCAACAGGCGCTGGCAGCGGAACAGCACGTCGCTGTGGAAAAACGCCTCCGCCAGGGCGTTGTAGGGATAGTGCGAAGAACTGGCGCGTTCGTGGATGTCCTGGGCCAGAAAGTACAGCTTCAGGTAGCGGCTGACCTTCGAACCCGGGCGACCATTGCCCACGCGGTGCAGGATGATTTCTTTGGCCGCATTCAGCGCAGCGACTACGCGACCATTCTGCTGGGCCAGCTCCAGACGACGGGCTTCTACATCCAGTTGGCGGATCGGTTCGAACAGCGACGATTTGAGCTTGAGGTAACGCCCCAACTCGCGAAACAAACGCGCCAGGCTCTGTTGCACCGGCTGGTTGGAAAACAGCACCTGCCACAACACTGACAACGCGCCATACCAGGCAGCGCCGGCCACCAGCAGCAGTGGTTCGTGCCAGAAGTCCGACACCGCCCCTCCGCGCTGATCCACACCGATCATGGTGTAGACCGACAGAATCAGCGTCGCCGAGGCAATCGCACCGTAGCGCTCGCCAAGGGCACCGAGCATGGTCAGGCAGAAACTCGCCAGCGCCAGGGCAATCGCGAACAGCCAGGGGTAGGGGAACAACAGTTCCACCGACAGCGCGGCAATGCTGAAACACACCAGGGTTACTGCCAGGGCATTGAGGCGGCCTTGCCAGCTGTCATCGGTCTCGGCCAGAGCACTGGCGATAATCCCCAGGAACAGCGGGATGAGCAGGGTCATTTCATCCTGGTACCAGCACAGCGCCATGCTGCCGGTGAGGGCGATGAACACCCGAACGCTGTAGCTGAATTTATCCAGCGCCCATAGGCGCCGCATGGACTGCTTGAACGAGGTCGATGACATGAAGGCTGGAGTCTTCCGGAACGATGCCGCTAAATTGAGGCAGTAAGGACGCCACGGCAAGCGTGGTGATCACATCTCACCGCAAATTATTCCCCAGGCACACCGCAAATCGGAAGATGGGAGGCTTCGTCAGACGTATTGCGCGGCGGCGTAGCCCGATGCCCAGGCCCATTGGAAGTTAAACCCGCCCAAGTGGCCGGTCACGTCCAGCACTTCGCCAATAAAGTACAGCCCTGGGCTTTTCAGCGACTCCATGGTCTTGGACGAGACTTCCCGCGTGTCCACACCGCCCAGCGTCACTTCGGCGGTGCGATAGCCCTCGGTGCCGGCGGGCACGAACTGCCAGCTCGACAACTTCTGCGCGATGTCTGCGACTTCGGCATGGGTGTATTGCTTCATCGGCTTGGACGCGAACCAAGTGTCTGCCAGCAGGTTGGCCATCTTTTTGGTGAAGATCTCACCGAGCAGGGTCTTCAACTCGCTGTTCGGCCGCTCGACCTGTTGCTGTTGCAGCCAGGTGTGGGCGTCGTGCTCGGGCAGCAGGTTGATTTCGACCGTATCGCCCGGTTCCCAGTATGAGGAAATCTGCAGGATCGCCGGCCCGCTCAGGCCGCGATGGGTAAACAGCAGATTCTCGCGAAAACTCTGGCCGTTGCAGCTGGCCACGCAATCCACGGAGGTGCCGGACAACTCGGTGCACAGCGCCTTGAGCTGATCGGTGATGGTGAACGGCACCAATCCTGCGCGGGTCGGCAGCAGTTCATGGCCGAACTGCTTGGCCACCTGATAGCCAAAACCTGTGGCACCCAGGGTTGGGATCGACAGGCCGCCGGTGGCGATCACCAGGGATTCACAGCGCAGCTCACCGAGGGTGGTTTGCAGCTGATAGCCGCTGTCGAGCTTAGCGATTTCCTGGATGGAGGTGTCCAGGTGCAGGCTTACACCGGTCTGGATGCACTCATCGAGCAACATGCCGAGGATGTCGCTGGATTTGTTATCACAGAACAGTTGGCCGAGTTTCTTCTCGTGGTACGGCACGCCGTGCTTGGCCACCAGCCCGATGAAGTCCCATTGGGTGTAACGGGCCAGGGCCGACTTGCAGAAGTGCGCGTTGTGGGACAGGAAGTTAGCCGGCTCGGTGTACATATTGGTGAAGTTGCAGCGGCCACCGCCGGACATCAGGATCTTCTTGCCGGCCTTGTTCGCATGGTCGATCAACATCACTTTGCGCCCACGACCAGCGGCGGTCAGTGCGCACATCAAGCCTGCGGCGCCGGCGCCAATGATCACAACTTCGGTCGAGCGCACAGCAATGTCCTCATAAAAATACGGGTCTGAATGCAATCAAAACGGTGGGAGGGGGCAAACCCCCTACCACATTGGATATTCATATAGGTCGCAGATCGGGTTACAGGATCCGCACGCGCAACGAGCGGCCCTTGATCTTGCCGTCGTTCAAGCGTTGCAGTGCTTGCTTGGCGATGCCCCGTTCCACGGCCACGAACGCCTGGAAGTCGAAGATCGCGATCTTGCCAACCTGGGCACCGGGGATGCCGGCTTCGCCGGTCAATGCACCGAGGATGTCACCTGGGCGCACTTTGTCTTTACGGCCAGCGGCAATGCACAGAGTGCTCATCTGCGGCAGCAACGGACCACCGCTTTGTGGCTTGAGGTTGTCCAGTTGGTCCCAGTTCAGCGGCGACTTTTGCAACTGCTCGATGGCCTGGGCACGATGCGCCTCGGACGGCGCCACCAGGCTGATGGCGATGCCGGTCTCACCGGCGCGGCCGGTGCGGCCGACGCGGTGGATGTGGATTTCCGAGTCGCGGGCCAGTTCGACGTTGATCACCATGTCCAGCGAGTCAATGTCCAGGCCACGGGCGGCGACGTCGGTGGCCACCAGCACCGAGGTGCTGCGGTTGGCGAACATCGCCAGTACCTGATCGCGGTCGCGCTGTTCCAGGTCGCCGTGCAGGCCGACGGCGGAGATGCCCTTGGCCGTCAGGTGGTCGACGGTTTCCTGCACTTGCTGCTTGGTAAAGCAGAACGCCACGCACGAGGCCGGACGGAAATGCGCCAGCACCTTGGTCACCGCGTCCATGCGTTCTTCCGGGGAGATCTCATAGAAACGCTGCTCGATCTGCTCGTCGGAATGGAACGCTTCGGCCTTCACCTGCTGTGGCGCGCGCATGAACTTGGAGGCCAACTGCTTGATGCTCACCGGGTAGGTGGCCGAGAACAGCAGGGTCTGACGGCGTGGCGGGGTCTTGCTGATGATGTCTTCGATGGCGTCATAGAAACCCATGTCGAGCATGCGGTCGGCTTCATCGAGGATCAGCGTGTTCAAGCCGTCCAGCACCAGCGAACCCTTGCGCAGGTGTTGCTGGATACGGCCCGGGGTGCCGACGATCACGTGGGCGCCATGTTCCAGCGAAGCGATCTGCGGGCCGAGGGACACGCCGCCGCACAGGGTCAGCACCTTGATGTTGTCTTCGGCGCGGGCCAGGCGGCGGATTTCCTTGGCCACCTGGTCGGCCAGCTCGCGGGTCGGGCACATCACCAGGGCCTGGCAACCGAAGTAGCGCGGGTTGATCGGGTTCAGCAGGCCGATGCCGAAGGCGGCGGTCTTGCCGCTGCCGGTCTTGGCCTGGGCAATCAGGTCCAGCCCCTTGAGGATCACCGGCAAGCTTTGTGCCTGGATCTGCGTCATCTCGACGTAACCCAGCGAGTCGAGGTTAGCCAGCATGGCGGCGGACAGCGGCAAGGTATTAAAAGCGGTGGCGATGGTGGTCACGGGGCGGGCTCTGCAAAAACAAAATGTCGCGCAGTGTAGCAGCCCCCCGTAGGTTTTTTCGCATGGTTCAGACGAGGGGGGGGGGGCAGCGGCAAGTTATGAGCGGCAAGCGGCAAGCTTGAAGCTTAAGGCTTGAAGCTTGAAGCTTGAAGCTTGAAGCTTGAAGCTTGAAGCTTAACGCTTAACGCTCGCAACTACTTCAATGCTCAATGTGCTGCTCCGGGCTGGCCGCCCGTTTGCCGTCTTTTGGCGACAGTTGCAGGAAAATCGCCGCCGCCAACATCGCCATGACGCCCACGGTGAGGAAGGTCAACTGGAACGCGCCGAGCACGGTATTGACCCCGTCATTGCCGGCTTCGGCGGTGAACCCGCCCAGCAATGCGCCGGCGCAGGCCACGCCGAGGCTCAGGGACAATTGCGCCACCACCGACAGCAGGCTGTTGCCGCTGCTGGCCTGGGCGTCGTCGAGGTCGATCAAAGTCACGGTGTTCATCGCGGTAAATTGCAGGGAGTTGATCGCCCCCAGCACCGCCAGCATGCCCAGCAGCAGCGGGTAGGGCGTCTGCTCGCTGACCAGGCCCATGCTCGCCAGCATGATGCCCAGCGCCAGGGTGTTGCCGGTCAGCACCACGCGGTAGCCCAGGCGTTCGATCAGCGGCCGCGCCACGGACTTGGCGAACATCGCCGCCGCCGCCAACGGCAGCATGCTCATGCCCGCCTCCGACGGTGAATACCCCAGCGCCACCTGCAACAGCAGCGGCACCAGAAACGGCAACGCGCCGCTGCCCAGGCGGGCGAACAGGTTACCCAGAATGCCCACGGCAAAGGTGCGGGTCTTGAACAGCACCGGCGAAAACAGCGGGTTATCGATATGCCCGGCGCGCAGCCAGTACGCCGCCAGGCACGCCAGCCCGCCGAACAGCAGCAACATCACCCGCAGGTGCGGCAGGTGCAGTTCGCCCAGGCCCTCCATAGCGATGGTGATCAGCACCATCGCCGCGCCGAACAGTACAAAGCCCATTCCGTCAAAGCGCGTGCGTTCACTGCCGCGCAGGTCCGGGATGAACTTCCACACGGCGTAGCACCCGATCATGCCCACCGGCAGGTTGATCAGAAAGATCCAGTGCCAGGTCAGGTATTGCACCATCCAGCCGCCCATGGTCGGGCCAAGCAGCGGGCCGAGCAGGCCAGGGATGGTGATGAAGCCCATGATCCGCACCAGCTCGGAGCGCGGGTAGGCGCGCAATACCACCAGGCGTCCCACCGGCAGCATCAGCGCGCCGCCCAGACCCTGCACGACCCGAGCCCCCACCAGCATGGTCAGGCTGCTGGACAGCGCGCACAGCAGCGAGCCGATGCTGAACAGCATGATTGCGCCAAAGAAGATCTTCTTGGTACCGAAACGGTCGGCGATCCAGCCCGATGCCGGGATCAGCAAGGCGACCGTGAGCATGTAGGCGATCACCACCCCCTGCATGCGCAACGGGTTTTCCGCCAGGTCCCTGGCCATGGCCGGCAGGGCGGTGTTGAGAATCGTCCCATCGAGTGACTGCATAAAGAAGGCAATCGCCACCACCCAGGGGAGCCAGCGGGCGGTCTTGGCATCGAGAGGGGCGCGATCGGGCATGGGGGACCTTTTTGTTAGCCGGCTATGTGTTGGCGATTATGCGCCATCCATCGCGCCTTTTCCCACTGGCGGTTGGTCTAAGTCCGACAACACCGCGTGCTCGCCCACCAGGAAGTCCAACAGCGCGCGATGCACCGCCAGGGCGGCCTCGCGGGATTCCAGATCCAACAGGTGACCGGTGTGTTGCGCCACCGCAAAACTGCTGCGCCCCACGTATTGCTTGAACAATTGAGCGTCGGCGGCGGGGGTGTATTCGTCCAGCGCGCCGTTGAGAAAATGCACCGGCGTTTCGATTTGCCGCAGCGCCGGCAGGTAATTGCCGTCGCCCAATGCCAGCACCTGGTGGATATGAAAGCGCGCTTGCCGGTATTCGGTGGTGGCCATGTTCGACAGGTGCCGATGGTTATTGCGCTTGAGACGCGGCGACAGGTATTTGCCTACGGTTTCGTTGAGCAAATGGCCGACGGCGGATTTGTCATCGGCCTCGATCAGCACGCGCACGCGGTCCACGTAGTCGAGCATGGCTTGGTTGAGGTTGGGCGCCAGGGCCATCACCACCGAGCTTTTGATGGAGGGCGGGTTGTGCGCCAGGGTGAGCAGGGTGGAAATGCCGCCCCAGGAAGCCGACACCAAATGGTTGACCTCGAAACGCTCCACCAGCGCCCGCAGGATCTGCACCTCGTCGTCCTTGGTGACCAGGTCAAGGTCGCCGTTGTGTTCGCGTGAATAGCCGGAGAACGGCAGGTCGAACAGCAGCACATTGAAGTGTTCGGCCAGGCATTTGCTGGTACGCGCGAAAGACCGCGTGGTGGAGAGCGCCCCATTGACCAGCAGGACGGTGTTCTTGTGTGGATCGTTTCCCAGTCGCTCAACGTGGACGTTGTAGTGCTTGTACAGCCGTTCAATGACAAAACTTCCATGGTTCATGTCAACGCTCCAGCTTGTCCTTCCCCGGACAAGGTAATGCTTTGCGTGCGGGCACGCGGGTAGGGTGGCGGGATGCCACTAACCCTTATAACGAGGTTTTTTGCAGGCGACAACAGGCTGCCCGCGCGCACGATGTGCAAGAGAAATGACCGTAGGAATGGGTAAAGCCGAGCTGTCTGAAACCAGCACAAGACAATGTGCGAGGGGGCTTGCCCCCGACAGCGGTGTGTCAGTCAATGAGCACTTGGTTGAACACCGCTATCGGGAGCAAGCCCCTTCCCACAGGGAGAGTCTTTACAACGTCAGGGTCAGGCGTTTTATCAGCGCCCCCGGTAACAGATTGGAGGCTGTGTTGCGCTGACCGTAGGTACTGGGTGACAGCAGTAACTCCCGCTCGGCGGTCAGTGCTTCCAGCTGCGACCCGAGCAGGCTGTACACGCTGTCATCAAAACGCATGGTGCTGACCGGCGCCTTGATCTCGCCGTCCTCCACCCAGAACGTGGCGAAGCGCGTCATGCCGGTCAGGCGCGCGGCCGGCAGGTCGGAGTAGTTCAGGTACCACAGGTTGCTGATATACAGCCCGGTGCCCAACTGCTTGAGGATGTCGGCGTGGGCCAGGTCGCCTGCCGCCATTTGCAGGGCGCTGGGGGATTCGTCGCCACTGGCGCCGTTGGCGCTCAGGCCGTATTCGGCGGCGCTGCGCGAATTGACCAGTTGGCCGCTCGCCTGGCCGGCGTCGATCAGCGTTACATCGCTGCGCGGGTAGCCTTCGCTGGAGAACGCCTGGCTCAGGGAGCCGCTGATGCGTTCTTGCACCGTCACTCGTTCATTGAGGTGTTGCTCGCCGGCATACAGACGTTGCAGCGAGCTGCCTTTGCTGGCGATAGCCTGGGCGGAAAAACCGCCCCAGGTGATGATGCCGATGATTTCTTCAAGCGCTGCCGGTGCCAGGTAAGCGCGGTATTGACCCGGTGCCAGGGTGTGCAGCGGCCGGCCGAGGAAGTCGAGCTGGTCGCGGGCTTGCTGCAAGCGCCGGGCGAACTCGGCGCTGTCCCAGGTGTGCCCAGCGTAACTGGCTTTGACCGCTTCGCCATTGGCATGGAACAGGCTGAAATCGAAGTTGAAGCTATTGGCCTGGTGCCAGCCGAATGCGCCGTCGGAACTGGCAAAGCCACGGCTGATTGGGCCGGCGGCATAGAAGCCCACCAGGTCCAGCGCGTCTGCGGCCTGGCTGATTTCGGCCAACACCTGGGCCAGTTCCGGCAAGGGTTGGGCTTGTTCGTTGTGGCTGTGCCAGGCGTCGTGGTTGAGCAACAGGTAGGGATCCGGTGGCAGCAGCGGCAAGGTTTCGCGCAACTGCTGCAGGCCTTCGGCCAAACGCTGGCGATCCAGTTCCGAATCGCCGGCCAGGGTGATGCTCAGGTCGGCGTGACGCCCGTCACTGATCAACTTGAGGTTCACGCTGGCCTGCTGCACCTGCCCGGCCTGGCGCACTTTGGCGTGGTTGAAACGCACGAACTCCGACGCTTCGGCGGCATAGCCCAGATGAAACTGTTCCTTGTCGGTGATGGCTTGGGTGAGCCACTGCACCAATGCCTTGAAATCATTCATCAGGCATCTCCTCCGAAAACGTCGACGTTGCTGAACACGCAGGCCGGCGAGGCATGGCCGACACGGATCACCTGGTTGGGCTCGCCCTTGCCGCAGTTGGGTGTGCCCAGCACCTGGAAGGTACTGGCGTCGCCCACCGCGCTGAGGTTGCGCCAGAACTGCGCGGAAATCGCGCGGTAGTTGGGGTTCTTCACCACGCCTTTGAGTTCGCCGTTTTCGATCAACTGGCCCCATTCGCAGCCGAACTGGAACTTGTTGCGCGCGTCATCAATGGACCACGAGCGGTTGGTCGACATCAGGATGCCGCTCTCGATACCGCCGATCATTTGCGCCAGGCTCTGGTCGCCGGCCTCGATATTCAGGTTGGCCATGCGGTCGATCGGCGGGCGGTTCCAACTGCTGGCCCGGCTGTTGGCCACACCGCCCATGCCGGCGCGAAATTGCGACAACGCACCGCCCAACGGCTTGAGCAGCAAGCCTTCGCGGATCAGGAACTGCTTGCTGGCGGCGCTGCCATCGTCGTCATGGCTGTAGCTGGCGAGCTGTTCGGGGATGTTCGGGTCGAACGTTACGTTGAGCAGGCGGGAGCCGTATTGCAGGTGGCCGAAGTCGCTGGCCTTGACGAAACTGGTGCCGGCGTAATTGCGTTCATCGCCGAGGATGCGGTCCAGCTCCAGCGGATGGCCGATGGATTCGTGGATCTGCAGAATCATCTGGTCGGGCATCAGCAGCAGGTCGCGCGGACCCTGGGGCGTGTTGGGCGCCAGCAACAGTTGCAGGGCTTCGTCGGCCACCCGTGGTGCGGCGCCTACCAGGCCGAAGCGGCGGATCACGTCATAGCCGCCTTGCTGGCCGAAGTTGGTACCGCCCAGGGTGCGGGTCTGGCTGTCAGTGCTGTCGTAGGCGGTGACACTCACGCCGGGGAACACAAAACGTTGGGCCTGACGCAACTCGGCGCCGGCGCTATTGAGGTAGATCTGCTCGACCTGGGTCAGGCCAAGGCTGACGTCCCAACTGACCAGGCGCTCGTCTTTCGGCACGGCGGCAGACTCGTCGCCCAGCAATTGATAGCAGTCGCTCAAGGACGGGAAGGGCTGGTTGAGTTCGGGCGACAGATAGTCGGCCACGTCGCTGGACACCTGCTGAGCGCGCAGGTCGAGCAGCGCATGGGGCTTGATCCGCAGCGCCTGCTGTTCGGCGCGTTCGAGGGCGGCTTGCAGGCCGGCCAGGGAAATATCGTGGGTCGCGGCGTAAGCCTCCACACCGTTGAGACGCACGGTGAGCATGACGCCCTCGTCGTGGTTCATGTGCGGCGGTTCGGCGACATTCTTGCGCACCGACAGGTATTGGCCGGACTCGCGTACGTAACGCAGGGAGAAGAAGTCAGCGGTGGTGCGCAGGGCACCGAAATGTTTTTTGAGTGTGGCGTGGTGGTCGAACATAGGGCCTTCCTTGTGGGCGGCTCGGTGCGGGCAGGCAACAGAGTAGCTTATCAAGGAGGCGTTTTGCATTGGCGGGTCGGGCGCTATCGGGGGCAAGCCCCCTCCCACACACGGTCAAAATGTGGGAGGGGGCTTGCCCCCGATGAAGGCACCGCGGTGTATCAGTTACTGCGCAGTCGGCCCCACTTCACGCAACGGCTTGCCACGTACCGCCGCGTCGCCCGCCACGTAGTATTCGGCGGTGCTGCGTGGCAGCGGCTGGCGGCCACGGATCTTGTCGGCGATTTTCTCGGCGATCATGATCGTCGGTGCATTCAGGTTGCCGGTGGTGATGATCGGCATGATCGACGCATCGACTACGCGCAGACCCTGCATGCCATGCACGCGGCCTTCGCCGTCCACCACCGCCATCTCGTCGGTGCCCATCTTGCACGAGCAGGACGGGTGGAACGCGGTCTCGGCGTGTTCGCGGATGAACTTGTCGAGCTGCTCGTCGGTTTGCACGTCGATGCCTGGGCTGATTTCGCGGCCACGGAAAGGGTCCAGCGCCGGCTGTTGCATGATTTCCCGGGTCAGGCGGATGCCGTCGCGGAATTCCTGCCAGTCCTGCTCGGTGGCCATGTAGTTGAAGAGGATGCTCGGGTAGTCCCGTGGGTTCTTCGATTTCAGCTGCACACGGCCACGGCTCGGCGAACGCATGGAACCCATGTGCGCCTGGAAACCGTGCTCTTTCACACCGTTGCTGCCGTTGTAGTTAATCGCCACCGGCAGGAAGTGATACTGGATGTTCGGCCATTCGAACTCTTCACGGGTACGGATAAAACCGCCCGCTTCGAACTGGTTGCTGGCGCCGATGCCGGTGCCGTTGAACAGCCACTCGGCACCGATGGCCGGCTGGTTGTACCAGAGCAGCGACGGGTACAGCGACACTGGCTGAGTGCAGGCGTATTGCAGGTACAGCTCAAGGTGGTCCTGCAGGTTTTCACCGACGCCGGGCAGGTCGTGGACCACCGGGATATCCAGGCTTTCCAGCAATTTGGCCGGGCCAACACCGGAGCGTTGCAGCAGTTGCGGCGAAGCGATTGCGCCACTGCACACCAGCACTTCTTTGCGCGCGCGGGCTTCAACGCGTTCTTCGGCGGCGCCGATCAGGTAACGCACGCCCACGGCGCGCTTGCCTTCGAACAAGACTTTGTCGGTCAGCGCGTGGGTGACGATGGTCAGCGTGGAGCGCTTCTTGGCGGTGTCCAGGTAACCGCGCGCGGTGCTGGCGCGGCGGCCGTTCGGCGTGACGGTGCGGTCCATCGGGCCGAAACCTTCCTGCTGATAGCCATTGAGGTCTTCGGTGCGCGGGTAACCGGCCTGCACGCCGGCTTCGACCATGGCGTGGAACAGCGGGTTATTGCCGGCCTTGGGCGTGGTTACGCTGACCGGACCGTCGCCACCGTGGTAGTCGTTGGGGCCGATGTCGCGGGTTTCTGCCTTGCGGAAGTACGGCAGGCAATCGAGGTAAGTCCAGTTTTCCAGACCCGGCAGCTTCGCCCAGTTGTCGTAGTCCATGGCGTTGCCACGGATGTAGCACATGCCGTTGATCAGCGACGAACCACCCAGGCCCTTGCCGCGACCGCATTCCATGCGGCGGCCGTCCATGTGTGGCTCTGGATCGGTCTCGTAGGCCCAGTTGTAGCGACGGCCTTGCAGCGGGAACGCCAGGGCGGCTGGCATCTGGGTACGGAAATCCAGACGATAGTCGGGGCCGCCGGCTTCCAGCAGCAGGACGGTGACGCCTTCGTCTTCGGTCAGGCGGGTTGCTAAAGTGTTGCCCGCAGAACCTGCGCCAACAATGATGTAGTCGTATTCTTGAGTCATGGGGTCTCCTTTAGAGCGGCAAGCTCTAAGCTTCAAGCTGCAAGAAAGAGCAGCGAGCGGTGTATCTGGGAGGTGCGGCGAGCTTGCAGCTTGAAGCTCGCCGCTTGAGGCTCATCAGAACACTGATGCGTAATCGCCCAGCTCAACCTGTACCGATTTGATGCGGGTGAAGTTGTTCAGCGAGCTGATGCCGTTCTCACGGCCCACACCCGATTGCTTGTAGCCGCCCACCGGCATTTTCGCGTCGGACTCGCCCCAGGCGTTGATCCAGCAGATGCCCGCTTCCAGTTGATGAATCACGCGGTGGGCGCGGTTCAGGTCCTTGGTCACCAGACCCGCGGCCAGGCCGAAGTCGGTGTCGTTGGCGCGGCGGATCACTTCTTCTTCGGTCTCGTAGGTGAGGATGCTCATCACTGGGCCGAAGATTTCTTCACGCACGATGGTCATGTCGTCGGTGCAGTCGGTGAACACGGTCGGTGCCACGAATGCGCCTTTGGCGAAGTCGCCATCGGTCAGGCGATCGCCGCCGCACAGCAGGCGTGCGCCTTGCTCTTTGCCCTTGGCGATGTAGCCCAACACGCTTTCCATATGGGCAAAGCTGACCAGCGGGCCGAAGTTGGTGTTCTCGTCTTCCGGGTTGCCGATGCGGATGCGCGCCACGCGCTCGACGATCTTGGCTTCGAACGCCGCTTGCAGGTGCTTGGGCACGAACACGCGCGTGCCGTTGGTGCAGACCTGACCAGAGCTGTAGAAGTTGGCCATCATGGCGGTGTCGGCGGCGCGATCCAGGTCGGCGTCGTCGAAGATGATCAGCGGGGACTTGCCGCCCAGTTCCATGGTGACGTCTTTGAGCGAGGAACTCGACGCGCTGGCCATGACTTTCTTGCCGGTGTCGGTGCCGCCGGTGAACGAGACTTTTTCGATGCGCGGGTGCTCGGTCAGCCAGGTGCCGACTTCACGGCCACTGCCGGTCAGGACGTTGAACACACCGGCGGGAACACCGGCTTCGGTGTAGATTTCGGCCAGTTTCAGGGTGGTCAGCGAGGTGACTTCGCTCGGCTTGAAGATCATCGCGTTGCCGGCGGCCAGGGCCGGGGCGGATTTCCACAGGGCGATCTGGATCGGGTAGTTCCACGCACCGATACCGGCGACCACGCCCAGCGGTTCGCGGCGGGTGTAGACGAAGGAAGTGTCGCGCAGCGGGATCTGCTCGCCTTCGATGGCCGGCACCAGGCCTGCGTAGTATTCCAGCACGTCGGCGCCGGTAACGATGTCGACGTACTTGGTTTCGGAGAAGGCTTTACCGGTGTCCAGGGTTTCCAGGGCGGCCAGCTCATCGTTGCGCTCGCGCAGGATGTCGACGGCACGACGCAGGATGCGCGAGCGCTCCATGGCAGTCATTGCGGCCCAGATTTTCTGGCCTTTTTCAGCGCTGACCACGGCACGTTCAACGTCTTCTTTCGTTGCACGTTGCACTTGGGCGAGAACTTCACCGTTAGCCGGGTTGATGGCTTCGAAAGTGACATCGCTGCCAGCGTCGCTGTAGCCGCCGTCAATGTAGAGTTTTTGCAGGTCGAAACGGGCCATAAAGTCCTCGCAAGTGCATAAGTGGTTGGCGTTACCCGCCGACAGTGGGCCATGAGGGTGTGGCATCACTGCGCGGCGGACGTTCAGGGGTTGAGCATTTATAAGGGCTCTAACTCACCTGCTTGGCCAATTGGAAATCCATGTATTCGTAAGCGATGCGTTGCGCCTGCTCCGTGTCGAAAGCGTCTCCCGACAGAGCGCCGCGCAACCACAAACCGTCGATCAACGCCGCCAGGCCGCGAGCCGCGCTGCGGGCTTCGGGCAGCGGCAGCGCTCGGCGGAACTGGCAGCACAGGTTGGAATACAGACGTTGATCGTTGATCCGCTGCAACCTGTGCAATGACGGGTGATGCATGCTGGCGGCCCAGAAGGCCAGCCAGGTTTTCATTGCCGGGCCATTGACCTGGCTGGCGTCGAAGTTGCCTCCGATGATCACCTGAATGTGTGCCCGTGGGCTGTCATCCTTCAGCGCAAGCCTGCGCTCGTAGACGTTCTCGATCAGCACATTCATCAAGTACCGCATCGTTGCGGCGATCAGGCCGTTCTTGTCTTGAAAGTAGTGACTGATGATGCCGTTCGATACACCGGCCAGACGGGCGATCAGCGCAATGCTGGCGTCTGCCATCCCCACTTGATCGATGGCCGTCAACGTGGCTTCGATCAACTGTTGGCGGCGTATGGGTTGCATACCGACCTTGGGCATGTAGCACGTCTCCTTAGGCCTGCCGGCGGGCGATCACGTCCATCGGCTTGAAGGCCAGTCTATTTTGTTTTGATTGAACGTTCAATCAACAAAGAATAAGCTCTGCGACAAATCGTCGCTGCTGGCAGGTTTTCAGCCCGTTCTGACAGCGACATCTGACACCTGGAACATCCCTGGAAGGGCCCGCTCAAGGGCCTGCCGCCGCTTTCGCGGGGGCGGGGATTTTCGGGGTGTCTTTATAACACCCGTCCGTCGACTGCCGAAAAATCGATGTCCCGGGATAACCGTTGCCTTGTGTTTCTCTCTCGCACTGCCCGGAGCATCTGCGCCATGAGTTCTGCCTCTCTTATAAAGACCCCGCCGGAAAAGGTCCGGGTCAACGGTTGGGTGTTTTACACCTCCACCGCGCTGATTCTGTTGTTGACCGCTGTCCTGATCGCCGCCCCGCAGGAGGCCGGGCGCATGCTTGGGGTCGCCCAGGCGTGGCTGTCCAAAAGCTTTGGCTGGTACTACATGGTAGTCATCGCCGCTTACCTGGTGTTTGTGGTGGGGCTGGCGTTTTCGTCCTACGGCAAATTGAAACTGGGCAGCAAGGACGACACCCCGGACTTCAGCTACGGCGCCTGGGCCGGCATGTTGTTCTCCTCGGGGATCGGCATTTCGCTGCTGTACTTCGGCGCTTCGGAGCCGCTGGACCATTACTTCAACCCGCCCGAAGGCGTGGCCGGCAGCAACCTGGCCGCGCGCCAGGCGCTGCAACTGACCTTTCTGCACTGGGGCCTGCACGGCTGGGCGATCTACGCCCTCGTCGGCCTGGCCGTGGCGTACTTCGCCTACCGGCATAACCAGCCGCTGGCCTTGCGCTCGGCGTTGTACCCGCTGGTGGGCGAGCGCTGGGTGAAGGGCGCGGCCGGCCACGCGGTGGACGGTTTCGGCATGTTCGTGACCCTGCTGGGCCTGGTGACCAACCTGGGCATCGGCGCGATGCAGGTGTCGTCCGGCCTGGAAAACCTGTTCGGCATGCAGCACAGCAACACCAACCTGCTGATCGTGATCATCGTGATGAGCACCGTGGCGACCATCGCCGCCGTGTCGGGGGTGGAGAACGGTATCCGTCGTTTGTCCAACCTCAACATCGTGCTGTTCAGCGGTTTGCTGATCTTTGTGTTGTTGTTCGGCCCGACCCTGCACCTGCTCAACGGCTTCGTGCAGAACATCGGCGATTACATGAACGGCCTGGTGTTGAAAACCTTCGACCTGTACGTCTACGAAGGCGACGGTGCCAAGACCGAACGCTGGATGGGCCTGTGGACTCTGTTCTACTGGGCCTGGTGGATTTCCTGGGCGCCATTCGTAGGCATGTTCATCGCGCGGATTTCCCGTGGCCGTACGGTGCGTGAACTGGTGGCGGGCGTACTGTTGATTCCGCTGGGCTTTACCCTGGCGTGGTTGTCGATCTTCGGTAACTCGGCGCTGGACCTGGTGCTGAACCATGGCGCGGTGGAGTTGGGCAAGACGGCGTTGGAACAGCCGTCCATGGCGATCTACCAATTGCTGGAGTACTACCCAGCGTCGAAAGTCGTGATTGGTGTGTCGATCTTTGTCGGCTTTGTACTGTTCCTGACCCCGGCGGATTCCGGCGCGGTGATGATGGCCAACCTTTCCTGCAAAGGCGGCAACGTAGATGAAGATGCGCCGCACTGGCTGCGGATCTTCTGGTCGGCGGTGATCACCCTGGTGACCATCGGCCTGCTGTTCGCCGGTAACTTCGAAGCCATGCAGACCATGGTGGTGCTGGCGGGGCTGCCGTTCTCGGTGGTGCTGATTTTCTTTATGTTCGGTTTGCACAAGGCCATGCGTCAGGACGTGGCGGTCGAACAGGAGCAGGCGCAACTGGCCGAACGTGGGCGTCGTGGCTTCAGCGAGCGTTTGACCGCACTGGATTTGCAACCGAGCCAGGCCACGGTGCAGCGCTTTATGGACAAGCACGTCACCCCGGCCTTGGAAGAAGCGGCGACTGCGCTGCGTGAACAAGGTTTGCAAGTGCAGACACTGTTGGGCAAGTCCAAGCGCTGCATCGGTGTGCGCATCGAGATGGAAGAGGGCAATCCGTTCGTTTATGAGGTGAGCCTGGATGCTTACTCGTCGGCGCCCAACGATGTGCCCGAAGAAGAGCGCACGCGCTATTACCGTGCCGAGGTCTACCTGCACAACGGGCCTCAGGAATACGACCTGATGGGCTTCACCCCGGAGCAAATCACCCGGGATGTGCTCGATCAGTTTGAAAGCCATCGGCAGCTCCTTGGCCGTGTCTATAGCTGATGCGTTGAAAGCCCGGTGGTGTCACTGACCCCACTGGGGCAAAAAATGTGGGAGGGGGCTTGCCCCCGATTGCAGTGTGTCAGTCAGTCCGTCTGTTACTGATCCACCGCTATCGGGGGCAAGCCCCCTCCCACCGTTGTTTTGCAGTGTGTGCTAGCCCAGGTTTTTGCCCAGCAGGGCATGGTAGAGCTCACTGTCGCCGAGGATCCCCACCACCTGGTTGTTGTCATGCAACACCAGCTTGTTACCCGTCTGATAACGAATCTGCAGCGCATCACGCATGCCGATATTCGAATCCACCAAGGTCGGTACGCGGCCCAGACCTTCCACCGGTTGCCCCGGTGCCCAGTTCTGCAGGTTCATCACCGCACCGTTCTGGCGGGCGCCCTGGATAGTGTTGCCTTCGGCCAGGTCCAGCCACGAGTCGCCGCTCGGGTCCAGGCACACCGAACCGTTGACGCGCTTGCAGTTGTCCAGGGTGCGCATCAGGCTACGGCCGCACAGCACGTTCAGCGGGTTGGTGTGGGCGACGAAGGTGCGCACATAGTCGTCCGCCGGGTTCAGCACGATCTCTTCCGGCACGCTGTACTGGATGATCTTGCCGTCCTTCATGATCGCAATACGGCTACCCAGTTTGAGCGCCTCGTCCAGGTCATGGCTGACGAATACGATGGTTTTGCTCAGCTTGCGTTGCAGTTCCAGCAACTCGTCCTGCAGGCCTTGGCGGATCAGCGGGTCGAGGGCGGAGAAAGGTTCGTCCATCAGCAGGATGTCGGCGTCCATCGCCAGGGCGCGGGCCAGGCCGACGCGCTGCTGCATGCCGCCGGACAACTCGTCGGGCTTCTTGTTGCGCCACTGGGCCAGGCCCACCAGTTCGAGCTTTTCGTCCACCAGCTTGCGCCGTTCTTTTTCCGGACGGCCCTGCATTTCCAGGCCGAAGCTGATGTTCTCGCGCACCGTCAGCCAGGGCATCAGGGCGAACTTCTGGAACACCATGGCGATGCGCTTGGTGCGCATCATTTTCAGCTCAGCGTCGGTGCAGGAAGCGATGTCGATCTGCCGACCTTCATGCTCCACGAACAGCTGCCCGCGGCTGACGGTGTTGAGGCCGTTGATGCAGCGCAGCAGGCTGGATTTGCCGGAGCCCGACAGGCCCATCAGCACGCAGATCTCGCCTTTTTCGATATCCAGGCTGGCCTTTTCAACGCCGACAATCTGCCCGGTCTTTTTCAGAATCTCGTTACGGCTCATGCCCTGGTCCAGCAGCTTGAGCGCTTCGCGTGGGTCTTTGGAGAAGATCACGTCGACTTTGTCGAATCGGATAATGCTCATGCATCACCCCCTACTTTGGCATCGGGTTGTTTGCAGATGCGGTCGAGCATGATGGCCAGCAATACGATCGCCAGGCCCGCTTCAAAGCCCAGGGCGATGTCGGCGGTGTTGAGTGCGTTGACCACCGGCTTACCGAGGCCGTCGGCACCCACCAGGGCCGCGATCACCACCATCGACAACGACAGCATGATGCATTGGGTAATGCCGGCGGCAATGCTCGGCATGGCGTGTGGCAGTTCAATGCGCGAGAGCAATTGACGGCGCGAGCAGCCGAAGGCTTTGCCGGCGTCCATCAACTCTTGCGGTACATCACGGATGCCCAGGTAAGTCAGACGGATCGGCGCGGCAATCGCGAACACCACCGTGGAAATCAGCCCAGGCACCACACCCAGCCCGAAGAGGGTCAGGGTAGGGATGAGGTAGACGAAGGTCGGTACGGTCTGCATCAGATCGAGCACCGGCCGCATCATGGTGTAGAACAACGGTTTGTGCGCGGCAACAATGCCCAGCGGCACACCGATGACCACGCAGACCAGGGTGGCGAACAGCACCTGCGCGAGGGTTTCCATGGTTTCCTGCCAGTACCCCAGGTTGAGGATCAGCAGGAAGGAGGCGATGACAAAAACCGTCAGGCCCCATTTACGTTGAATAAAGTGAGCCAGCAGCGCAATCAGACCGATCAATGCCAGCGGATTGAACCAGGTCAGCGCAAACGTCACGCCGTGGATCATCGTTTCCAGTGTCGATGCGATTGCGTCGAAGTAGTTGGCGCCGTGTTGGGTCAACCATTCGACGAAGGCAGCGATGTACTGGCCTAGTGGGATTTTCTGTTCAGTCAGCATGGTAGTGAATGTCCACATGCGAAGGGGAAAACATCCCGGGGCAGCGCACCGCCCCGGGGTCAGCGGGTGTTATTTGGCGAGGTAGGCTTTGACGGCCTCAAGGCCGGGTTTGCCGTCGACGGTGGTAACGCCGGCGAGCCAGGTGTCGAGCACTTGCGGGTTTTTCTGCAGCCAGGCTTTGGCGGCGGCGTCGGGCTTCATCTTGTCGTCCAGGACATTGCCCATCAGCGTGCTTTCCATGTTCAGGGTGAACACCAGGTTTTTCAGCAACTGGCCCACGTTGCTGCATTCCTGGGTGTAGCCCTTGCGCACGTTGGTGTAGATGGTGGCCTGGCCGTAGTTGGGGCCGAACGAATCGTCACCGCCGGTCAGGTACTTCATCTTGAAGCGGGTGTTCATCGGATGCGGTTCCCAGCCGAGGAACACGATGGCCTGGTCACGCTTGGTAGACCGTTCCACTTGGGACAGCATGCCGGCTTCGCTGGATTCGACCACTTTGAAGCCTGCGTCTTTCAAGCCGAACGCGTTCTTGTCGATCAGGGTCTGGATGGTGCGGTTGCCGTCGTTACCCGGTTCGATGCCGTAGATCTTCCCGCCCAGTTGGTCCTTGAACTTGGCAATGTCTGCGAAGTCTTTAAGGCCTTTTTCGTACAGCGCCTCGGGCACCGCCAGGGTGTACTTGGCGTTTTCCAGGTTGGCGCGCACGGTTTCCACGGTGCCGGCATCACGGTACGGCTTGATGTCGTTTTCCATGGTCGGCATCCAGTTGCCGAGGAACACATCCATGTTCTTGCCGTCGGCCAGGGACTTGTAGGTCACGGGTACCGAAATCATCGTGGTTTTGGTCTTGTAGCCCAGGGCCTTGAGGATTTCGCTGGTGGTCGCGGTGGTGACGGTGATGTCGGTCCAGCCGACATCGGAGAAGTTGACGGTCTTGCACTGTTCCGGTTCTGCCGCGTGCGCCAGGACTGGCAGACTCAGCATGGCGGCCAACAACAACGAGGGTGAAGCTTTCATGAGGCTAGACTCCTGTGTTTTTTCTGGCGGCATCTGCCGCGCTTTATTCAGTGTTGCGGTTGGAGCGTGCGATGACAGCTCTGGCACGGTGCCTTGCAAACGAGTCGGAACTGATCATGTACCAGTGAAAATCTGACGCCTACAGGGGGCGTCGTATCCAGTACAGGCAGGGTCGTATCCAGTGTTGGTGACGTCGTTTACAGGTTTTTACCAGGGCAAAACTGCTGTTTTTGCCCGTCTGCACCGTTAAAAACGGCCAAAACAGGTGATCACATGCAAGCGACGCTGGTGAGCATGGTTACGTCGGTGTGAGACGCCGAGGCAGCGAATAAAACCTTGATGATGCCGCCATCTGGGCGATCTGAGCGTAGCACCTCGTTCGAGCCCGGCCCGTGCTTATCGAGGAGTTTCACGTTAATGGCTATCAGCGTTTTCGACCTGTTCAAGATCGGCATCGGGCCTTCGAGTTCGCACACCGTCGGCCCTATGCGCGCCGCAGCGTTGTTCGTTCAAGCACTGCGTGAACGTGAGTGGTTGGAACGGGTGCGGCGTGTCGAAGTTCAGCTGTATGGCTCGTTGTCGGCCACCGGCATCGGCCATGGCAGCGACACGGCCACCATCATGGGCTTGATGGGCGAGTGGCCCGACGCGATCGACCCGTCGCAGATCGCCGGTCGCATCAGCACCCTGCGCGAAACCGACACACTGCTGCTCGACGGGCGCTTGCCGGTGCCCTTCGTCTGGGCCCGGGACATGCGCCTGCTGGACGAAAACCTGCCGTTCCACCCCAACGCCATGACACTGGTGGCGTACGGCGATGACGGTGAGCTGCACCGCGACACTTACTACTCGGTAGGCGGCGGTTTTGTGGTGGATGAAGCCCAGGCGCAAAGCGGTGTGGCGGACATGGACCGCACTGAGTTGCCTTACGATTTTTCCAGCGCTGTTGAGCTGTTGCAGCTGTGTAACACCCACCAGTTGCGCGTCGCTGAATTGATGATGGCCAATGAAAAGGTGTGGCGTTCCGAAGAAGAAATCCGCAGCGGCCTGATGAAGCTTTGGCACGCCATGCAGGATTGCGTGGAGCAGGGCCTCAAGCATGAAGGCATCTTGCCTGGCGGCCTCAACGTACGCCGCCGCGCCGCCAAGTTGCACCGTAGCCTGCAGGAATTGAACAAGCCCAATGTGATCGGCTCAACCTTGAGCGCCATGGAATGGGTCAACCTGTTTGCCCTGGCCGTCAACGAAGAAAACGCTGCCGGTGGGCGCATGGTCACTGCCCCTACCAACGGTGCGGCGGGGATCATCCCGGCAGTGCTGCACTACTTTATGAAGTTCAGCGAAGAGGTCACCGAAGCCAACGTGGTCGACTACCTGCTCGGTGCGGCGGCGGTGGGGATTCTGTGTAAGAAGAACGCCTCCATCTCCGGTGCCGAAGTGGGCTGTCAGGGCGAGGTGGGTTCTGCCTGCGCAATGGCGGCGGCCGGCCTGGCGGAGATCCTCGGCGCCACGCCGGAGCAACTGTGCAACGCCGCCGAAATCGGCCTGGAACACAACCTCGGCCTGACCTGCGACCCAGTGGGCGGGTTGGTGCAGGTGCCGTGCATCGAGCGCAACGCGATTGCAGCGGTCAAGGCGATCAACGCGGCGCAAATGGCCCTGCGCGGCGACGGCCAGCACTTTATCTCCCTGGACCGGGTGATCCGCACCATGCGCGATACCGGGGCGGATATGCATGACAAGTACAAAGAAACGTCGCGGGGTGGGTTGGCGGTAAGCGCGGTCGAGTGTTAAGACCCAGCCGCCTGCATCGGGGGCAAGCCCCCTCCCACCCTTGACCGGGTTCACAAATCAGAATGTGGGAGAGGGCAAGCTCCTGCCCACCCTTGGCTGTGTTTACAAATCAGAATGTGGGATAGGGCAAGTTCCTTCCCACTGTTGACTGTGTTCACAAATCAGAATTGGGAGGGGGCAAGCTCCTGCCCACCCTTGGCTGTGTTCACAAATCAGAATGTGGGAGAGGGCAAGCTCCATCCCACTCTGTGACTGTGTTCACCAATTTAAATGTGGGAGGGGGCTTGCCCCCGATAGCGGCAGTTCAAACAAAACTGCTCAAAAAGTGAACACCAGCATCCCAACGCGCCACCTTTTAGCGCGTCGCAAACAGATAAGTAGCTCACGAACGATTTTCCCTCCGACCATCCGTCCCCCGTGCGTGTGGTGACAGACTTTTCCTACGCGCTGAAAGCGCCTTCCCACAAGTGCTACCGAACTGCTCACACCCCTTGAGGGTTGCCCCTTCTATGCCCCTTCCCGGGCATATTCCGTACTCTACGCAAGGGCTATATAGACGCGTCAGCAGGTCGTTTTCAGGATTTATTGAATAGGTATTCAAGTTTAGGCACGGCAATTGCTCTATCCATTCAAAGCCTCTCACCTTGTCCGGATGAAGAGCGCCATAACAAGAGCCTCGCCTGAGGCCATCACCTGCTTTGTGTGAGGAGATACCGCGATGACGTCGTTCAACTCAGGGGCCCAACCCCAGAACCGTGCGCCTCAATCCATCGGCTTTTTGCTGCTGGACAATTTCACGCTGATTTCCCTGGCGTCCGCAGTGGAACCATTGCGCATGGCCAACCAGCTGTCCGGCCGTGAGCTGTACCGCTGGACCACACTGAGTGTCGACGGCAACCAGGTCTGGGCCAGCGATGGCTTGCAAATCACCCCTGACGCGGCCATGCACAAAGCCCCGGTGCTGGACACCGTGATCGTGTGCGGCGGCGTGGGCATCCAGCGCACCGTTACCCGTGAACATGTGTCATGGCTGCAAAGCCAAGCGCGCCAGTCCCGTCGCCTCGGCGCGGTGTGCACCGGCAGTTGGGCGCTGGCGTGTGCCGGCCTGCTGGACGGTTTCGATTGCAGCGTGCACTGGGAATGCCTGGCGTCGATGCAGGAAGCCTTCCCCCGTGTGTCCATGAGCACGCGCCTGTTTACCCTCGACCGCAACCGCTTCACCAGTTCCGGCGGCACCGCGCCGTTGGACATGATGCTGCACCTGATCAGCCGCGATCACGGCCGTGAACTGTCGGCGGCGATCTCCGAGATGTTCGTGTACGAACGCATCCGCAACGAACAAGACCACCAGCGCGTTCCGCTCAAGCACATGCTCGGCACCAACCAGCCGAAACTGCAGGAAATCGTCGCGCTGATGGAAGCCAACCTGGAAGAACCCATCGACCTGGACGAACTGGCGGTCTACGTCGCCGTATCCCGGCGTCAACTGGAGCGGCTGTTCCAGAAGTACCTGCACTGTTCGCCGTCGCGTTACTACCTCAAGTTGCGCCTGATCCGTGCGCGGCAGTTGCTCAAGCAAACACCGATGTCGATCATCGAAGTGGCCTCGGTGTGCGGGTTCGTCTCCACGCCGCACTTCTCCAAGTGCTACCGCGAATACTTCGGCATCCCGCCACGGGATGAGCGCGTCGGTTCCAACACCACCCAACAAGTGGCGATGATGCCGATTCCGCAGGCGCTGGTGTTGTCACCGTTGTCGGGGCCGATGTCGGCATTGAGCCAGGCGCGCAATGAGTCGACGTTTGCCAGTGTAAGGCTCTAGACCGAGGCGTCTGTATCGGGGGCAAGCCCCCTCCCACATTTTGATTTGTGAACACAGTCAAAGGTAGGAGGGGGCTTGCCCCCGATAGCCATCGGTCAGGCCCCAGAGTTCTGCTTGAACTGCATCAACGCCGGCAACAACTGCTTATCGATAGCCTGACGCACCGCCGGCAAAATCGTCGCGCTGCCGCCGTACATCCGCTCGACCATGCCCTTGAGCGCCTTGGCCCGTGCTTCGCTCAAACCGCGTACCGCGCACTCACACGCCTGCTCGGCGCTGGCGCCGCTGGATACTTCGAAACCCAGCGAGCGCAACTGGCTCAGCAGGTCATCCTGGTCAATCAAATCCGCGTGCATCATGACGTTTATCCTGGTTAGGGGAGCGGGGATCTGCCTGGATTCTGGTAGCCCCCGACGCCATCGGCAAGGGCGTGTGGCCCGGATGGCTTAGATGGCTATGAACAGGTCGTTTTCGGGCCACTTGCCGGCTGCACTAATCGGCACACTGGCCTCAGCAAGCAGCTTGAAGGTTTGGTCACCCTCGAAATGCATCGCTCTCACAAGGCCTCCTCTGCCCCGATCCTGTCACGGCTGGATCGGGGCTTTTTTTGCGCTATTTCTTCGGTGGCAAACCGATCACGCGTCCGAGCAGCGCCGGGGGCGGCAGGTCGGCTTGCTCGGTGCGGATGGCCGCGATTTTCTCCAGCGTCGCCTGGGTAAACGGCGCCGCGTGCGGCCCGGCCAGGTCGACGTGCAGCAGCATCTGTTCGTTGCCGGCCAGTGCCTGCTCATCCCCAACCCGATGCAGGCTGTGATACAGGTGCAGGCGCTTGGCGTCATGGGCGATCAGTTGGGTCTGCACTTGCACCTCGGCGCCAAGTTTCACTTCATGCAGGTAGTTCAGGTGCAACTCCAGAGTGAACAGCGAATGGCCGCTGGCTGCGCGGTTTTCACTGTCCAGGCCGAGGGTGTCCATCAACGCGTCGGTGGCGTAGCTGAAGATCAGCAGGTAGAACGCGTCGCGCAGGTGGCCGTTGTAGTCCACCCAATCGGGCTGGATCTGTGTGGTGTAGGTGGTCAGTGCGGGCATTGTCTGCATTCCATTATTCGGCGAAGGTCATGCCGTGCTTGGCTTTGGTGGTTTTCACCGCTTCGAGTACCGCCAGCAGGCAATCATCACGATAGCGCTCCAGCGCCGAAATGCTGTGGGTGCCCAGTTGAGCGCTGGTGCCATCGACCACGTCGTCGATCAACTTGTCCGTCAGCTCCGGCGCCGGCAGGTAGGTCCACGGCAACTGCAACGCCGGGCCGAACTGGGCCATGAAGTGGCGCATGCCAGCATCGCCGCCGGCCAGGGTGTAGGTGAGGAAAGTGCCCATGAACGACCAGCGCAAGCCGGCGCCAAAACGGATTGCGTCGTCGATTTCGCCAGTGGTTGCCACGCCGTCGTTCACCAGGTGCAGCGCCTCGCGCCATAAGGCTTCCAGCAAGCGGTCGGCGATAAAACCGGGGACTTCCTTGCGCACATGCAAGGGGCGCATGCCGAGGGATTCATACACTGTGATCGCCGCCTGCACAGCCTCGGGCGCGGTGTGCTTGCCGCCGACCACTTCCACCAGCGGCAGCAGGTAGACCGGGTTGAAAGGGTGGCCGACCACGCAGCGTTCCGGGTGGGTCGAGCTCTCGTAGAACTCACTCGGCAACAGCCCTGAGGTGCTCGAGCCAATCAGCGCATCGGGCTTGGCCGCCGCACTGATCTGGCTGTGCAGTTGCAGTTTCAACTCCAGGCGTTCCGGGGCGCTTTCCTGGATAAAATCAGCGTCTTTTACGCAGTCTTCGATGGTGCTCACAAAGCGCAAGCGGTCCTGGGACGCGCCGGGCGCCAGGCCATTTTTTTCCAGGGCACCCCAAGCATTGGCCACGCGTTTGCGCAACGCGGCTTCGGCGCCGGGCGCTGGGTCCCAGGCCACCACATCCAGCCCATGGGCCAGGGCACGGGCCACCCAGCCGCTGCCGATAACGCCGCTGCCGAGGGCGGCGAAGGTTTTGATTTCAGTGATAAAGCGCATGGCGACGTCCTAAAGAGTTCAGTGATCCCTTGTGGAAGGGGCGGTGCGACGATTCGACTTGCCGCCGATGACGCTGAGTCAGCGATATCTTCGGTACTGATCCACCGCTATCGGTGGCAAGCCCCCTCCCACATATTTGATGAGGTTTTGGCGGGGGCTAGCCGCGCTTGGTGAGGCCCATCTTGATGCGACCCTCCGCCGGGGTCATGACCCGCGCGCCCAGGCGGCTGAGGATTTCGCCGGCGCGTTCGACCAGTTGGCCATTGGTGGCGAGCACGCCTTTGTCCAGCCACAGGTTGTCTTCCAAACCGACTCGCACGTTGCCGCCCAGCAACACCGCCTGTGCGGCCATCGGCATTTGCATGCGGCCGATGCCGAAGCCGGCCCACACTGCACCTGCCGGCAGGTTGTCGACCATGGCCTTCATGGTGGTGGTGTCGGCCGGGGCGCCCCAAGGGATGCCCAGGCACAGTTGAAACAGCGGATCGTCGAGCAGGCCTTCTTTGATCATCTGCTTGGCGAACCACAGGTGGCCGGTGTCGAAAATCTCCAGCTCGGCCTTTACGCCCAGTTCCTGGATACGTTTGGCGCCGGCACGCAGTTGTGCCGGGGTGGACACGTAAATGGTGTCGCCATCGCCGAAGTTGAGGGTGCCGCAGTCCAGGGTGCAGATTTCCGGCAATAACTCTTCGACATGGGCCAGGCGCGTCAGCGGCCCGACCAGGTCGGTATTGGGGCCGAATTCCATCGGGTTTTCGCCGCTGCCGATCTCCAGGTCTCCGCCCATGCCGGCGGTAAGGTTGACGATGATGTCGATGTCAGCCTCGCGGATGCGCTCCATCACTTCGCGGTACAGGGCCACATCGCGGCTGAATTTGCCGGTGTCGGGGTCGCGCACATGGCAGTGCACGACGGTAGCGCCGGCCTTGGCGGCTTCTACGGCGGCGGCCGCGATCTGTTTGGGGGTGACCGGCACGTGTGGGCTCTTGGCGGTCGTGTCGCCAGCACCGGTGAGTGCGCAGGTGATGATGACGTCGTGGTTCATGGGGCAGGTTCCTTACAGGCGTGGTGATGCCGTTCGCGGTCGGTAATGACCGCGAAACGGTGGTTCGGAAAAAGCTTATTTGCTGGTGAGTTGCAGGTTGGCCGCCGCCGGTTTGCCGTCGAAGGTGGTCACACCTTCCAGCCAGCGCGCCTGGTCCTGCGGGTGGTCCTTGAGCCACTGCCGGGCTGATTCCAGGGCGTCTTTGTGGTCAAGCAACGGCTGCATCATGCGGCTCTCATCGGCGGCGGTGAAGGTCAGGTTGGTCAGCAGTTTGTGCACGTTGGGGCACTGTTCGGCGTAGTTCGGCGACGTCACTGTCCATACCGTGGCCATGCCTTCGTTCGGGCCCAGGGCGTCGTCGCTGCCGGTGAGGTAGGTCATGGCAATGTTGACGTTCATCGGATGCGGCGCCCAGCCGAAGAACACCACGGCTTCCTTGCGGCGCACCGCGCGGTCGACGGCGGCGAGCATGCCGGCCTCGCTGGATTCCACCAACTGGAACTTGCCGAGGCCGAACTGGTTCTTGGCGATCATCGCCTTGATCTGGGTGTTGGCGCCGGAGCCGGGTTCGATGCCGTAGATCTTGCCGCCCAGCTCCTTCTCGAACTTGGCAATGTCGGCAAAGGTTTTCAGGCCTTTCTCGGCCAGGTAGCTCGGCACCGCGAGGGTGGCGCGGGCGTCTTCCAGGCTGGGCTTGTCGAGGACTTTGACCTGCTTGGCGTCAACGAACGGGGTGATGGTCTGGGTCATCAACGGGTTCCAGTAGCCGAGGAACAGGTCCAGGCGCTGGTCGCGGATGCCGGCGAAGATGATTTGCTGGGAAGCGCTGGTTTGCTTGGTGGTGTAGCCGAGGCCATCGAGCAGCACTTGGGTCATGGCGCTGGTGGCGATCACATCGGTCCAGTTCACCACGCCCATGCGCACGTTCTTGCAAGAGGCGGCATCGGCCGCGAGAACGCTGGTGCTCAAGATGGCGCTGGCGCTGAGTGCGAACACGCAGCGGCGGATCAGTCGGTTCATGGTGGAGCCCTCGGCAGGTTGTTGTTGTGGTTGCCGGTGTCTTTGTGCACCGTGACGCCACGTTACGCAGCTTGTAGGGCGACAAAACGCACGGCGGCGACCGACTCTTGCACTGCAGCGACCTGACCCCTTGAATCCACCTCTGAACGGGAGTATCACAGTGCCACGCTGGCCGTCCGATGAGAGCGCCACCATGTCCCAGGATGTCTACTTTTTGCTGATGCCGGGTTTCTCGGCGATGGGCTTTATCTCGGCCCTTGAGCCGCTGCGGGTGGCCAACCGTTTTCGCGGCGAGCTGTACCGCTGGCATGTACTGAGCGCCGACGGCGGTGCGGTACTGGCGAGCAACGGCATGTCAGTCAACGCCGACGCCGCGTTGGAACCGCTGAAAAAGGGCACCACCCTGCTGGTGGTCGCCGGTTTCGAGCCTCTGCAGTTCGCCACACCCGCACTGGAACAGTGGCTGCGCCGTCTCGATCACGATGGCGTGACGCTGGGCGGTATCGACACCGGCGCTTGTGTGTTGGCCCAAGCCGGTCTGCTCGACGGCCATCGCGTGACCCTGCACTGGGAAGCCATCGACGCCTTCAAAGAGTCCTATCCGCACCTGGCGGTAACCCAAGAGCTGTTCGAAATCGACCGCCGCCGCATCACCTGTGCCGGTGGCACCGCCTCCATCGACCTGATGCTCGACCTGATCGCCCAGGCCCACGGCGCCGACCTGGCCATTCAGGTGTCCGAACAGTTTGTGCTCGGCCGCATTCGCCCACGCAAAGACCACCAGCGCATGCAGATCGCCACGCGCTACGGCATCAACAATCAGAAACTGGTGCAAGTGATCGGCGAGATGGAACAGCACACCGAACCGCCCCTGAGCACCCTCGCCTTGGCTGAGGCGATCAAGGTCACCCGGCGCCAGTTGGAGCGCCTGTTCCGCCTGCATCTGAACGACACCCCGAGCAATTTCTACCTGGGCCTGCGCCTGGAAAAAGCCCGGCAACTCCTGCGCCAGAGCGGTTTGAGCGTGCTGGAAGTGAGCATTGCCTGCGGGTTTGAATCGCCGTCGTATTTCACGCGCAGTTACCGGGCGCGGTTTGCCAAATGCCCCAGGGAGGATCGGCGACGGGAGTCGGTTTGACGGGCAATTATAGTTGATTATACTCAAGGCTATAATTTATAGCCGTTTCAATAATTTGGTATAAGCCATGTCCAAGCTCAGCGGTTTTGTGTTCCGCCGTCCCGCGCTGGCCAGCAGCATTGCCGATGGCCTGGTGGGCGCCGGCCTTCAGGATTTCACCTCTGGCCTGTTCCTCGCCGCGCCACGTCGCACTGGTAAAAGTACGTTCTTGCGCGAAGACCTGATCCCGGAGTGCCAACTGCGCGGTTGGCTCACCGTGTATGTGGATCTGTGGGCCGACAAAGAAAAAGATCCCGCGGAGTTGATCGCCAGCGCCATTGCCGCCGCGCTTGCGCCCTACGAAAAGGGCATTCGCAAGCTGGCCAAGAACCTTGGCATCGAAAGGTTGAGTTTTCTGCGGACCCTGTCCTGGGACTTCAGCAAGCCGCAATTGCCGGTGGGCGCGACCCTGACCCAAGCGTTGGAGTTGCTCCACCACGCGGCGGAAAAACCCGTCGTGCTGGTGATCGATGAAGCCCAGCATGCCTTGACCAGCGATTCGGGGATCAACGCCATGTTCGCGCTCAAGGCCGCCCGGGATCAGCTCAACCAAGGGCGTGACGAGGAGGGCAGCGGCCTGCATTTAGTCTTTACCGGTTCCAATCGCGACAAGCTGGCCTATCTGGTATTGGGTAAAAGCCAGCCGTTTTTTGGCTCCAGCATCACGCCGTTTCCACTGCTGGGCAAAGCCTTCACCCAGGCCTACACCGCACACCTCAACGCGAACCTGGCCCCGACCAACCAATTCAACGCCGCCGATATCGATGAAGCCTTCGAGTTGGTCGGCCGCCGACCCGAGATGCTGCGTACGATCATCGGTGAAGTAGCGCTGGAGCTGGGCGAGGCCAGCAACTTGGGCCAGTTGCTGCACAGTCGCGCCGAACTGCTGCGCGCAGGTGTGTGGACCGAATTCGAAAGCGCCTGGAACGCCCTGACCATCCCGCAACGCGCCGTCTTGCAGGTGATGGTGGAACGCTCGCTGAACAACGAACCTTTCGCGCCGTTTACCGACAGCACCCTCACCGCGGTTAGCAAGGCGTTGGAGGACATGGGCAGCGACGTGGTGCCGGGCACCCAGACCATCCAGGCCTGCATCGATGCCCTGCGCGACAAGGAACTGGTGTGGAAATCGGGTCGGGGCGGGTATGCCCTGGAGGACAAGTCGTTCGGGGATTGGCTGCTGTACAAGCGCCATACCCCCCACTAAAAACAACACACATCCAATGTGGGAGAGGGCTTGCCCCCGATGACGGGCTGTCAGTGGATACTGATTTGGCTGACCCACCGCTATCGGGGGCAAGCCCCCTCCCACATTGGATTTTCGGCGGGGCTTATTTCTTCAGCAGTGCCGAGCACGCCGTCTTGAACGCCTCATGCTGATACTTGTTCAGCGTCGCGGGCAGTTCAAAGTTGTGTTTCTTGTTCTGCGCATTGATGGTCTGGGGCGACAGCAGCGTCACCTCCACACCGTCGAGCAACTGAAACACTCCCTCGATCTTGAACGTCGTCGGCCCACCGGCGAATTCACCTTTTTTGCTGCGTTTCTTGATGGCGATGCGGGTGATGGCATTGTCCTGCACAAACGCCTTCACCTGTGCGGCGAAGGCTTTGACATTCGCCGCCTCGTCGTCATCTTCCAGAGCGATTTTTTTGGTGGCCAGGGCGACATGGGTCAGCGCCTGGTTGTCGAGGGAGGCGACTGCGATGATGGCTTCGCTGCCTTTGATTTCGATGCCGCAGAGGGTCATGAATGGCCTTGGTCAGATTAAAAAGTGGCGGCGATTGTCGCTTATTCCTGCCCGATCGACTCCAAAAACTCCGACCGTTCATCACTCATCCGCGCCAGGCAGTCGTTCTGCGCAATCGCGTAGTCCTTGGTGCCGGGCTTGGCGGGGAAGGTGTCCACGGCGCAGTCGGCATCCCGCAGTTTTTCCCACTTCTGCTGGGCGTCCTTCAGACGAGCGGTAATGTCGGCCAGTTGGGTCTTGTTGCTGCCGTAGGTCGAACCCATGCGTTCGAGCAGGCTCTGGTAGTTGTCCTTGAGCAATTGCTCGGCGGTGGTCTTGTTATAGGTGGCGCATTCCAGGGTTTGTTTGTCGTTCTCGATGCCGTCGCAGGGCGTGCTGTCGGTGTCTTCGGCCGCGTGGACGCCGGTTGCGATGAGTGCCAAAGCCAGGAAAATCGATTTCATTGCGCCGTCTCATATCAGTGGATGGCCGAATTCTGGCTCAAGCGTAAGACAAAGAACAGTCACCCGTCTGACGCGTCTGCATAGCCTTTGTCGTGGATTGACGCTTTCGGCAATTCCCCTGTCGTTTTTGCACCGGGTCCGTTCAGTCCCTGGGCATATGCTGACCCCAAAGCGCCGGCATACGATTCGGCGCATGAATCGCCAATAAGGGGACGCCTGATGAGCCCAGCCGAATTGCACGCCGACAGCATCGTTATCGACGGGCTGATTATTGCCAAGTGGAACCGCGACCTGTTCGAGGACATGCGCAAAGGTGGCCTCACTGCCGCCAACTGCACCGTGTCGGTGTGGGAAGGCTTCCAGGCCACGATCAATAACATCGTGGCCAGCCAGACCCTGATCCGCGAGAACAGCGACCTGGTGATCCCGGTAAAAACCACCGCCGATATCCGCAAAGCTAAAGAACAAGGCAAGACCGGCATCATCTTTGGCTTTCAGAACGCCCATGCGTTCGAAGACCAGCTCGGCTACGTGGAGATCTTCAAGCAGCTCGGCGTGGGCGTGGTGCAGATGTGCTACAACACCCAGAACCTGGTGGGCACCGGGTGCTACGAGCGCGATGGCGGCCTGTCGGGCTTCGGCCGTGAGATCGTCGGCGAGATGAACCGCGTCGGCATCATGTGCGACCTGTCCCACGTCGGCTCCAAGACCAGCGAAGAAGTCATCCTCGAATCGAAAAAGCCGGTGTGCTACTCCCACTGCCTGCCGTCCGGCCTTAAAGAGCACCCGCGCAACAAGTCCGATGAAGAATTGAAGTTCATCGCCGACCATGGCGGTTTCGTCGGCGTGACCATGTTCGCGCCGTTCCTGGCCAAGGGCATCGACTCGACCATCGACGACTACGCCGAAGCCATCGAATACACCATGAATATCGTCGGCGAAGACGCCATCGGCATCGGCACCGACTTCACCCAGGGCCATGGCCAGGATTTCTTTGAAATGCTGACCCACGACAAAGGCTACGCCCGCCGCCTGACCAGCTTCGGCAAGATCATTAACCCGCTGGGCATCCGCACCGTGGGCGAGTTCCCCAACCTCACCGAGACCCTGCTCAAGCGCGGCCACAGCGAGCGCGTGGTGCGCAAGATCATGGGCGAAAACTGGGTCAACGTCCTTAAAGACGTGTGGGGCGAATAAGCCGCCGCTCTCCTCATCCTTAACCCGTCGCCCTCCGCGCGACGGGCATCAACACGAATTTTCTGGAGTTAAGTTTCCATGGCCAAGATCGCCCCGCAATTGCCTATCGAAGTCGACAGCGAAACCGGTGTCTGGACCTCCGACGCCTTGCCGATGCTGTATGTGCCGCGTCATTTCTTCGTCAACAACCACATGGGCATCGAAGAGGTGCTGGGCGCCGAAGCCTATGCCGAGATCCTCTACAAAGCCGGCTACAAATCCGCCTGGCATTGGTGCGAAAAAGAAGCCGAATGCCATGGCCTGGAAGGCGTCGCGGTGTTCGAGCACTACATGAAGCGCCTGTCGCAACGCGGCTGGGGCCTGTTCAAGATCCAAGACATCGACCTCGACAAGGGCACCGCCAGCGTCAAGCTGGAACACTCGGCGTTCGTCTACGTGTACGGCAAGGTCGGGCGCAAGGTCGATTACATGTTCACCGGCTGGTTCGCCGGGGCCATGGATCAGATTCTGCAAGCGCGCGGCAGCAGCCTGCGCACCGTCGCCGAGCAAGTCTACGGCGGCTCCGAAGAAGGCCACGACGACGGCCTGTTCATCGTCAAGCCGTTGTAAGTCGAGGAACCCTGCCATGGCTTTCGAAGCAATGTTCGCGCCGATCCAGATCGGCAAACTGACCATCCGCAACCGCGTGCTCAGCACCGCCCACGCCGAGGTGTACGCCACCGACGGCGGTATGACCACCGACCGCTATGTGAAGTACTACGAAGAGAAAGCCAAGGGCGGCATCGGCCTGGCGATCTGCGGCGGCTCCTCGGTGGTGGCCATCGATAGTCCCCAGGAATGGTGGAGTTCGGTGAACCTGTCCACCGACCGCATCATCCCGCACTTCCAGAACCTGGCCGACGCCATGCACAAGCATGGCGCCAAGATCATGATCCAGATTACCCACATGGGCCGTCGCTCGCGTTGGGACGGCTTCAACTGGCCGACCCTGATGTCGCCGTCCGGTGTGCGCGAGCCGGTGCACCGTGCGACGTGCAAGACCATCGAGCCGGAAGAAATCTGGCGCGTGATCGGCAACTACGCCCAGGCCGCGCGCCGCGCCAAGGCCGGTGGCCTGGACGGTGTGGAACTGTCCGCCGTGCACCAGCACATGATCGACCAGTTCTGGAGCCCACGGGTCAACAAACGTACCGACGAATGGGGCGGCAGCTTCGAAGGCCGCATGAAGTTCGGCCTGGAAGTGTTGAAAGCCGTGCGCGCCGAAGTGGGTGACGACTTCTGTGTGGGCATGCGCCTGTGTGGCGACGAGTTCCACCCGGACGGTTTGTCCCACGAAGATATGAAGCAGATCGCCAAGTACTACGACGACACTGGCATGCTGGATTTCATCGGCGTGGTGGGTTCGGGTTGCGACACCCACAACACCCTGGCCAACGTGATCCCCAACATGAGCTACCCGCCGGAGCCGTTTTTGCATTTGGCCGCCGGGATCAAGGAAGTGGTCAAGGTGCCGGTGCTGCACGCGCAGAACATCAAGGACCCCAACCAGGCCACGCGTATCCTCGAAGGCGGCTATGTGGACATGGTCGGCATGACCCGTGCGCACATCGCCGATCCGCACCTGATCGCCAAGATCAAAATGGGGCAGGTCGACCAGATCAAACAGTGCGTCGGCGCCAACTACTGCATCGACCGCCAGTACCAGGGCCTGGATGTGCTGTGCATCCAGAACGCCGCGACCTCCCGTGAATACATGGGCGTGCCGCACATCATCGAGAAATCCACCGGGCCGAAACGCAAGGTGGTGGTGGTCGGTGCCGGCCCGGCCGGGATGGAAGCGGCGCGCGTAGCCGCCGAACGTGGCCACGACGTAACCCTGTTGGAGAAAAAAGAGTTTATCGGCGGGCAGATCACCACGGCTTCCAAAGCCCCGCAGCGCGATCAGATCGCCGGTATCACCCGCTGGTACCAATTGGAGTTGGCGCGCCTGAAAGTCGACCTGCGCCTGGGCGTGGCCGCCGATGCGGACACCATCCTGGACCTGCGTCCAGACGTGGTAGTGCTGGCCGTCGGCGGTCATCCGTACATCGAGCAGAACGAACACTGGGGCGCCGCCGAAGGTTTGGTGGTCAGCAGTTGGGATGTGCTCGACGGCAAAGTCGCGCCGGGTAAGAACGTGCTGGTGTACGACACCATTTGCGAATTCACCGGTATGTCGGTGGCGGATTTCCTCGCGGACAAAGGCAGCCAGGTGGAGATCGTCACCGACGACATCAAGCCTGGCGTGGCCATCGGCGGTACGTCGTTCCCGACCTACTACCGCAGCATGTACCCCAAGGAAGTGATCATGACCGGCGACATGATGCTGGAAAAGGTCTACCGCGAGGGCGACAAGTTGGTGGCGGTGCTGGAAAACGAATACACCGGCGCCAAAGAGGAGCGGGTGGTCGATCAGGTGGTGGTCGAGAACGGCGTGCGTCCGGACGAAGCCATTTACTACGGGCTCAAGGAAGGTTCGCGCAACAAAGGCCAGATCGACGTGGAAGCCTTGTTCGCGATCAAACCGCAGCCGTGCCTGAGCGAGACGGGCGATGGGTACTTGCTGTTCCGCATCGGTGACTGTGTGGCGCAGCGTAATACCCACGCTGCGATCTACGACGCCCTGCGCCTGTGCAAAGACTTTTGATGAGGTGAACGCGGTCAAATGTGGGAGGGGGCTTGCCCCCGATAGCGGTGGTTCAGCGACAACTGTACCAACTGACAGTCCGCCATCGGGAGCAAGCCCCCTCCCACATTCGGGCCAGTTTCACAGTAGACCTGTGCGGTCTGTGGGAGCTTCACCATGTTGAACACCTTGCTGCCTATTCTCTTGTTTGCCGCCCTCGGCCTCGCCGTCCTCGGCGCCCTGCGCCGGGTAAACATGTGGCGCCGTGGCCGCGCGTCCAAGGTCGACCTGCTGGGCGGCCTGCTGGCCATGCCCAAGCGCTACATGGTCGACCTGCACCATGTGGTCGCCCGCGACAAATACATCGCCAACACCCACGTCGCCACGGCGCTGGGCTTTGTGCTGTCGGCGCTGCTGGCGATCCTGGTGCACGGCTTCGGCCTGCAGAACCGGATCCTCGGCTACGCCTTGCTGCTGGCGTCGGTGCTGATGTTTGTCGGCGCCACCTTCGTGTACCTGCGTCGGCGCAACCCGCCGTCGCGCCTGTCCAAAGGCCCGTGGATGCGCTTGCCGAAAAGCCTGATGGCGTTCTCGGTGAGTTTCTTCCTGGTGACCCTGCCGGTGGCGGGCATCCTGCCCGCGGACTTTGGCGGTTGGCTGCTGGCTGCGCTGCTCAGCGTGGGCGTGCTGTGGGGCGTGAGCGAGATGTTCTTCGGCATGACCTGGGGCGGCCCGATGAAACACGCCTTCGCCGGTGCCCTGCACCTGGCCTGGCACCGCCGCGCCGAGCGCTTCGGCGGCGGCCGTTCCACCGGGTTGAAACCGTTGGACCTGAGCGACAAAGCCGCGCCCCTGGGCGTGGAAAAGCCCAAGGACTTCACCTGGAACCAACTGCTCGGTTTCGACGCCTGCGTGCAGTGCGGCAAGTGTGAGGCCGCGTGCCCGGCGTTCGCCGCCGGCCAGCCGCTGAACCCGAAAAAGCTGATCCAGGACATGGTGGTCGGCCTGGCGGGCGGCACCGATGCCAAGTTCGCCGGCAGCCCGTATCCGGGCAAAGCCATAGGCGAGCACGGCGGCAATCCGCATCAGCCGATCGTCAACGGCCTGGTGGACGCCGAGACCCTATGGTCCTGCACCACCTGCCGCGCCTGCGTGGAAGAGTGCCCGATGATGATCGAGCATGTGGACGCCATCGTCGACATGCGCCGCCACCTCACCCTGGAAAAAGGCGCGACGCCGAACAAAGGCGCCGAAGTCCTGGAAAATTTGATCGCCACCGACAACCCCGGCGGCTTCGCTCCGGGCGGTCGCCTGAACTGGGCGGCGGACCTGAACCTGCCATTGCTCAGCGAAAAAGGCAGCACCGACGTGCTGTTCTGGGTCGGCGACGGCGCTTTCGACATGCGCAACCAACGTACGCTGCGTGCGTTCGTCAAAGTGCTGAAAGCGGCCAAGGTCGACTTCGCCGTGCTGGGCCTCGAAGAACGCGACAGCGGCGACGTGGCGCGGCGCCTGGGCGATGAAGCGACCTTCCAACTGCTGGCCTCGCGCAATATCCAGACCCTGGCCAAGTACAGTTTCAAACGCATCGTCACCTGTGACCCCCACAGCTTCCATGTGCTGAAGAACGAGTACGGCGCCTTCAACGGCAACTACCTTGTGCAACACCACAGCACCTTTATGGCCGAGCTGATCGGCGAAGGCGCGCTGAACCTGGGCCAGCACAAAGGCGACAGCGTGACCTACCACGACCCGTGCTACCTGGGCCGTTACAACGGTGAGTACGAAGCGCCGCGCCAAGTGCTGCGGGCATTGGGTATCGAGGTCAAGGAGATGCAGCGCTCCGGTTTCCGCTCACGGTGCTGCGGTGGCGGTGGCGGCGCGCCGATCACTGACATTCCCGGCAAGCAACGGATCCCCGATATGCGCATGGAAGACATCCGCGAAACCGGCGCCGAGCTGGTGGCCGTTGGCTGCCCGCAATGCACCGCGATGCTCGAAGGGGTGGTCGAACCGCGCCCATTGATCAAGGACATCGCCGAACTGGTGGCCGACGCCTTGCTTGAGGAGGCTCAACCGGCCAAATCACCGACCAAGCGTGAACCTGCGGAGGTGCACTGATGAGCGACATAATCCGCCGCGACCCACGGGCCGAATGGATCGCCCGTAACCGCCTGCACCCGCTGCATGCGGCGATGCAGCCGGTGCAGCACAGCTGGATGGGGCCCAATGGCGTCATCCGCAAGAACGTGCATGGCATCGGTTTTATCGGCCCCAACGGCATCAAACGCATCGACCGCAGCGGCGCCCAGCAAGGTGGCGCCAGTAAACGTACCGCAGCCGCCGAAGTGCAATTGCCGCTGCATCAAGTCGCTGCGCCGGTGTTCTATATCAACGTGGTGCCGGACATGGTCGGTGGCCGCCTGAGTAGCCATGACCGCGACCTGCTTGGCCTGGCTCGGCAGCTGGCCGGCGACGACGGCGCGGTGTTGGCGGTGGTGTTTGGTGAACACAAGGAAAGTGCGTTTGCCACGGCCGGCGTTGATCGCCTGCTGGTGCTCGACGGCGCCGAATTCGACGGTTATTCGCCGGAACAACGGGTGCAAGGTCTGCGGGCTGTGGATAACCAATTCAATCCACGCCACTGGCTGCTGCCTGACAGTCGCAGCGGTGGCGGCGAGCTGGGCCGGCGTTTTGCCGCCAGCCTCAAGGAGCGCCCGGCCACGCGGGTGTGGCAGATCAAAGACAACACCTGCACCGGCCGCGCCGGCGCGGGCCAGGAGGATTTGGCGCGGCCGCTGCCACGCCTGATTCTGGCCGCCGCCGAATGTGCCGACCCGGTCAGCGAAACCCGCCACGAAGTGTTGCCCGTGGAGTTATCCACAACCCTGGCGCGCAGCTTGCCGCGTATCGAGGATCTCGGCGCGGTGGCGGTGGACCCGGCGGCCATTCCCATGGCCGAAGCGGAATTTATTTTCTCCGGCGGCAACGGCGTCAAGGACTGGGCCCTGTTCCACCAGACTGCCGCCGCACTGGGCGCCACCGAAGGCGCCTCGCGGGTGGCGGTGGACGATGGCTTTATGGCGCGTGATCGCCAGGTCGGCGCCAGCGGCACCTGGGTCACCGCGCGGGTGTATGTGGCCGTGGGGATTTCCGGGGCGATCCAACACCTGCAAGGCATCGGTGCCTGCGACAAGGTGGTGGCGATCAACCTCGACCCGGGTTGCGACATGATCAAGCGGGCCGACCTGTCGGTGATCGGCGAAAGCGCCGCGATACTGCACGCCTTGATCGATGCGGTCGAGGCCTACCGCAACGGCGCCAAGCGCGACGCGGCTTGAGGATATGAGCATGAGCACGAATGTAATCAGCCTGGTGTCCATCGGCGCCCACCCGACTTCCGGTCGCCCGCGCCGCGCCGAGCAGGACGCCCGCGCGGTCGAGCTGGGTTTGCAGCTGGCTGGGGATAAGTTGCAGGTGCTGCATGCCGGCAACATCGCCGAGCCGACCCTGCGCAGCTATCTGGGCATGGGTTTGCCGCAACTGCATGTGCTGGAGCAACCGGCCACCGCCGACGCACTGCCGGTACTCAGCGAGTACCTGCGTGATGCCGGAGCCCAGGTGGTGCTCACCGGCAGCCAGGCGGAAACCGGCGAAGGCTCGGGAATGCTGCCGTTTTTGCTGGCCGAGCAATTGGGTTGGCCGCTGATTGTGGGGCTGGCCCAGGTGGAGTCCATCGACGGCGGCGTGGCGCATGTGCTGCAAGCCTTGCCACGGGGCCAGCGGCGGCGCTTGAAGGTGCGCCTGCCGTTTCTAGCCACGGTGGATAATGCCGCGCCCAAACCACGACAGAGCGCCTATGGCCCGGGCCAGCGCGGGGAACTGGCGGCCCATGAGGTCGAGGTCGAAGACGATGCGCTGTTGATGGGTGCCACCCTGCAACCGGCCAAGCCCCGGCCCAAGCGGCTCAAGGTGATCAAGGCCAAGAGCGGCGCCGACCGCATGAAAGCGGCCACGGCCAAGGCCAGTGGCGGCGGTGGGCAGGTGCTCAAAGGCGTCAGCGCCGAAGAAGGCGCCCAAGCCATCCTCAAGTTGCTGATCGAAGAAGGCGTCGTACGCTGACCCACCCATACTGCAAAACCAATGTGGAAGGGGACTTGCCCCCGATTGCCGTGTGTCAGCCTGAGTATTTTTAACTGAACCACCGCTATCGGGGGCAAGCCCCCTCCCACAGTTTGATCTTCTTCAAGTTCTGAGATTAAGGGGCGGCGTGCTCGGGATTCGGCACCAGATCCGGTAACCCCGGCTCAAGCGGCTCAAGCGGCCCAAGCGGCTCAAGGTGATCAAAGTGGGAGGGGGCTTGCCCCCGATAGCGGTAGGACAGTCACAGCATCATTGACTGACTCACCTATATCGGGGGCAAGCCCCCTCCCACAGTTTGATCTTCTTCAAGTTCTGAGATTAAGGGGCGGCTGGCTCGGGCTTCGGCACCAGGTCCGGTAACCCCGGCCCAAGCGGCTCAAGGTGATCAAAGTGGGAGGGGGCTTGCCCCCCGATAGCGGTAGGACAGTCACAGCATCATTGACTGACTCACCTATATCGGGGGCAAGCCCCCTCCCACAGTTTGATCTTCTCCAAGGTCTGAGATTAAGGGGCGGCTGGCTCGGGCTTCGGCACCAGGTCCGGTAACCCCGGCCCAAGCGGCTCAAGGTGATCAGTGTGGGAGAGGGCTTGCCCCCGATTGCCGTGTGTCAGCCTGAGTATTTTTAACTGAACCACCGCTATCGGGGGCAAGCCCCCTCCCACAGTTTGATCTTCTTCAAGTTCTGAGATTAAGGGGCGGCTGGCTCAGGCTTCGGCACCAGATCCGGTAAACCGGCCCAAGCGGCTCAAGGTGATCAAAGTGGGAGGGGGCTTGCCCCCGATAGCGGTAGGACAGTCACAGCATCATTGACTGACTCACCTATATCGGGGGCAAGCCCCCTCCCACAGTTTTGATCCTCTTCAGGGTCTGAGATTAAGGGGCGGCTGGCTCGGACTTTGGCACCAGATCCGGTAACGGCGGCGGCAAGGGCTGCCAGTTGGCGTCCGGTTGCTGCATCGGTGGCGGCAGCGCGGGCGTCGGGTCGCCTCCGGTGGGTTTGAGGATCATCTTTTCCGTGGTGTCGCGCAGGATCATGCCCTGCGTCGAACTGCGCGCTTCGGTGCCGCTGTGAAAGGTGCTGATCTGGGAAATCGGCAAGTCCAGGTTGCGTTCGATCCGGGGCGTCAGCAGCAGGATGATTTCGGTTTTCTGCTGGGTATTCACATTGGTGCCGAACAGTTTTTTGCCGATCCACGGGATTTTGCTTAACCAGGGCAGGCCAGAACCCTCGTCGACGTCGGCAGTGCGGATCAGGCCTGAAACCACCTGGGTCTCATTGTTGCGGGCGGTGAGCAGGGTCTTGGTGGCGCGCGAGCCCAGTTCAAAGGTGGCCGGTACGTTGTCCGAGCTGGGGATGCGCTTGGTGATATGGCTCATCTCCACGTTCAGTTCCAGGTTCACTTCATCGCTCAGGCTGATGATCGGTTTGACGGTGATCTGCAGCCCCACATCCTGGTAAGACACCGACGAGGTGGTGATCTGGTTGGCCGTGGTGGTGGTCACCACCGGGATTTTATCGCCGATGTTCACCTGCGCTTCTTCACGGTTACGCACGCGCACCCTGGGGTTGGCCAGGGTCACCGTATTGCCGCTGCGTTGCAGCATATTGATCCGCGCCTCGGTGCTGTTGGCATCCAGCAGAATATTGTCGCCGTTGATGCCGCGCAGGGCGCTGATCGGGATGCCCGCCAGCCCGGCCGGGACATTGCTCAGGTTGCCGACCGACACGCCGATGCTGCCGGGGTACTGGATACCCAGGTTCAGTTCGTCGCTGAGGCTGACTTCCAGCACCTGGATATCGATGGTCACTTCCGACTGCGCGATATCGATGGCCTCCACCAGTTTTTCCACGGCACTCAGGGTGTCCAGGCCATCGCGCACCAGAACGGCGTTTAGGCGCTCGTCCACCAGCACTTCCTTGGGTTTGAGCACTTGCTTGATCTCAGCGGCCACGACCTTGGCATCGCCATGGCTGAGGTAGAAGGTGCGCACCGCCAGCTCGCGGTATTCACGTTCTTTGTCCGGGCGCTTTGGGTAAATCAGCACGGTGTTGTTGTTGAGGATCTTCTTGTCCAGGCCCTGGGTGGTTAGCAACAGGTTCAGCGCATCTTCGGCGGTGGTGCGGCTGGCGGTCATGCTGGCCGACGCGCTGGGGTTGACGTCTTTGTCGATGACGAAATTGACCCCCGATAACCGTGCGATGGTCTCGAAAATCGTGGTCAGGCTTTGGGAACTGAACTCCAGGCTCAAAGGCTTGCGCATGGCCTCGGAGAGGTCGGCGCTGAGGTGGTCGGCACTCACCAGCTCGCGGGTCAAGGCGTTGCGCAGGTCCAGGGCCTCTCGGTAGTTGGGCTTCTGCGCGATGATCTGGCGCACCAGGTTGAGCGCTTCCACCGGGTTGGAGCGTTTCATCTCATAGGCCCGCGCCAGTTGCGGGCGTAGTTGCTTCATCGCCTGGATGCTCTGGATTTGCTGGCGTGCGCCCAGGTTGCTGGGGTCGTACTTGAGGATGGTCTGCAGGGCGCGGATAGCAGCGGTGTCATCGCCACGCACCATGGCGGCGTTGGCTTCACGGCTGTACTGGGCCACCAGCAACTCCAGCTTGCTGAACTGCGCGGTGCGCAGCTGTATATCGTCGGGGTCTTCCTTGGCCTCGGCTTGCAGCACCTCGACCGAACGCACGATATCGCCCTGTTGGCGCAACTCATCGCTTTGCTTGATCGCCCGCTGGGTTTCACACGCACTCACTGCGCACAGCGCCAGGCCCAAGGGAATCCATCTAAGCCGCATGATCGTGCCCCTCCCGGGTCAGTGCTTGTCCAGGCGCAGGGTGCTGACATGCTTCAACGGCATGTAGGTCAGCACCACGGCGGTGTCAGTGAGTTTGTCCAAGCGGTAATGGGCGTCCAGCATCTTGCCGGGCACAATGCGCCCCGGCACCGAGCAGCGGTTGCATAAGGTGTATTGGGCGCCGTTGCCGCTGAGCACGACGATTTTCGCCTGGTTCTCGTAGCGCCATTGCGCGCTGACCTTGAAGGGCAGCGCTGGCGGCCTGCGCGGTGCGTTGTCCACTGGTGGGGGGGGCGGCGGCGGGGTCCAGGTCTGTATGGGAAACAGGTCGACGATCGTCTCCGCGGGTTCGGCGGTGGGTGTGGGCGCCGCCGGCTCGCTCGGCGCTGCCTTGGTGGTGACGGGGGGCGGTGCGCTGTCGAGGGGCTCGGGCTGGTCTTGCCAGAACAGCCAGCCGCAACCGATCAACGTCAGCACCAGCAGGATGCGCAGGTACAACGGAAGTTTCATTCCACCACCCCCAGCACGCTGATTTTGAGGTCGATGGTGAGCAGGCCGCTGGTGATTTCCTTGCGCTCCAGGGTGAGGTTTTCGATGCGTACCGCCGGCTCTTTGGCGATCTCGGTCAAGGCCTCGCGCAGTAGGAAGTAGGGGCCGGAGAGGGGGATCTGCGCATCCAGGCGTTGCAGGCCGGTATCCCCCGGCGTGGAGTAGGCCAGGGTGGTTTGCTCAATGATGAAACCGCGTTGGCTCAGCAGGCCCAGCAGTTTTTCCAGGCGCGGGGCAAAGTCTTGTGCCGTGGGCAGGGCTTCCACTACTGCCGGTTCAGTCACTTGAACGTCTTGGGGCTGCTCGTCGATACCCGCTTGCAGCGCCTGGCGTCGCTGGCTGTCGGCGCTGCTGGCCGGTTGAATCAGCACGACTTCGATCAACAGCACCGCCGCCATCACGCCCACCGCCAACAGGCCCCAGAAGCCCAGGCGCTGGCGCCATTGCATCAGGTGCCAGCGCAGGCGCGGCAGGTGGCGAACGAGGGTGTCCATGGCCGGCTACCCTGCGCCAACGGTGAGTTTGACCTGCACCGGATGCTGCGGGTCATTGCTCTTCAGTGCGCTTTGTTGCAGGTTCACTCGCACCCCAGGCTGGGCCTTGAGCCGGTCCACGAAGCGAAAGGCATCGCCCAGTTGTTTGACCTCCAGATCCAGGTGCAGCAATTGGGCCTGGGTGTTGACCTCTACGCGGGTCAGGGCGATCTCCTTGGACCAGGCCTGGGCCACGCCATCCATCAAGGCAAACGGTGTGACCTTTTGCTGGGCGAAGCTCGCCAGTTGTTGTCTTTGCTGGGGCGACAAGCGGATGGCCGCCTGAATCAACTGCTCCTGACGGCGGGTCAGTTGGATAAATTGCTGCTCCAGCACATCGGTCTGTTGCTGCTGATGCACCATGCGTTGCCAGTGATGCCAAGTGCTCACCAGCAACAGGCTCGCCATTAGCCACAGCGCGGCCACCAGGGCGCGATGGGTGGGGGCGGGGCGCTGGAAATCGACACGCGGTGCACGGGGCGCGCGCAATTGCTGCCAGACACCGGCGAGCCTGGCTTTCATGATGGCGCCTCCTCCAGCCACGGGTGCACGGGCCCCAGGCGATGCTCCGCCGGCGCGTTGCTGACCACGAGCGTGGCCGGGGCATGCCGCTCGACCAGCAGGTCGGCGGTAAACAAGTTGTCGCTCAAGGTGCTGCCGGGTTGGGTGGGGATCACGCATACCTGATCGATGATGCCCAAGTGTCGATACATGCAACTGAGGCTGCCGGCCTCGGGCACGGCCACCACGCAATCGTCAGGCAGGTGCCGCCAGTACTGTTGGGCGACCGCCGTCAGCACGGGGGTGCAGGTCACCAGCGGCAAGCGGTTGAGCTGGAACAGTTCGCGCAGGTCCAGCAGTAACTCCCGTGGTGTGGCGACCGCCAGGCGCGGTTGACCGAACGAGCTATCGGCGACCTGCACTTGCCAGTGCTCGGCATCGATATTGGCTTGCCGGCTGAACATTGCCTCGGCCAGGCCTTGCCAGTCCTGGGGGCTGTACACCTCGGGTTGCCAGGGCAGCATCAGGTAATGCACATGGGGAAAACCCAGCAGCACCGTGGCCCGGTCGAGGAACTTCACGCGCCCGCGCGGCGCCTGCTCCAACAGTTCGGCGCAGGCGGCCAGCGGCGTACCCTGGCATTGCGCATGCCAGACAGGCGCACCACGCCAGCGCGCGCGTGCGGCCCATTCAGCTGCGTCGCGATGCAGCCACACCACATGCTCAATAAAGGGAAATGACACGGTGGATCTCCTTGAGCGTGGTGTCGCCCCGGGCGGCGTGGGCCAGGGCTATGTCGCGAATAAACACATGGCCGGCTTCCCGGGCCAGCTCCCGCAGAGTGGACGCTGAGCTGCGCACCAACAGTCCCTCCTTGATCGTGTCGTTCATGCTCAGAACCTCTGCCAGGGCCAGCCGGCCGCGATAGCCTGTGTGGCGGCAAGCCTCGCAGCCCTTGCCCACGCGGTAGCGGCCTTGCTTTAACTGGGCCTCGGGCAGTTGGGCGAGACGGGCAATGTCCGGGTCGGGTTCGGCCTCCACCGCGCAATCCGCGCAGATGCGCCGCACCAGGCGTTGGGCGACTACGCCGTTGAGGGCTTCGACGAAACTCGCCGGGTCCACATCCATATAAGTAAAACGCTCGAGCACGCTGAACGCGCTGTTGGCGTGTACCGACGACATCACCAGGTGCCCGGTCAGCGCCGCCTGCACGGCGATGCCCGCGGTTTCACCGTCGCGGATTTCGCCCACCAGGATCGTGTCCGGGTCGTGGCGCAGGATCGAGCGCAGGCCACGGGCAAAGGTCAGGCCCTTCTTGTCGTTGACCGGAATTTGCAGCACGCCGGGCAGTTCGTATTCCACCGGGTCCTCGATGGTGATGATTTTTTTCTCGCCGGTATTGGTCTCCGACAACGCGGCATACAGGGTCGTGGATTTGCCGCTGCCGGTGGGGCCGGTGACCAGCAGCATACCGTAGGGTTCGCTGGCCAGGGCACGGATGCGGGCGATGGTGTCGGCGGCCAGGCCCAGGGCCTCCAGGCTCAGGGATTCGCCGCGCTGGGATTTGTCGAGGATGCGCAGCACCGCGTCTTCGCCGTGGATGCTGGGCATGATCGACACGCGAAAATCCACTTCGCGCCCCTGGATCTTCATCTTGAAACGCCCGTCCTGGGGCACGCGTCGCTCACCGATATCCAGCTCCGACAACACCTTGATCCGCGACAGCGCCTGCTCGGCCATGTCCATGCCGCTGGCCTGGCCCATCTGCTGCAACACGCCGTCGATGCGGTACTTGATCACCAGGCCGCCGGGAGTGGTTTCCACATGGATGTCACTGGCGCGGCTTTGTAGCGCATCGAACAGCATGGAATTGACCAGACGCACCACCGGATTGTCGTCGCGGGCGATGCTGCTCAAGGAGATTTCCTGGGCGGCCTGGCCGATTGGTGCGTCAGGGTCGTCTTCGCCGAAGGGTTGCATCACCCGCTGGCTGGCTTCGGCTTTGGTCAACTGGGCGTTGACCGCACCGGGCAGGCTCATGGCCAGAGGCAGTTGGCGCAAGGTACTGGAAGACTGCAACCAGTGTCGGCTGGCCAGGGTAAAGGGGTCGCCCAGCACCAGGCAGGGTTGGCCCAGGTGATCCAGAGGCAGTACGTTATGCATCAGGGCCTGGGGCAGGGGCAACAGGTCGAAACGCCAGTCTTCGCTGAGCTGCTCAGGGCTGATGGCGAGCAGCCCCAACGGCTCGGCGACCGTGTGCAGTTGGTCTGGAGCGGTGTTGAGCAATTCGGTGAGGTAGGCCGCCAATGTGATGCCCCGTTGGCTCGCCAGCGCCTGCCACTTGTGCGTGTTGTCGCTCATTGCGTCACCCCTGGATGGAACCTGCCAGTTCAAAAATCGGCATGTACAACATGAAGACAATCAGGCCGATCAGCCCGCCCACCACCAGCATCAACAATGGCTCGAAGACCTTGCTGAACAGCTCGATGGCGCGCTCCAAGGCTTCATCGTGAAACTGCGCGATGCGCTCGCACATCGCTGCCAATTCGCCGCTTTGCTCGCCTACCCGCAACAGGCGTTCGGCGACGGCGGTGGTCAGTTGTTGGCGGGCCAGGGAGGTGGACAGTGGCTGACCGGCCTGGATATCGATCATGGCCTGGCGCAGGGCCGCTTGGCGTTCTACCGGCAGCAAGGCGCCGGAGAGCTCCACCGCCGTAACCACCGGCATCCCGCCCATCAGCAACATGCCCGCCGTGCGGTAGAAACGCGCCAGGATGAACAGCGTGCGCTGGGCGCCCAGGCTGGGAATCTTCCAGAACAGCTCGGCCACGCGACGCTTGAACCCGGCGCTGCGAAACAGCAGCACCAGCGCACCCACCGCCAGCGCCAGGCCGATCAGCAACTCCATGCCGCGTGCGTCCACCAGCGCGCCCCACCACACCATGAAGCGCGCGGTGGCGGGTAAGTCGGCGACGGCGTCGAACACCGAGGCGAAACGCGGGATCACGAAGAACAGCAAAAACAACAGGATCAGCGCACCCACGCTAAGCACTACCAAGGGGTACATCAGGGCACCGCTGACGCGTTTTTTCACGGTTTCCAAATGCGCTTCAAAGTGATGGTAGCGGCGCAGGGCCACGGCCAATTGGCCGCTGTGTTCGGAGGACGCCACGGTGGCGATCAGCAATGAAGGAAACGTCTGCGGCTTGAGCTGCATCGCCCTGGACAGCGAGTTGCCCTCATACATCGAGGCCAGTAGCTCGCTCATCACCTGCCGATTGATCCCCGGCGGTGCTTTGTCGCGCAGGGTTTCCACCGCTTCTACCAGCACCAGGCCGGCGTCCAGCAGCACCACCAATTCCTGGATGAACAAGCCGAGGGCGAACTTGGAGCGCCGGCTCGGCAATTTGAGTTGGCGACGGGCTTTGAGCGAGATGACCTGGGCGCCGTCGGCCTGCAATTGCTGGCGCGCCTGGGCCAGGTCAAAGGCTTGCAGGTGCAGGGACTGCAAATGACCGTCGCGGATGATGCGGGCGTCTATTTCGATCATGGCGTTTGCCTCGCCAGTTGCCGGCGCTGTTGCAGCAACTCGTCGTAGTAACGCCACACTGCCAGTGCGTAACGCGTGCGGCGCGCCTCACGGTCCGGCTTGGGCCCGGCGTTGTAGGCGCCTACGGCCTGCCAACCGTAGCCCTTTTCGCGGATAAAACCGGCCAGGATCCACGCGCCGACCATCACGCTGGTGCAAGGCTGGGTGATCAGGTGCTGTTCGGTGATGCCGAACCGCGCCAGTGCCGGTAAGTGGCGGCTGTTGATCTGCATCAGGCCGATGTCCTGGCTGCCGTCGGCATTGATATTGCGCGCACGGGGGTTGAGGCCGGACTCGACCCTGGCGATGGCGTACAGCAAGAGCGGATCAACGTGATAACGACTGGCCGCCAGTTGCCAGCAATTGGCCTGGGCGGTGCCCGAAAGGCACAGCAGCAGCAGAACAATCCGCAGCGCGCACATGGTCCGTTACAGCCCGTAGACAATGTCGGCGTAGGTGTTGATACCACCGGCCTTGCCGTCGCGGCCCAGGGAGATGATCTCGGCGTCGTTGGGCGGGGTGCCCGGGTTTTTGTAGAGATATGGGTTGCCCCAGGGGTCAGGCGGCAACGTCTTCAAGTAAGGCCCCTGCCAATTGCCCGCATTGGCGGGCCGCGTGGTCAGCGCATTCAGGCCGAGGGTTTCGTCGGGGTAGTTGCCGTTGTCCAGGCGGTACTGGTTCAACGCATCGGCGAGGGACTTCATCTGGCCTTGGGCGGTTTGCACCTTGGCCAGCTCCAGGCGGTCGAACATCTTGGGTCCGACATAGCCGGCGAGCAGGGCGATGATCAGCAGGACGACCAAAAGCTCCAGCAAGGTGAAGGCGCGTTGGAAGGGGGTAATAAGTGTGCGTGTGCGCATGGCGATACTCGGCGGTTGTGATCAACTCTTCCGGCCCGCTGGGGAAGCGGGCACCGCCGGTAGGACTGCGTTATAACCAGTACTGCTTCCAATTGTAGCGTTGCGCGATATAAGGCGCCGTAAGGCGCCCTATAACGTTTGGCACTTGCTGTTATCAAGTCAGTGCATATGCCAGTGGCTCAAGGAACAACATCCCATGCGCGCTGCCAGAAAGTGGAACCGGGTTTGCCGGGTTCATTTTCATTCTGCCCGCACCATGCGCCTGCCGATCCCTGTTTGCACCGGTACTTCACTCCATAATTGGATACTTGTGAGCCGCTGTTGTAGCCGCCATTCGGTTTCCACTGAGGGAAGCCGTCATCGCCCCCAGCCTTTTTGATCACGAAAACAACTTTTTTCGGGTCGTTTTTCAGATTTTTATGATCATAAACGGTTAAGGAAACGTTGTGGTCAGGCTGCGGACCACCCGGAATGGCGTCGAAATACGGAGCCACTGTGAAAGAAAAGGTGCTCTCGTGGTTGGGTATATTTGACGCGTCTTTCGCAGCGTTTGTAGACCATATATAGGTAAGTTTGCCGTTGTATCCGACTGAGCTTCCACCGTCGAAAGTGACGGTTTCACCTTCTGTGGCTTCGGCTGGGCCTTGGATATTGGCAACAGGAGGGCGTTGATCTACAGGGGTTCCACCGTCGTCGGTAATAATCGACATCCCTATAGAGGCATTTTTGTCGGCAAGGAAGATTTGGTTGTTCCCTGGCTCCACGGTGTTGTAGATGATGCTTGTGCCTTTGAGTTCACCTATCTGCACAATTGTTTTGAATGACGATAGCGCTTGTACCAGCCCCAGCCCCCAAACGGCCGGATTCGCATCTGTAACGGGATGCCGGATGTCTACGACTTCATCATGCGAGTCATCCGCACCCAGTACGCGAAAGCGGATCTTGTCTCCCGGATGTGGGGTAAAACCAGGCAACAGGAAGGGCCCCTTGGCGTACCACTCAGGGGCAGTCCCACCGCTGAATGTAACATCGCTGCAGTTGTAAAAACCTTCGCCGTTAGGGTCGTCTCGCTGAAATCGAGTGTATAGAACCGCATTTCCCGAGCGACCGGCTGGAATCGGTACGTTTATTCTAAAATAGCCTTGCATTAGCCCTAGAGGGTTCAGCGCCGTCCCGTCATCAGGCAATGCCTTATCGACTCTTTCTTTTTTCAGCAGTTCGAGGTCACTCCATTTCAGCGGCATGGTCGCGGAGTTATAGCCAGGTTTGCTCAGATAGATATAAACATCACTGCTTACATGGGGAGCCGTACCGGAAATAATGACCTGTAGAAAGCCATTTTTAGGTGTGATTGGAGTTTTGTGCCATTTATCTGAAGGCTGATCGAGGCCACGCATTTCTGGATTGTTGGCGGAGCAGAGTTTTCCATCTGGTATGTACTGCTCGACGACTGCCTGATCCTCGTACTGCGGTTTCGGAATTTCAATTGATACCTGGTTCCATTGCTGGCCTGGGTAGTGTGGGAGATCCTTATTTGCTTCCAAGAGCGCCCGGCATCCCGCATCGGACGGATTAGGGCTCCAGAAGTCCGCTTGACCCCGACAGTAAAATTGTCGTGCCACCGGCGTATCTGTCGCCACATGGGCCAATGCCAAGGCCGGCAATACCACGATTCCTGCCAGTACCCATTTAAGGGCGGCACGCATATATCTGTGTAAGTTTCTCATGCTCTAGTCCACCTTCAATCCAGATAAACAAGTTCCGAACTGCTGGAACGATCAGTGTGTTCATATCGTTGAAATCATTGAGTCGGCTGATCTCCCAGAGGAGTGACGCGGGTTGCAGGGTTACTCTGTACAGAGCCATACAGAAACACCCACCCTTGATAACTGCCTTGCCCTGTAAAACTTTGATTGATGACCGCAAAGTTGCCTTGCTTGAACGGCGTGCCCTTGGCCTGGCTGAACACGCCCATGATGGTTTCGCCCGGCCCTGGCACGACGCCCCACTCGGTGGTGCCGGTCAGCGGGTCGGTGTAGACCCGGCGCAGGTAGCGCTTGACGGTCGGTTGGCGCCGGTCAAGCACCAGGTCTTCGAGGGACTTGGGAAAGGCATTGCCGGCCTTGTAGTACAGGCCGATGGCCCGGCGGATTTCGTTGCCGCGCGCCAGCAGTTCCAATTCGCGTTCGCGCTGCAACACGCTGGACCACAGCGTGCCCGTCTCCATCAGCATCACGGCCACGACGGCCACCGTCACCAGCATGCCCATGAACACCGAGCCGTGCTGGCGCTGCTTACCAGTCTGCATAGGCCGTCCCATCGTTAGCGGTGCCCGGTGCGCCGCTGCGTACGTCGCCCAGGCCTTGTTCGTCGGAGGGTTGCAGTTGCCAGGTGTCGCGCTTGCCGGTCAGCGGGTCCAGAGGGATTTCGCGCAGGTAGCGGCGGTCCACCAGGGCTTGCAAGGAGTCGGGGTTATCGCCGTGGTCTTCGCGGTATTGATCCAGCGCCTGGCGAATGGTGGAGAGGTTGTGGCGCAGCACCGTCTCTTGGGCCTTGGCGTGCTGGCGAAAATACTGGGGGGTGACCAGCGTCATGAGTGTGGCGATGATGGCCATCACCACCAGCAATTCGATCAGGGTAAAACCGCGCTCACCACTGGCTGTACAACGTTCCATTCAAACTCTCCCGAGTGCTGCGGGATGAAACGTCAAATACATCTTCTCCCTCTTGTGGGTTATCGGCGCTGCTCTTGTAACTGCGCAATTGCCAGGTTTTTTCTGCTGCCAGTTCGGGACATTCGCAGAGAGGATCGCGAGGAATGCGTCGCAGAAAATAGAGTTTTTGACCTTGCAAGTTGGTCTGGTCGGTGACGCCATCGACCAATGTCTGCAAAGAGGGCGGGTAACCACTGTCAGTGACGCTCTTTTCGATGCGCCCGTCGTCGCTGGCTTCTTTGTAGGAATCAATGGCGCGGCGTATCTCTCGCAACGAACGTTGCAAGTCGAGTTCTCGGTCGCGTTTGCCCATCAATGCCGTCAGCGGATAAGCCACTGTCGCCAGCGTGGCCAGTAAGGCCAGCGTCAGTAGTAATTCAATCAGCGTAAAACCTTTGGCGCAGTGATGGCTGGGTGTGCCCTGCCACATCACTGTTGTTCCTCCCGTTTATCCCGCCAAGGACTTCCGCGTTAACCCAGGCTTGTGAAATTAACTGCAAAGGTGAGTGTAGATGCTGAGTATTTTTTGTACAGACGAATACCGCCTGGCACGTTACCCACAATCGCTGTGTGTCTGGCTGTGGATAAGGTGTTCGTGGGTGCCTGTAGCTCACGTAAATTAAGGGCTGCAGCCTGCTGTATGAAAAATAACCAGGCTAAGCCTCGGTTTTTGAAGCGTTTTCCGTGTGGATAAGCGTGATGGGGTATGTGTACTTGCCCCCAAAGTCTGTTGGCGCTTCTGTGGATAAGATGTTCGCTATCGGCTACAGGCCTTAAAGATAAAGGCTTTGATCGAAATGATTAAAAAGTGATCAATTTCGTGGCTGAAGCGCTGGAGCAGTGCCAAAGCCTGGATTTATGCAGGGTTGCCGCGGTTTTCCACAGTGCTGTGCAAGTTGCCCCCAAACTCTGTTGGCGCTTCTGTGGATAAGGTGTTCACGTAGTGCTGAAAGCCACGATTTTATTGGGTTGTAGCGTATTGATCGAAAAATGATCAAATGCACGTCCCAACCCGTAACTTGAATAAGTCACGGATTTTCTTCACTTATTTTCGGGTAGTTGGCGCAGTTGCCCACAATTGCTGTGGGTGGCTTTGTGGATAAGTTGTTGGGCAAAGGCTGGAGGGCAGGCGGGCAGGGGGCTGGGAGGGAACTGATCAAATAGTAAGCAGTGCGAGGTTCGATTGTGGGAGGGGGCCAGGCCCCTTCCCACAGTTCCAACGATTAGGAGCGTTTATTCGTGTGCCGCCACGCCTTTGAGGTAAGGCGCCGGTGCCGCGCCGAGGTTGCTCAGCATGCGCTCGCTGTACCAGTCCACGAAGTTCACCACGCCGAACTCATAAGTCTTGGAGTACGGGCCCGGTTGATAGGCCGTGGAGTTGATGCCGCGCTGGTTCTCTTCGGCCAGGCGACGGTCCTGGTCGTTGGTGGCGTCCCAGACCTGGCGCATGCGCTCCACGTCATAGTCCACGCCTTCGACCGCGTCCTTGTGTACCAGCCACTTGGTAGTGACCATGGTTTCCTGCGCGCTGATCGGCCACACCGTGAACACAATGATGTGGTCGCCCATGCAGTGGTTCCACGAGTGTGGCAGGTGCAGGATGCGCATCGAGCCCAGGTCCGGGTTCTTGATGCGGCCCATCAGCTTGGCGCAGCCCTGTTTGCCATCGAGGGTCATCGACACGGTGCCCTTGAGCAGCGGCATCCGCACGATGCGGTTACGCAGGCCGAAGCTGGCGTGGGCGTACGGGATCTTCTCGGCGTCCCAGGCAGCGGCCGAGGCGGCGACGTGGTCCTTGAATGCCTGGTCGGCGCGTGGGTCGGTGACGTCGTCCCATTCCAGCAGGGTTTTGAGCAGCTCCGGGTGCGAACCGCCGCAGTGGTAGCACTCGCGGTTGTTCTCCAGCACCAGTTTCCAGTTGGCCTTTTCCATCAAGGTGGTTTGCACCGCCACCTTGGTGTTCTCCATGTCGTAGGGTTCCATGTAGTGGTTCAGGGTCGACAGGAAGTCATCGATGGCCGGCGGGTTTTCGGCCAGGCTGATGAAGATATAGCCGCCGGCGGTCTTCACGTTGACCGGCTTGAGGCCGTATTGATTCATGTCGAAGTCGGCGCCCATCTCGGTGCCGGCGAACAGCAGGCGGCCGTCCAGTTCGTAGGTCCACTGGTGATAATGGCAGACCAGTTTGGCCACCTTGCCCTTGTCGCTGGTGCACAGGCGCGAGCCACGGTGACGGCACACGTTATGGAACGCATGCACCACGCCCTCGGCGCCACGGATCACGATGATCGGGTTCTTGCCCACTTGCAGGGTCAGGTAGTTGCCCTTGGTCGGAATCTCGCAGGTCATGCCGGCGATCAACCACTCTTTCTGGAAGATCTCCTGCATGTCGATATCGAACAAACGCTCATCGCAGTAGAACGGCTGCGGCAGCGAAAAAGTGCGCTCGCGCTCTTGCAGCATTTGCGCGGTGGCCTTGCGTGCGGGTTCCAGCGGATCGCCCAAGCTTAAGGTTGCGGTGACGTCCATCGTGTAGGTCCTCATGGCCATTCTGTGTGGCCGGCGAATAGTGGCTGATCAGGTGTGCAGCAAGGCGTAAAGAAAGCGTCGTTGTTGGGAGCGAGTGTGGGGCTGCTGATGCGGCGAACCTTATCCATGAGCGACATGGCCCACTCTGATCCCGACGCGCAAGCCCCGTGGTATGGGGGCTGGTCGCGATAAGTATGTGAATGTCGCAGATAGGTAAGTGGGCGGTTCTCGCGTTACGCAGAATCGCCACCATAAGGCCGACCTCGGCGGTGGAGAACAACATGTCCAATAATTTCCTGAATCCGGTAACCACCCAGACCTGGGCCAATGGTCGGCACATCGTCCGTTGCGTCAAAGTCATCCAGGAAACCTGGGATGTGCGCACCTTTTGCTTTATGGCCGACCAGCCGATCCTGTTCTTTTTCAAACCAGGGCAATTCGTGACCCTGGAGCTGGAAATCGACGGGCAGCCGATCATGCGCTCCTACACCATTTCCAGCTCGCCATCGGTGCCATACAGCTTCTCGGTGACCATCAAGCGCGTGCCTGGCGGCAAGGTGTCCAACTGGCTGCACGACACTTTGCATGAAGGCCAGGAGTTGGCGGTGCACGGACCGGTGGGGCTGTTCAACGCCATCGACTTCCCCAGTCCGAAAGTGCTGTACCTCAGCGGCGGCGTGGGGATTACGCCGGTGATGTCGATGGCGCGCTGGTTCTACGACACCAATGCCAATGTCGACATGACCTTTGTCCACAGCGCCCGCTCGCCCAAAGACATCATCTACCACCGCGAGCTGGAGCACATGGCGTCGCGGATCGATAACTTCAGCCTGCACCTGATCTGCGAAAAGCACGGCCTGGGCGAACCATGGGCCGGTTACCGGGGTTACCTGAACCACAAGATGCTCGAACTGATGGTGCCCGACTTCCTGGAGCGCGAAGTGTTCTGCTGCGGCCCAACGCCCTACATGACCGCCGTGAAGCGCCTGCTGGAAGCCGCCGGTTTCGACATGACGCGCTACCACGAGGAATCCTTCGGCGCCACGCCACCCGAAGCCCGCGCCGATGCGGTGGAGCAAGCCGAACAAGCCGCCGACGCGCCGGAAGTCGACCTGGCGGACCTGCACCAGGTGGAGTTCATTACCTCGGGCAAGAGCATCCGCGTGGCGCCGGGCGAAACCGTACACGCCGCCGCCGCCAAGCTTGGCCTGATGATCCCCAAAGCCTGCGGCATGGGCATCTGCGGCACGTGCAAGGTGCTGAAGCTGGGTGGGGAAGTGGAGATGGAGCACAACGGTGGGATCACCGAGGATGATGAAGCCGAAGGCTATATCCTTTCGTGCTGCAGTGTGCCGAAGGGGGATGTACGGATTGAGTTCTGAAACACGCCGATAACCGCCAGTGTTGGGTGAGTTTTGATTGGGTCACTAATAGCGCAGGGTGAACAAGAGGCACCCTGTGCTATTAGCGTTTTTATTACTTAAGGTTGATGAGGGTCTGCCGTAAAAGACTTAATGAACTCGCCATTTGAATTGAACGTGTATTTCACGTTTTTTGCGTGAGCAGTTCGGCCATCTATTTCAATGATATCGTTTTCCCTTACGGCCAGAATAAGTTTTTCTTCGGTTGTTTTGACTGAATACGGAATAGGAGCCGCTTTTTGAGTTGTCATGATTAAAATTCCTTCAATTGGTTTGGGTGGGTGTTCATTGAAGTGCGCGCACCGTAAGAATTAACAATCTCTGTGGATTGGTAAACTGTGAATAGTGACAGCTTGTTTTTTGTTTTGGTTTTTGTTATGGGGTGCGGTGGGTTAGGGTAACTGCTTGTCCCAACTACTACTTAATATTGCGTCAGTAATTTAATTGCAGTTGCGACAGAGTTTATATGTCGAGTTGTTATACCGTACGGCGATATCGAAAAGCCGGCGAGGAGGGAGGCATCTGCTAGCTCTGCGTCGCAGTGCTGGCCTGCGACGCGAGTCTCAAGTGTTAACGATCACTGGGCATAGATATGCACCACGAAGTGCTGGCCTGACGCTGTCAATTCATAGACTTTGTCATAGATCCGCAGCGTCCTCGACGGCTCGCGGATGGTGTCGCCGACCTGGGCGGTTTTTCTGAACTCGTCCCAGTCGATAACGGTGGTGGTGACAGTGCCGTCGCTTTTCAGGGTATTGCCGGTGCTTTGATATTCCATGATTCAAACCTCTTCTGGATTTCCGTTTCCAGCCGATTGTTCGGCGGATGGTAATACCCGCGAGGGTAGCCGCTGCAGCGGCGATTTCCTTGCGGGTTCCAAGAGGCTAGTCAATGAAAACTCGCTGTGTTGCTGTCGGAAATAACCAATAACAGTCTCGGCACAGCGCCACTATTCGCCCGTCTCAGGCGTTCATCACTTCGCGGATATCCGCAGCCAGTTCCCTTACGCGTTCTTCTTCGGTATCCCACGCGCACATGAAGCGCGCCCCACCTTTGCCGATAAAGGTGTAGAAGCGCCAGCCCTTGGCTGTCAGCGCGGCGATGGCCGGTTCCGACAGTTGCAGGAACACGCCGTTGGCCTGCACCGGGAACATCAGCTCCACGCCGGGAATATCCGCGACCAGGCTGCTCAGCAACTGCGCGCAGTGGTTGGCGTGGCGGGCGTGCTTGAGCCAGGCGTCGTTTTCCAGCAGGCCCACCCAAGGCGCGGAGAGGAAGCGCATCTTCGAGGCCAGTTGGCCGGCCTGTTTGCAGCGATAGTCGAAGTCTTCGGCCAGCTTGTGGTTGAAGAACAGGATCGCCTCGCCCACGGCCATGCCGTTTTTGGTGCCGCCAAAGCACAGCACGTCCACCCCGGCTTTCCAGGTCAGGTCGGCCGGCGAGCAGCCAAGGAACGCACAGGCGTTGGAGAAGCGCGCGCCGTCCATGTGCAGGTTCAGGCCCAGCTCTTTGCAGGTGGCGCTGATGGCGCGGATTTCCTCGGGGGTGTACACGCTACCGACTTCGGTGGCTTGGGTCAGGGTAACTACGCGGGGTTTGGGGTAGTGGATGTCCTGGCGCTTGAGGGCGATCTCGCGGATCGACTCCGGCGTCAGTTTGCCGTTTTCGGTGCGGGCGGTGAGCAGCTTGGAGCCGTTGGAGAAAAACTCCGGCGCGCCGCATTCGTCGGTTTCGACGTGGGCGGTTTCCGAGCAAATCACGCTATGGTAGCTCTGGCACAAAGACGACAGCGCCAGGGAGTTGGCCGCGGTGCCGTTGAAGGCGAAGAACACTTCGCAGTCGGTTTCGAACAGGTTGCGGAAACCGTCGGCGGCGCGGTGGGTCCATTCATCGTCGCCGTAGGCGCGCTGATGGCCGTGGTTGGCTTGTTCCATGGCGGCCCAGGCTTCCGGGCAGATGCCCGAATAGTTGTCACTGGCGAATTGTTGGCTCTTGTCGGTCATGGCCCGTTCCTGTGGTCGATATTGGTGCGCACTGTAACCAAGATTGTTGGGCGTGCGCACGCACTGTAAATGCAAAGTCACTGGGGAATTATGCACAGCGCTCACACCTTGCCTGTCGGACCCATCCGAGACGGCGCTCTGGACCTGCTCAAGTGGCTGGCGCTGCTCAGTATGGTGTTGGATCACCTGCGTTATGTCGGTTTGAGCCTGGACGGCCTGTACGTGCCGGGTCGGCTGGCGTTCCCGTGGTTTTGCCTGGCGATTGCGGCGAACCTGCACCGGGTTCGCAACGCCCCGGTAACCGGTCAATGGCGCTACCTGGGCTGGTTGCTGCTGTTCAGCGTGATCAGCGAAGTGCCGTATCGCTTGTTTATCGAGGATGCCGATACGTTGAACGTGTTGCCGACCCTCGCGCTGGGCCTGCTGGTTGCCCGAGGATGGCAGCAGAAGACGTTTATTGATCGAGGATTGGCGTTGATCGCGGTCACGATAGCGGCGGTATTTTCAGCGCACTTAATGTTCGGTTTGTTGGGTGTATTGCTGCCGCTGGCGATGTTGCTGGTATTTCGCCGGCCTTGGTATTTCAGTGTGTTGCCAGGGTTGGTCTGCGTGGCCGCCAATCAATGGCAGATCCTGCTCAATAGCGGCACGCCGGTGGCGCTGTTGGGGCTGGTCGCGTGCCTGATTGCGCCATGGGCGGGGTTGGTCTTATTGCGACATGCCCACAGCACCTCGCCGCCAGCAATGCGCCGCTGGGCCTACGCCCTGTATCCCACGCACTTCCTCCTGCTGCTACTCCTGCGCCACATCATTGCCTAACCCCTCCCACATTTATTTGGTGTTGATTCGGTAATGTCGTAAACGCACCTTTGCGTGGCGTGCGCAGGCATTTGACCTGTCTACGCCAGCCCTACCATCGCATCAAAGGGCCCTGCGAGGGCCTTAACAATACGAAAGGCTGGGAGAGACGCGATGTTCAGCAAACAAGACCAGATTCAGGGATATGACGACGCACTGCTGGCGGCGATGAATGCCGAGGAGCAGCGCCAGGAAGATCATATCGAGCTGATCGCGTCAGAGAACTACACCAGCAAGCGGGTGATGGAAGCCCAAGGCAGCGGCCTCACCAACAAATACGCCGAAGGCTACCCAGGCAAGCGCTACTACGGTGGCTGCGAGCATGTGGATAAAGTCGAGGCCCTGGCCATCGAGCGCGCCAAGCAACTGTTCGGTGCCGATTACGCCAACGTGCAGCCGCACTCCGGTTCGTCCGCCAACAGCGCGGTGTACCTGGCGCTGATCAATGCCGGCGACACCATCCTCGGCATGAGCCTGGCCCACGGCGGTCACCTGACCCACGGCGCCAAAGTGTCGTCCTCGGGCAAGCTGTACAACGCGGTGCAATACGGCATCAACACCGACACCGGCCTGATCGACTACGACGAAGTCGAGCGCCTGGCGGTGGAGCACAAGCCGAAGATGGTGGTGGCCGGTTTCTCCGCCTACTCCAAGACTCTGGATTTCCCTCGTTTCCGTCAGATCGCCGACAAGGTGGGCGCGCTGCTGTTCGTCGATATGGCCCACGTCGCCGGCCTGGTTGCCGCCGGTCTGTACCCGAACCCGCTGCCTTACGCCGATGTGGTCACCACCACTACCCACAAAACCCTGCGCGGTCCGCGTGGCGGTTTGATCCTGGCTAAGGCCAACGAAGAGATCGAGAAGAAGCTCAACGCCGCCGTGTTCCCTGGCGCCCAGGGCGGCCCGCTGATGCATGTGATCGCCGGCAAAGCGGTGTGCTTCAAGGAAGCGCTGGAGCCGGGTTTCAAGGCTTACCAACAGCAAGTGATCGACAACGCCCAGGCCATGGCCAGCGTGTTTATCAAACGCGGCTACGATGTAGTGTCCGGCGGTACCGATAACCACCTGTTCCTGGTCAGCCTGATCCGTCAGGGCCTGACCGGCAAAGAGGCGGATGCCGCCCTCGGTCGCGCCCATATCACCGTCAACAAGAACGCCGTGCCGAATGACCCGCAGTCGCCGTTCGTGACCTCGGGCCTGCGCATCGGCACCCCGGCGGTGACCACGCGTGGTTTCAAAGTGCCGCAGTGCATCGAGTTGGCTGGCTGGATCTGCGACATCCTCGACAACCTCGGCGACGCCGATGTCGAGGCCAACGTGGCCAAGCACGTGTCTGCCCTGTGCGCTGATTTCCCGGTTTATCGCTGAGCGCGGTATTGGAGTAATGACTATGCAACGCTACTCGGGCTTCGGCCTCTTCAAGCACTCACTCAGCCATCACGAAAACTGGCAGAAGATGTGGCGCACGCCGACCCCTAAAAAGGTGTACGACGTGGTCATCGTCGGCGGCGGCGGGCATGGTCTGGCGACCGCTTACTACCTGGCCAAGGAACACGGCATCACCAATGTGGCCGTGGTCGAGAAAGGTTGGCTGGGCGGCGGTAACACCGCGCGCAACACCACCATCGTGCGTTCCAACTACCTGTGGGACGAGTCGGCGCACCTGTACGAACACGCGATGAAACTGTGGGAAGGCCTGTCCCAGGACCTGAACTACAACGTGATGTTCTCCCAGCGTGGCGTCTATAACCTGTGCCACACCCTGCAGGACATCCGTGACTCAGAGCGCCGCGTCAGCGCCAACCGCCTCAATGGCGTGGATGGCGAACTGCTGAATGCCAAGCAAGTAGCCGACGAGATTCCGTACCTGGACTGCTCGAAAAACACCCGCTACCCGGTGCTCGGCGCCACCGTGCAACGGCGTGGCGGCGTGGCCCGTCACGATGCCGTGGCCTGGGGCTTCGCCCGCGCCGCCGATGCCCTCGGTGTGGACTTGATCCAGCAAACCGAGGTGATCGGCTTCCGCAAGGAAAACGGCGTGTGCATCGGTGTGGAAACCAACAAGGGCTTTATCGGCGCCAAGCGCGTTGGTGTGGTCACTGCCGGTAACTCCGGTCACATGGCTTCGCTCGCCGGTTTCCGCCTGCCAATCGAATCCCACCCGCTGCAAGCGCTGGTGTCGGAGCCGATCAAGCCAATTATCGACAGCGTGATCATGTCCAACGCCGTACACGGTTACATCAGCCAGTCCGACAAGGGCGACCTGGTGATCGGTGCCGGTATCGACGGTTACAACGGCTACGGCCAGCGCGGTTCGTACCCGGTGATCGAGCACACCATCCAGGCCATCGTCGAGATGTTCCCAGTGCTGTCGCGCGTACGCATGAACCGCCAGTGGGGCGGCATCGTCGACACCACCCCGGATGCGTGCCCGATCATCTCCAAGACCCCGGTGCCAAACATGTTCTTCAACTGCGGTTGGGGCACCGGTGGCTTCAAGGCCACGCCGGGCTCAGGCAACGTGTTTGCCGCCAGCCTCGCCAAGGGTGAAATGCACCCATTGGCGGCACCTTTTTCCATCGACCGTTTCCACAACGGTGCGTTGATCGACGAACACGGCGCTGCCGCCGTCGCCCACTAACAGGAGAAATTCCCTATGTTGCATATCTTCTGTCCTCACTGTGGCGAACTGCGCTCCGAAGAGGAATTCCACGCGTCCGGCCAAGCGCACATCCCGCGCCCGCTAGACCCGAACGCCTGCACCGACGAGCAGTGGGGCGACTACATGTTCTTCCGCGACAACCCCCGTGGCCTGCACCACGAGTTGTGGATTCACGCCGCCGGGTGCCGCCAGTATTTCAACGCGACCCGCGACACCGTGACCTACGAAATTCTTGAAACCTACAAGATTGGCGAGAAGCCGCAATTCACCGCCAAGGCTTCTGGAGAGAAGGTATGAGCCAGATCAATCGCCTGTCCAACGGTGGCCGGATCGACCGTAACAAGGTCCTGACCTTCAGCTTCAACGGCCAGACCTACAAAGGCTTCGAAGGCGACACCCTGGCCGCCGCGTTGCTGGCCAACGGCGTCGATATCATTGGCCGCAGCTTCAAGTACTCGCGCCCTCGCGGCATCTTTGCCGCCGGTGCCGAAGAGCCGAACGCAGTGCTGCAGATCGGCGCGACCGAAGCCACCCAGATTCCTAACGTACGCGCCACACAACAGGCGCTGTATCAAGGTTTGGTCGCCACCAGCACCAACGGCTGGCCGAGCGTCAACAACGACATGATGGGCATTCTCGGCAAGGTCGGCGGCAAGCTGATGCCGCCGGGTTTCTACTACAAAACCTTCATGTACCCGCAATCGTTCTGGATGACCTACGAGAAGTACATCCGCAAGGCCGCCGGCCTGGGCCGCTCGCCGACCGAGAACGATCCGGACACCTACGACAACTTCAACCGTCACTGTGACGTGCTGGTGGTGGGCGCAGGCCCTGCCGGGCTGGCGGCGGCGCTGGCGGCTGCGCGTAGCGGCGCCCGCGTGATCCTCGCCGATGAGCAGGAAGAGTTCGGTGGTTCGTTGCTCGACTCCCGCGAAAGCCTGGACGGCAAGCCCGCCAGCGAGTGGGTCGCCAGTGTGATCGCCGAATTGAAAAGCCTGCCGGACGTGGTGCTGCTGCCCCGCGCCACGGTCAACGGCTACCACGACCATAACTTCCTGACCATTCACGAGCGCCTCACCGATCACCTCGGCGACCGTGCGCCGATCGGCGTGGTGCGCCAGCGCATTCACCGTGTGCGTGCCAAACGCGTGGTGTTGGCCACCGGCGCGTGCGAGCGTCCGCTGGTGTACGGCAACAACGACGTGCCGGGCAACATGCTCGCCGGTGCGGTCTCCACATACGTGCGCCGTTACGGCGTGGCACCGGGTAAAAAATTGGTGCTGTCGACCAACAACGATCACGCCTACCGCGTGGCCTTGGACTGGTTCGACGCCGGCCTGGCCGTGGTGGCCGTCGCCGATGTGCGCCACAACCCACGCGGTGCGCTGGTGGAAGAAGCTCGCGCCAAAGGTATCCGCATCCTCACCGGCAGCGCCGTGGTCGAAGCCCGTGGCACCAAGCGCGTGACCGCTGCGCGTGTCGCCGCGATTGACGTCAAGGCGCATAAAGTCACCAGCCCCGGCGAGTGGCTGGACTGCGACCTGGTGGCCAGCTCCGGCGGCTACAGCCCGGTGGTTCACCTGGCTTCGCACCTGGGCGGCAAGCCGATCTGGCGTGAAGACATTCTTGGTTTCGTCCCTGGCGAAGCGCCGCAGAAACGCGTGTGCGTCGGTGGTATCAACGGCGTCTACGGCCTCGGCGATTCCCTGGCCGATGGTTTCGAAGGGGGCGTGCGCGCCGCCAGCGAAGCCGGTTTCGCGCCGGTGGAAGGCACTCTGCCAAAGGCCCTGAGCCGTCTGGAAGAACCTACCCTGGCGATCTACCAGGTGCCGCACGACAAAGCGACCGCACGGGCGCCGAAGCAATTCGTCGACCTGCAGAACGACGTTACCGCTGCCGCCATCGAACTGGCCACCCGCGAAGGCTTCGAGTCGGTCGAGCACGTCAAGCGCTACACCGCGCTGGGCTTCGGCACCGACCAGGGCAAGTTGGGCAACGTTAACGGCCTGGCTATCGCTGCGCGCTCGCTGAACGTGACCATCCCGCAGATGGGCACCACCATGTTCCGCCCCAACTACACGCCCGTCACCTTCGGCGCCGTAGCGGGCCGGCACTGTGGGCATATCTTCGAACCCGTGCGCTACACCGCGCTGCACGCGTGGCACGTCAAGAATGGCGCCGAGTTCGAAGACGTCGGCCAGTGGAAACGTCCTTGGTACTTCCCGCGCAACGGTGAAGACCTGCACGCCGCGGTGAAACGCGAATGCCTGGCCGTGCGCGACAGCGTCGGCCTGTTGGATGCGTCCACCCTCGGCAAGATCGACATCCAGGGCCCGGACGCCCGTGAGTTCCTCAACCGCATCTACACCAACGCCTGGACCAAGCTCGACGTGGGCAAGGCGCGCTACGGCCTGATGTGCAAGGAAGACGGCATGGTCTTCGACGACGGCGTGACCGCGTGCCTGGCCGACAACCACTTCCTGATGACCACCACCACCGGCGGCGCCGCCCGCGTGCTGCAGTGGCTGGAAATCTATCAGCAAACCGAATGGCCGGACCTCAAGGTGTACTTCACCTCGGTCACCGACCACTGGGCAACCATGACCCTGTCCGGCCCCAACAGCCGCAAGCTGCTGGCGGAAGTCACCGACATCGACCTGGACAAGGACGGCTTCCCGTTCATGACCTGGAAAGAAGGTTTGGTGGGCGGTGTGCCGGCGCGGGTGTTCCGCATTTCGTTTACCGGTGAGCTGTCGTACGAAGTCAACGTGCAGGCCGACTACGCCATGGGCGTGCTGGAACAGATTGTCGCCGCCGGCAAGAAGTACAACCTGACTCCGTACGGCACCGAAACCATGCACGTACTGCGGGCCGAGAAGGGCTTCATCATCGTCGGCCAGGATACCGACGGCTCGATGACCCCGGACGACCTCAACATGGGCTGGTGCGTTGGCCGTACCAAACCGTTCTCGTGGATCGGCTGGCGCGGCATGAACCGTGAAGACTGCGTGCGCGAAGAGCGCAAGCAACTGGTGGGCCTCAAGCCGATTGATCCTAAGGTGTGGCTGCCGGAGGGCGCGCAACTGGTGCTCGATCCGAAGCAGTCGATCCCGATGAAGATGGTTGGTCACGTCACCTCCAGCTACGCGCACAACTCCCTGGGCTATTCGTTTGCCATGGGCGTGGTGAAAGGCGGCTTGAAGCGCATCGGCGAACGGGTGTTCTCGCCCCAGGCCGATGGCAGCGTGATCGAGGCTGAGATTGTGTCTTCGGTGTTCTTCGACCCGAAAGGTGATCGCCAGAACATTTGATAGACCGAGGCGCGGCCATCGGGAGCAAGCCCCCTCCCACATTTGGAATGCATTCCCCTGTGGGAGGGGGCTTGCTCCCGATGACGCCAGTAGCCACACAACAGAATTCAGAACAGGTGCTTTATGACAGCAGCCAATGTGTACCAACAACGCCCCACTACCGGTGCCAAGGCCGAGTCGTCGCTGCACCATGCCGACCTCGCCAGCCTGGTCGGTAAGGGCCGCAAGAACGCCGGTGTGACCGTGCGCGAAAAGAAACTGCTCGGCCACCTGACCATTCGTGGCGATGGCCACGATGCCGCGTTCGCCGCCGGCGTGCATAAGGCCCTGGGCATCGAATTGCCTGGCGCCCTGCAAGTTATTGTCAAAGGCGAAACCAGCCTGCAATGGCTCGGCCCGGATGAGTGGCTGTTGGTGGTGCCGAGCGGTGAGGAATTCGCCGCAGAGCAGAACCTGCGTGCCGCGCTGGGCGACCTGCATATTCAGGTGGTCAACGTCAGCGGCGGCCAGCAGATCCTCGAACTCAGCGGCCCGAACGTGCGCGATGTGCTGATGAAATCCACCAGCTACGACGTGCACCCCAATAATTTCCCAGTGGGCAAAGCGGTAGGCACGGTGTTCGCCAAGTCGCAACTGGTGATCCGCCATACCGCCGAAGACACCTGGGAGCTGGTGATCCGTCGCAGCTTCTCGGATTACTGGTGGCTGTGGTTGCAGGATGCCTCGGCGGAATTCGGCCTGAGTGTCCAAGCCTGAGGAATAACCCATGAGCCGCGCACCCGATACATGGATTTTGACCGCCGACTGCCCCAGCGTGCTCGGCACGGTGGACGCGGTCACCCGCTACCTGTTCGAGCAGGGCTGCTACGTCACCGAGCACCATTCGTTCGATGACCGCCTCTCGGGCCGGTTTTTCATTCGCGTGGAATTCCGCCAGCCCGACGGGTTCGACGAGCAAGCCTTTCGCGATGGGCTGGCTGCGCGGGGCGAAGCGTTTGGCATGATCTTCGAGCTGACGGCACCGAACTACCGGCCAAAGGTAGTGATCATGGTGTCCAAGGCCGATCACTGCTTGAACGATCTGCTGTACCGCCAGCGTATCGGCCAATTGTCGATGGACGTGGTGGCGGTGGTGTCAAACCACCCCGATCTCAAGCCATTGGCCGACTGGCATCAGATTCCCTACTACCATTTCCCCCTCGACCCCAACGACAAACCGTCCCAGGAGCGTCAGGTGTGGCAAGTGGTGGAAGACACCGGTGCCGAACTGGTGATTCTTGCGCGCTATATGCAAGTGCTGTCGCCGGAGCTGTGCCGCAAGCTCGATGGCAAGGCCATCAACATTCACCACTCATTGCTGCCGGGGTTCAAGGGCGCCAAGCCGTATCACCAGGCGTACAACAAGGGCGTGAAACTGGTGGGCGCCACTGCGCATTACATCAACAACGACCTGGACGAAGGCCCGATCATCGCCCAGGGCGTGGAGGTGGTGGATCACAGCCACTATCCCGAGGATTTGATTGCCAAGGGCCGCGATATCGAAGGGCTGACACTGGCCCGGGCGGTTGGGTATCACATCGAAAAACGTGTGTTCTTGAACGCTAACAGGACGGTCGTTCTTTAGTGGCAAGTTGCAAGCTTCAAGCCGCAGGAAAAAGCGGCACTGCACACTTCTTGCGGCTGGTAGCTTGCCGCTTGAAGCTCGCTCCACTCTCTCAACAACGATAAATATAGAGGTGACTGACATGTCTGGTAATCGTGGTGTCGTGTATCTCGGCAACGGCAAGGTCGAAGTACAGAAAATCGACTATCCCAAAATGCAGGACCCCCGTGGCAGGAAGATCGAGCACGGCGTCATCCTGCGCGTGGTCTCCACCAATATCTGCGGCTCCGACCAACACATGGTGCGCGGCCGTACCACTGCCCAGACCGGCCTGGTGCTCGGTCACGAAATCACCGGTGAAGTGATCGAGAAGGGCAGCGACGTCGAAAACCTGAAAATCGGCGACTTGGTTTCCGTCCCCTTCAACGTGGCTTGCGGGCGCTGCCGTTCCTGCAAAGAGCAACACACCGGCGTGTGCCTGACCGTCAACCCGGCCCGTGCCGGTGGCGCCTATGGCTACGTCGACATGGGCGACTGGACTGGCGGCCAGGCCGAGTACGTGCTGGTGCCGTACGCCGACTTCAACCTGCTCAAACTGCCGGACCGCGACAAGGCCATGGAGAAAATCCGCGACCTGACCTGCCTCTCCGACATTCTGCCGACGGGCTACCACGGCGCGGTGACGGCCGGCGTTGGCCCAGGCAGCACTGTGTACATCGCTGGTGCCGGCCCGGTTGGCCTGGCCGCTGCTGCGTCGGCGCGTCTGCTGGGTGCGGCAGTGGTGATCGTCGGTGACGTCAACTCCATCCGCCTGGCCCACGCCAAGGCCCAGGGTTTTGAAGTAGTGGACCTGTCCACCGATACGCCGCTGCACGAACAGATCGCCGCGTTGCTGGGCGAGCCGGAAGTGGACTGCGCGGTCGACTGCGTGGGCTTTGAAGCGCGCGGCCATGGCCACGATGGCGTCAAGGCAGAGGCCCCGGCCACCGTACTCAACTCGTTGATGGGCGTAGTGCGCGTAGCGGGCAAGATCGGTATCCCAGGCCTGTACGTCACCGAAGATCCGGGTGCCGTCGACGCCGCCGCGAAAATGGGCAGCCTGAGCATCCGTTTCGGCCTGGGTTGGGCCAAATCCCACAGCTTCCACACCGGCCAGACCCCGGTGATGAAGTACAACCGCCAGCTGATGCAGGCGATCATGTGGGACCGCATCAACATCGCCGAGATCGTCGGCGTGCAGGTGATCAGCCTGGACGACGCACCACGGGGCTACGGCGAGTTCGATGCGGGCGTGCCGAAGAAGTTTGTGATTGATCCGCACAAGTTGTTCAGCGCGGCGTAAAACCCAGGCACAGCAAGAGCCAAATGTGGGAGGGGGCTTGCCCCCGATGGTATTGATTCAGTCAGTAAACAGGTGACTGAATCGACGCCATCGGGGGCGAGCCCCCTCTCACATTGGCTTGTGGTATTGGGATATCAGCGGTTGGCCAGTGCGCCCTGATAGACAGTGGGCCCGGTCGGTTGTTTGCTCACCGAGCCGCCTTTGGTTTCCGAACTCACCATCAACTCCACCGGTTTGCTGATGGACGCTTGCTGGCGTGGGTTCAGGCCGATAATGCCTTTGCCGTCCTCCGGCAACAGGCCCAGGGAGATCGGCGTGCCGTCTTTGGGAATCGCCCACAGTTCCAGGCTCTTGTCCGGCTCTGCGGCGGCGGCGGCGATGGGTTGCACTTCCAGGTAGTCTTTGTGCGCCATGATTTGCGCGGCCGGCTGCTGGGTGGTGGTCACCAGGGTGGCAGCGGATTTGACGCTGTCCTGGGTGTAGATCGCGCCGCCGATACCGGCAACCACCACGACACAGGCACCGATGAACAGGCGAGGGCGGCTCCAGAATGGAGGCTTGTGCTCAATCACTTGGGGTTTGATCGCAGTCATAAGTCTCTTCCTGACAAATTTTGTAGTCAGTTCATGGACTCGCTTAGGCCGGATCGGTTCCTCCCTGGCTCGGAACAACCGACCGGTTACCCAGTCAAAAACCTGCTTTCGCCCCTACATCCTGAGGTTGTATCCATGAAGATTTCACGCGGTTTCGCCCTGTCCTGCCTGATGACGTTGGCCGCCGGGCCCGCACTGGCCGCAGGCTTCAGCCTGGGCGACGCGGCCAATGCCATTGCGGGTATGCAGGGTGGTAACAACAAAGCCGCTGCTGCCGCACCGTCGTCCCAGACGGCCGACCTGCTGAGCACCCTGACCTCGCAGTTGAACGTTACCCCGGAGCAAGCCATCGGCGGCACCGGCGCGATGCTCGGCCTGGCGCGCAATCAGTTGAGCGGCAAAGATTATTCGCAGTTGGGCCAGAGCGTGCCAGGGCTTGACCAGTTGTCGGGCAACAATGCCCTCGGCAGCCTTGGAGCCTTGAGCGGCATGCTCGGCCAGACCGGCGGCAGCAAGACCAGCGGCCTGGACGGCCTGCTCGGCAATGTAAAAAACACCAACGACCTCAACACCGCCTTCAGCGCCTTGGGCATGGACAGTGGCATGGTCGGCCAGTTTGCCCCGGTGATTCTGCAATTTCTGGGCAGCCAGGGCGCCAACAGTTCGGTGCTGGGCAAGCTGGCCTCGGCTTGGGGCACTGACAACTGAAAGGCTCTGATTTTATGTCGCCTTGCGACCCGTTCCCTTGTTGGGCGGCCTTTTGATCTATCGATAATTCGGCCGAGCTAGGAACTGGCGGCAAGGCTTTATCCACTTATCGATGCTGTCTGGTACGTTCGAATGTGGCGTATCAGGGTAGACGTCCAACCACTTCTGGAGACCGTTCGATGAGCGAGTTCAATGTACTGCAGAACATGTTTAATTCCTTTTCTACATACGGGTCGGCACAAGGTTGCGGCTGCGACAAGCCAGCCGAGGGTGATAGTTTCATGACGTTCGCTGACATGAAAAACAGCGGCCAAGCTGGGGAGGGCGGTGTTGGGGTTTCCGCCGGCGCGCAAGCTTCCGGGAGCGTTGGGAGCTTGGGTTTTAGCGCAGATAATGATGCGTCAATTTCGTTCTGACCGAGTGAGTCGGCCACGCGTCAGTTGTTGGTGCCGACAGGTCACTGGATAAGTTCGTCAATACGCGCATCCTTCTCGTTCCAGAGCTGGTTCACCCAGCTCTGGACGGTCTGGCGAAAGGCCGGATCGTTCTCGTAATCCCCCTGCCACAACGCCGGGTCCAGCTCGCGGGTCTGGATATCGATGATCACCTTCGGCACCGCGCCGCTGATCAAGTCCCAGAACCCCGGGATCTTCTGCGACGGGTACACCACGGTCACGTCGAGAATCGCATCCAGCTGTTCGCCCATTGCCGCCAGCACAAACGCCACACCGCCCGCCTTGGGCTTGAGCAGCCGCTTGAACGGTGAAGCCTGCTGCGCATGTTTGGCCTGGCTGAAGCGCGTGCCTTCCAGGTAATTGACCACTGTCACCGGCTGGCGCTTGAACAGCTCGCACGCCTGTTTGGTGATCTTCAAATCCTGGCCCGCCAATTCCGGGTGTTTGGCCAGGAAGGCTTTGGTGTAGCGCTTCATGAACGGGTAATCCAGCGCCCACCAGGCCAGGCCGAGGAAGGGCACCCAGATCAGCTCTTTTTTCAGGAAGAACTTGAAGAACGGCGTGCGACGGTTGAGGGCCTGGATCAGCGCGGGAATATCCACCCACGATTGATGGTTGCTGATGACCAGGTACGACGTGTCACGGCGCAGCTCATCGCCGCCGCGGATATCCCACTGGGTCGGAATGCACAGGGCGAAGATCAGTTTGTCGATCTCGGCCCAGGTCTCGGCGATCCACATCACCGCCCAGGACATGTAGTCCCGAGAGCGGCCAGGCGCCACCAGTTTGAGCAGGGCGAACACCATCAGCGGTCCGATCAGGACCAGCGTATTGAGTAACAGCAGCAATGTAACCAAACAGCCGGTGAGCAGGCGGCGCATAAGCAACTCTTGGAATTGTGTGGGCGGGCCATGATAAGCAGCTTGAGTCTAGAGGCCAAATCACAAAACGCCGGGTGATCTAACTAAGTAGCGCTTATGCGGTCTAGAATCCGCCTACTTCTTTTCCGAGGAATCACTTCGTGAAACTGCTCCTTGCCTCCCTCGCCCTGGTTGCCCTGCCGGTCATGGCCGCCGAACCGACCCTCTACGGTCGCTACGAATACATCCAGTTGCCGGAGATCGGCGAAACCTTCAAGGCCAAGATGGACACCGGCGCGCTGACTGCCTCGCTGTCGGCCCGCGACATCGAAACCTTCACCCGCGATGGTGATGACTGGGTTCGTTTCCGCCTGGGCGGCAAGGACGCATCCGATAAGGTCTTCGAACACAAAGTCTCGCGCATCAGCAAGATCAAGAGCCGCGCCGACGAAGACGACGAAAAAGATGAAGCCAGCGTGGCCAAGCGCCCAGTGATCGATCTGGAAATGTGCCTGGGCAACGTCAAGCGTACCGTCGAGGTCAACCTCACCGACCGCAGCAGCTTCAATTACCCGTTGCTGATCGGTGCCAAGGCCCTGCGTGAATTCGGCGCTGCGGTGAACCCGGCCCGTCGGTACACTGCCGACAAACCGGACTGCTGACGGACTGCCATGCCCCACATCCTGATTGTCGAAGACGAAGCGGCGATTGCCGACACGCTGATATTCGCCCTGCAAGGCGAGGGCTTCGGCACCACCTGGCTGAGCCTGGGCCAGGCGGCGCTGGAGCATCAGCGCAAGACCCCGGCCGACCTGATCATCCTCGACATCGGCCTGCCGGACATCAGTGGTTTTGAAACCTGCAAGCAATTGCGCCGCTTCAGCGAAGTGCCGGTGATGTTCCTCAGTGCCCGCGACGGTGAGATCGACCGGGTCGTGGGGCTGGAGATCGGCGCCGACGATTACGTGGTCAAGCCGTTCAGCCCAAGGGAAGTGGCGGCGCGGGTCAAGGCGATCCTCAAGCGCGTCGGCCCTGGTGTGGCGCCGGCGCTGTTTCAGGTGGATCTGGAGCGCATGCAGATCGCCTATCGCGGCCAGCCCTTGAGCCTGACGCGCCATGAGTTTCGTCTGCTGCAGAGCCTGTTGGAACAACCGGAGCGGGTGTTCAGCCGCGAACAGTTGCTCGACGCCGTGGGCGTGCCTGCCGATGCCGGCTACGAGCGCAATATCGACAGCCATATCAAAAGCCTGCGCAGCAAATTGCGCGGCATTGCCGCCCAAGCCGAACCGATCCAGACCCACCGCGGCCTCGGCTACAGCTACAGCCCGAGCCACAGCTGATGCGCCTGGGGCTGCGGATGTTCCTGGTGTACGCGCTGTTTATCGGCCTGACCGGCTATTTCGTGCTCAGCACCGTGATGAAGGAAATCCGCCCCGGCGTGCGCCAATCCACCGAAGAAACCCTGGTGGACACCGCCAACCTGCTGGCCGAGATCCTGCGCGATGACGTCAAAAACGGCACCCTCGGCCAGAGCCACTGGCCCGCGCTGCTCAAGGCTTACGGCAATCGTCAGCCGGGCGCGACCATCTGGGGGCTACCGAAAAACCAGGTTAACCATCGAATTTACGTCACCGACGCCAACGGCACCGTGTTGCTCGACTCCAGCGGCGTGGCGGTGGGCCAGGACTATTCGAAGTGGAACGACGTTTACCTGACCCTGCGCGGCGAATACGGCGCGCGTTCCACCCGCAGTAACCCGCAGGACGCCACCTCGTCGGTGATGCATGTGGGCGCGCCGATCCGCGATAACGGCCAGATCATCGGCGTGGTCACTGTGGCCAAGCCCAACAGCTCGTTGCAGCCCTATGTCGACCGTACCGAGCGGCGCCTGCTTTGGTACGGCGCCGGGCTGGTCATCCTCGGTTTGCTGCTCGGCGCGCTGTTGTCGTGGTGGGTGAGCGCCGCCCTGCGCCGTCTGACCGCCTATGCCGAAGCCGTCAGCGAGGGCCGCCGCGCCGAGCTGCCGCACTACCGTGGCGGCGAACTCAAGCAACTGTCCACCGCTGTGGAGCACATGCGCACACAGCTGGAAGGCAAAGCCTACGTAGAACATTACGTACACACCCTGACCCACGAACTGAAAAGCCCGCTGGCGGCCATTCGCGGCGCGGCGGAGCTGTTGCAGGGCGACATGACCCGCGAGCAACAGCAGCGTTTTGTCGGCAATATCGACAGCGAAAGCGCACGCTTGCAGCAGTTGATCGAACGCCTGTTGAACCTGGCACAGGTCGAACAACGCCAGGGCCTGGAAGAGCAGGTGAGCATCCCGCTGGCGGCCCTGGTGAGCGATGTGCTCAATGCCCAATGCGCGCGCATCGAAGGCGCTGGGTTACACGTCGAGCAAGGGATTGCGGCGGATGTGAACGTGTTTGGCGAGCCGTTCCTGTTGCGCCAGGCGCTGGGCAACTTGCTGGATAACGCGTTGGATTTCACCCCGCCGGGTGGCACGTTGCGCTTCAGTGCGAGCCGCCAGCACAACGATGTGCAGATGACCCTGTTCAACCAGGCCGCGCCGATTCCCGACTATGCCTTGCCGCGTTTGAGTGAGCGGTTCTATTCATTGCCGCGTCCGGCCAGTGGGCGCAAGAGCACGGGCCTGGGTTTGAACTTCGTTGAGGAAGTGATGAAGCTGCACGGCGGTGCGTTGCTGATCGGCAATGTGCCGGGTGGAGTGCAGGTGGTGCTGCATCTCCACACAGTCTCCACAGTACCCACATAAAACCCCCACGCGCGCGGCTCACGCTCTGCCCATCAAAACAGGGAGAGCCCCATGAACCGCAGCCTGCTTTTCAAACTTGGCGCCATTGCGCTACTGATCCTGCTGTTACTGATTCCGTTGTTGATGATCAACGGCATCATCAGTGACCGCCAGCAACTGCGCGACGGTGTCGTGATGGACATCGCCCGCAGTTCCAGCTTCGCCCAGCGCCTGACCGGCCCGGTCATGGTGGTGCCGTATCGCAAGACCGTGCGTGAATGGAAACTCAACGAAAAACTCAACAAGCGCTACGAGGAAACCCGTGAAGAACGCGGGCGCCTGTATTTCCTGCCGGACCGTTTTGAACTCGACGGCCAGGTGCAGACCGAACTGCGCGCTCGGGGGATTTACCAGGCACGGCTGTTCCATGCCGATAGCCGCATCAGTGGGCGCTTCGAGCTGCCCGCGCAGTTGGGCATCAACGAAAATTTCGCAGACTACCGCTTCGAACCGGCGTTTCTGGCGGTGGGCATCAGCGATATCCGTGGCATCGAAAACGCCCTGAAGCTGGAGCTAGGCAGCCAACGCCTGGAGTTCTCGCCGGGCACCCAAGTGGATTGGCTGGGGGAGGGCGTCCATGTCACGCTGCCGGAGCAGGACAGTAAAAAACCGGCGGTGGTGGACTTCGCCTTCGACCTGCGCCTGCAAGGCACCGAACAACTGCAAGTGGTGCCGGTGGGCAAGACCAGTCAGGTATCGCTGGCGTCCAATTGGCCGCACCCCAGCTTTATCGGCAACTTCCTGCCGGCCCAGCGTGACATCACCGACAAAGGCTTCACCGCCAATTGGCAGACCTCATTCTTCTCCACCAACCTCGAACAGGCCCTGCAAACCTGCCTGGACCGTGAAGGCTGTGACGACTTCAACAACCGCAGCTTCGGCGTGAACTTCATCGACCCGGTGGACCAGTACCTCAAGAGCGATCGTGCGATCAAATACGCGCTGCTGTTTATCGCCCTGACCTTTGCCGGTTTCTTTCTGTTCGAAGTGCTCAAGAGCCTGGCGGTGCACCCGATTCAATACGCCCTGGTGGGGGTGGCGCTGGCGTTCTTTTATCTGCTGTTGTTGTCGCTGTCCGAGCACCTGGGGTTTGCCCTGGCGTATCTGATCTCGGCGAGTGCGTGTGTGGTGTTGATCGGTTTCTATGTGTGCCATGTGCTGCGCAGCGTCGCCCACGGCCTGGGGTTCTCAGCGGGGCTCGCGGCGTTGTATGGCTTGTTGTACGGGTTGTTGAGTGCGGAGGATTACGCGCTGCTGATGGGTTCGCTGCTGTTGTTCGGCCTGCTGGGTACGGTGATGGTGCTCACGCGCAAATTGGACTGGTACGGGGTGGGCAAGCGCAAGGCGAGCGAGCCGCTGCAGTTTGATCTGGAGGCGGTGCAATGATCGGCTTGCGCGAGGATCGACAAGTAGGCGCGCAGTTAGCCACAAGGATCGCCACATTCCTTGCTGTCACCACTGCCCACTGTGGCATTGGGCTTGCCTGCGATAGCGGTGGTTCAGAAACCGATGTGCTGAATGACATACCGCAGTCGCGGGCAAGCCCGCTCCCACATTGGGTCGGTGTGCAGGTCAGGCCGGTGGCTGGGTCTGCTGCATCGAAGGCCGCTGGCTGACGTCGGCATACCAGGCGGCAAGCTGTGGGTTGTCCACGGGCCATTGCATATCCGGATGGCGAAAATCCAGATAACCCAGGGCACAGGCCACGCTGATCGCGGCAATGTCGAAGTGGCTGGCCAGTTCGGCGATGGCATTCTGTTCCAGCTCGGCGAGGGTGCGGCGGATTTTGTTGCGCTGCTCGTCGAGCCACTGATCCCAGTGCTTCTCTACCGGGCGCAGGGCGGTTTCGTAGCGCACCAGCACGGCGGCATCCATGATGCCGTCGGCCATCGAGGCCAATGTGAGGCGGCGCCAGCGTGCGGAGCCGTCGCGAGGGATCAGCGGGTTGCCGACGTGCTGGTGGTCGAAGTAATCGAGGATCACCCGGCTGTCGTGCAGCACCGAGCCGTCAGCCAGACGCAACGCCGGGATCTTGCCCACCGGGTTGCCGTCGACCAACTGCGCATCGGGGTTGACCGGGGTCGGCATGCAGGCGTGCAGGGCCACGCGGTCCTGCTGGCCGGTTTCGAGCAGCAGCACGCGGACTTTGCGAACGAACGGCGATGCAGGGTTGTGGAACAAGGTCATGCTGGGCGTGGACATGGGTATTCCTCTGGATTGACTGTGGCTAGCCTAGAGGGTCGTGCGGTGGCTGGCGAGGGGCAGGTTGAGGGCCTCATCGGGGGCAAGCCCCATTTTTGATTTGTGAACACATTCAAAGTGTGGGAGGGGGCTTGCCCCCGATGAGGCCCTCAGCCACGCCCCTTGAACAACCCCCAACTACCAATGGCCGCTGGTATACCCAACCCCACCCAACTCAACGCATCCCACCCGCCATCCCCCAGTAACGCCGCAAACAGCCCGGCGGCGCTGAGCAGGCCGATTCCCAACGGAATGCCGAACACCTTCCAGAAACTCGACTGGCGCGGCCTCATGCCTTGCCCGCCCTGCGTTTGGCGATCCACAGGTAAATTCCGCTGATCAGCACGATGATGGTCAGCCCATCCAGCAGCGCCCACAGGATCTTCATCGGCATGCCGCCATAGTCGCCAAAGTGCAGCGGCTGGGACATGCCCATGGCGTCCATGTACCACGGCCGTTCGGCAATCGCCGTGACTTGCAGGGTGCTGGCGTCGATCAGCACCGGGGTGAGCAGGTGCGAAGTCAGGTGCGTGCTGCCCTTCATAAACACCGCATAGTGGTGCTCGCTGGAGAACCGCGTGCCGGGGAAGGCGATAAAGTCCGGCTGCATACCGGGTGCGGCGCGTGCGGCGATGCTCAGCAACTCGCTGGCTGGGGCGCGTAAGGTCAGCGGCGGCGCGTCCTTGTACGGTTCGATCAGGGCCGTAAGGCTGTCCTGGCGCCAGGCGGCGATGAGCAGGTCGGCGCAGGCGCTGATCACGCCGGTCACGCCCACCACCAGGGCCCAGGTCAGCGTAACCACGCCGATCAGGTTATGCAGGTCGAGCCAGCGCAGGCGGGTGGTTTTGTCCCGGCGCACACTGGCGAATTTCAGCCGGCGCATGAACGGCAGGTACAGCACCGTGCCGGAAATGATCGCCAACATAAACAGCACACCCATAAACGCCAGCAGCAGCTTGCCCGGCAGACCGGCGAACATATCCACATGCAGGCGCAGCAAAAACAAGGTGAAACCGCCATTGGCTGAGGGCATCTCCAGCGCGTCGCCGCTGCGCGCATCGAGCATGAAGGTGTGGGACGCGTTTGGCTCCGTGCCGGCGGTGGCGGCCATGATCGCGATCACACCGTTCGGGTCGTCTTCATCCCAGGCCAGGTATTGCAGGGCCTCTCCGGGGCGATGGGCCAGGGCCTTGTTCACCAGTTGTTCCAGGTTCAATCGCGGCGTATCGGCCGGCATCTGCTGGAGCTGAGGTTCGTTGCCCAGCAGATGGTCGATCTCGTGGTGAAACACCAGCGGCAGGCCGGTGAGGGCGAGCAGCAGCAGGAACACCGTGCAGATCAGGCTGGTCCAGGTGTGGACGAAGGACCAGCGGCGGATGGTTGTGCTTTTCATGTTTCAGCCTGCAGCCTCTGCGCCGATCACCATTGGTACGTGGCGCTGGCGACGACGCTGCGTTGGTCGCCGAAGTAGCAGTAGTTGCCATCGCAGGTGGACAGGTAGTCCTTGTTGAACAGGTTGGTGGCGTTCACCTTCAGCGACGCGCCTTTGAGGCTGTTGTCCAGGCGACCGAGGTCGTAATGCACCGCGCCATCGAACACGGTGTAGGCGTTGGCCTTACCCAGCCAGGTGTTGGCCTGGTCGCCGTAGGTGTTGCCGGTGTAACGCGCGCCAAAGCCGATGCCGAAGCCATCGAGCACCCCGGTGTGCCAGGTGTAGTCGGTCCACAGCGACGCTTGCTGGTTGGGCATCAGTTGCAGGCGGTTGCCTTTGTATTGGCCTTTTTGCACCTCGGATTTGGCCAGGGTGTAGGCGGCGATCACCTTGAGGTTATCGGTCACGTCAGACACCGCTTCCAATTCCAGGCCCTTGACCTTCACTTCGCCGGTCTGGTCGGTGACGGAAACGCCGCCGGCCTGGAAGCTGGTCACCAGCACGTTCTTTTGGGTCAGGTCATAGACCGCCGCGCTCAGCAGGGTGTTGGAGCCGGGCGGCTGGTATTTGACCCCCAGTTCCCATTGCTTGCCTTCGGTGGGTTTATACGACTTCACGGGGTCAACGCTGGCGTTGCTCGCCGGCTGGAACGACTCGGCGTAGGACAAGTACGGCACGAAACCGGAGTCGAACACGTAGCTCAAGGCCGCGTTGCCGCTGAAGTTCTTGCTGCGGTCAGTGTTGGTCGCGTCGTTCTTGTTGAAGTAGGTGGTGCCCTGGTGCACCCAGTCTTCACGGCCGCCCAAGGTCAGGCGCCAGTTGTCCAACGCCATCTGGTCCTGGACGTATAGCCCGGTTTGCACGGTTTTCTGGTTGTAGTCATAGAACGCTGTGGAGCGCGCAGGACGGACGGTCGGGCCCCCGTAGCTCGGGTTGAAAATATTGGTGCCCGAGGCCAGACCGAAGATCGACAGATAGGACGTGTCGGTACGCTGATGATCCAGGCCCAGCAGCAGGGTGTGGGTGATGTCCCTCGTGGCAAAGTCGGCCTGGAAGTTGTTGTCCACGGCGAACTGGCCGATGTTCTCGTCCACATTGGTGGTGGACCGGCTGATATTGCCCGCCGCGTCGGCCGGCGAGAAGGCGTAGGAGCCCACGGTCAGTTGCTGGAACGACAGCTCAGACTTGGTGTAACGCAGGTTCTGCTTGAATTGCCAGGTATCGTTGAGGCGATGCTCGAAGGCATAGCCCAGCGCGTAGTAGGTACGGTCGTAGAACTCATAGTCCGGATCGCTGAGGTTCTTGTGGTGGGACACCTCCCCCAGCGGCGATTTGATCTTGGTGCCCTGGATCGGCAGGAACTGGCTGGTGGTGCCGGTATCGTCGCGGGTGAACTGCGACAGCAAGGTCAGCCGGGTGTCGGGGTCGATGTTCCAGGTCAGGCTGGGGGCGATGTTGTAGCGCTTGTTGTCGATGTGATCGACCTGGGTGCCGGAGTCGCGCACCACGCCGCTCAGGCCATAGAGAAACTGGCCGTCGTCGTCGATCTTGCCGGTGCTGGCGAAGTTGATCTGGCGGTGATTGTCGCTGCCGTACTGCACTTGCACCGCGTGGCTGGCCTGCTCGCTGGGACGGCTGCTGACCATGTCCAGCAGGCCCCCCGGTGGAGTCTGGCCATACACCGACGAGGCCGGTCCGCGCAGCAGGGCCAGGCGATCGAGGTTCCAGGTCTCGGCTTTCGGGTTGGCATACACGCCACGCGGCAACGGCAGGCCGTCGAGAAATTGCGTCGGCTCAAAGCCGCGTACGCGCATCCAGTCGTAGCGCGTGTCGCTGCCGTAGCTGGCGGACACGATGCCGGGCATGTATTTCACCGCGTCGTCGAGGGTATGAACGCTGCGATCCTGCATCTGCTGGCGGGTGGCGACGGAGATCGAGCGCGGCGCTTCCACCAGGGCGGTGTCGGTCTTGGTGCCGGCGGCGGTGCGTGTCGCCAGGTAGCCTTGGGCCGGGCCCCATGCGCTTTCATAACTGCCTTGCCCGGTGATGTTGGTTTCCGGCAATGCCACTACGCCGTCCGGAATCGCCACCAAGGTGAAGGTTCCGGCGCTGCTCTGTTCCAGCTGCAACCCCGTGCCGCGCAGTGCCTGGCGCAGCGCGCTCTGGGCATCGAACTGGCCGTTTACGGGGGCGGAGGTTTTACCGGCGGCCAGGGCCGGATCGAGGGTCAGCGCCAGGCCGGCCTGGCTGGCGATCTGGTTGAGCGTGCTGGCCAGAGGCGCCGCCGGCAAGTTATAGGCACGTACGCTGGAGGCCTGTTCGGCCGCCAATAGCTGAGGCGTGATCAGCGGTGTGCTGAGGGCAATGGCCACGGCCAACAGACTGGGGCGCAGCAGGGTGTCTAGCGTGCGGGACATAGGGCGGCTCCTGAATGGAAGTAATTCGCAATTGCCTATGTGCCGAGCGAGATTCGAAAAGTGATAGGGCTGGATGAAAATATTTTTTGCCGGGGATTTTTCGGTGTGTTTGCAGGCCTATCGGGGGCAAGCCCCCTCCCACAGCTGATCGGGTTTTGTTCAGGTCAATGTGGGAGGGGGCTTGCCCCCGATAGCCTCAACCCAGGCCTAACTGATGCCTAACGCTTGGCACCCACCGTCACCCACCACGGCGTGTGCTGCCTGATTTGCACCGGCAACGTCGGCAGCAGCGCATTGAGCGCCAGCGTGGTGTCGTGCAGCGGGAAACTGCCGGTGATGCGCAAGTCGGCCACGTCTTTATCCACGCCTAGATAGCCTGGGCGGTAGCGACTCAATTCCTCGACCACGTCGCCCAGGCGCGCGTTGTCCACCACCAGCATGCCGCGCGTCCAGGCATCCGTGGCGGGGGTGACGGCCAGGGACGGGCCGAGGCCGTCGCTGCGCATCAGCACTTGCTGGCCTGCTTTGAACACCTGTTCCTGAGGCAGCGCCTCCGGCTGCGCCGCAACGGCGGACTGCAGCACGCTCAGGCGCGTGGCGTCGTCTTCGCGCTTGACGATAAACCGCGTACCCAGCGCCCGCAGGCGGCCGTCGCGGGTCTGCACGTAGAACGGGCGCGCATCGTTATGGCCGGTTTCGACGAGGATTTCACCGTCCTGCAACACGATCAGCCGGCGCTTTTCATCGAAGCGCACGTCGATGGCGCTGTGGGTGTTGAGGTTGATCTGGGTACCGTCCGCCAGTTTCAGCGTGCGCTGCTCGCCGGTGGCGGTGCGTTGGTCGGCCAGCCAATAGTGGATCGGCACATAGCGTTCGCCCACCAGCAACCCCAGGCCGCAGATAAGCGCAATGCTCGCCAGGCCGCTGCCGAGCTTGCGTACCCGTTGACGGATGGCCTGACGGGACTGCAACAACGCGGCGCGCGCAGGGCCCGAGGCGATGCTGAAACGTTGGTCGAGCATGCCCAACTGGCGCCAGGCGCGGGCGTGTTCCTCATCGCTGGCCAGCCATTTGCTGAACTCTTCACGCTCGACCGCGCTGCCGTCGCCCGAATCCAGGGACAACTGCCAGGCAATCGCCGCATCCAGCACGCGGGCCGAGACCGGTTTGGCGCCGACTGCACTCATGTCGGCTCGCCATACAGTGCGATATAGCACTGGCGAATGCCCTGGGCCAGGTACTGGCGCACGCGGGGCACCGATACGCCGAGGCGTTGGGCGATCTGCGCGTGGCCCAGGCCGTCGAGACGACTGTAGAGAAACGCCGCGCGGGCCTTGCTCGACAACGTGCCGAGCAATCGGTCGATGGCTTTGAGGTCTTCGAGGATCAGTTGCTGGGCTTCGGGGGAGGGGTGTTCGCTTTCCGGGATCAGCATCAATTCGGCCAGGTAAGCCTGCTCCAATGCCGCGCGCCGGAAATAGTCGAACAACAGGCCCTTGGCGATGGCCACCAGAAATGCCCTTGGCTCGCGCGGTTCCGGCAACGTGTCGCGCCCCAACAGGCGCATGAACGTGTCCTGGCTCAGGTCTTCGGCCCGGCTCGGGCACGCCACGTTGCGCCGCAGCCAGGCCAGCAGCCAGCCGCGATGGTCGCGATACAACGCACCAACCCGCTCACTGTGAGGGTTCTGGACCGACGACAAGGCATCACCGAATAAACAAGAGGTTTAAACTAACGAGAATTATTCGCGATTGTGTCAGAGGCGTGGAATAGGCGCAATTGGCGTCTGTCGGGGAGATGAGATTAAAACGATGGCGCCTGTTGCCGGCGTTTCCATTGGCTCAACCGCGTGTGCAGCGCGAGCGGTGTATCGATTGACTGCTGGCGCGCGCGGCTGAACAAAATCAGCATCAGCTCCGCCGTGGCCAAGGCGTCGGCGCTGGCGTGATGGCGTTCGCCGACTTCCAGGTGGAAGTGTTTGACCCAATCGTCCAGCCCTGCCTCACGGATTGGCGCCTCGGGGCACAGCAGGGGGGCGATGTCGGCCACATCCAGAAACGGGTGGGTCAGGCGATAACCCAGGCTGTCCTTGAGTGCGCGGCTCAGCATGTGTTGATCGAACGGCGCGTGGAACGCGAGCAGTGGGCTGTCGCCGACGTACTCCATAAAGTCCAACAAGGCTTCTACCGGATCGCTGCCGGCGGCAATGGCGCTGGGCCCCAGGCCGTGGATCAGCACACTGGGGCTGAGTTTGGTTTCGGGGCGTTGCAGGGTGCGCTCGAACAACTGGGAGAAGTCCACCGCGCCATCCTCGATCACCACCGCGCCGATGGACAGCACCTGGTCGCGGTTGAGGTTCAGGCCGCTGGTTTCCAGGTCCACCACCACCCAGCGTTGGCTGCGCAAGCCGCCTTCACTCAGCGTCGCAGGCTTGGGCAGTTGCGCCAAGCGCCGTTGTTGGGTTGCATCCAGCTGGGGTTTGGCCGCGCGCAGCCAGGCGAACAGGCTCACAGTTGATACCGCAGGGTCAGGCTGCTTTGCAGGCGCTGGGCCTGGCGCAGGGATTCGCGCAGGATGCGCCGGTCCAAGTGGTTGAGGCTGTCGGGATCGACGCGGTTGGAATACGGCTGGTTTTCGCGACTTTGCAGTTGGTGCTGCTGCATGCGGGTCTGCTGGATAAAGTGATAGGCCTCCTCATACGCCGCGCCGTCCAGCGGCTCGATGACTTCCTTGACCACCAGTTGGCGCAGGCGCTCCAGGGTGTTGTTAGCGTGAATGCCATTGGCCAGGGCCAGCAGGCGCGCGCCGTCGACAAAAGGCGTGAGGCCCTGCACCTTGAGATCCAGGGTGGCTTTTTCGCCACCTTTGCGGGTCAGCACAAAGTCACGGAAACGCCCAACCGGGGGGCGCTGGCGCAGCGCATTCTCGGCCAGCATGCGTTGGAACAGACGGTTATCCGCGACCTGATCGAGAATGCCCTGGCGCAATACCTCGCAGCCTTGCTCGTCGCCCCACACCACGCGCAAGTCAAAATAAATACTCGAACCCAACAGGTTCTCCGGCGTCGCCTCGCGGATGAACGCCGCAAAACGCCGCGCCCATTCGGCCCGCGACAGGCACAGCTCCGGGTTGCCGGCCATGATATTGCCTTTGCACAGGCTGAAACCGCACAGCGCCAGGCTCTGGTTGATGTGTTGGGCCAGGGGCAATAGACGGCCACGGATCGCGGCGGCCTCGGCGGCGTCCTTGGCCTCGAACAGAATACCGTTGTCCTGATCGGTGTACAGCGTCTGCTCGCGACGGCCTTCGCTGCCGAAGCACAGCCAACTGAAAGGCACGCCAGGGTCACCTTTTTCGGCGAGGCTCAGCTCGATCACCCGGCACACAGTGTGATCGTTGAGCAGGGTGATGATGTGGGTGATCTGGGTGGACGACGCGCCGTGGGCCAGCATGCGCTCGACCAACTGGCCGATCTCGCCGCGAATCGCCACCAGGTTGTCGATGCGCGGGGCGTTGCGAATGGTACGGGCCAGGTGCACCAGGTCCACCCGTTGCAGGGAAAACAGATCGCGCTCGGACACCACGCCGCACAGGCGCTGGTCCTTGACCAGGCACACATGGGCGATATGCCGCTCGGTCATGGCGATGGCGGCGTCGAAGGCGCTGTGGTCCGGCGTCAAAAAGAACGGTGCCTGGGTCATGTGCGCGTCGATGGCCTGGCTGAAATCGCTGACACCGCCGGCCACCACATGGCGTAAGTCGCGCAGGGTAAAAATCCCCAGAGGCGCCTTGTTGTCGTCGACGATGACAATGCTGCCCACTTGCTGCTCGTGCATCAGCGTGACTGCTTCGCGCAAGGGCGTACGCGGGTTGCAGGTGACCGGGTGGCGCATGGCCAATTCACCCAGGCGCGTGTTGAGGGAGTATTGGGTGCCGAGGGTTTCCACGGCCTTTTGCTGCACCTGCTGGTTGACCTGATCCAGCAGGCTGCTGACGCCGCGCAGGGCGAAGTCGCGGAACGGGCTGGAAAGGGCGAACAACTTGATAAAGGCCGGTTTGTTCAGTTGCAGGCAGAACGTGTCTTCGGCGGCCTTGTGCTCGGTGCGCGTGGCGCGTTCGCCCAGCAGCGCGGCCAGGGGGAAGCATTCGCCGGTGGTGATTTCGAAGGTGGTCTCGGTGGTGTCCGGTCGTTCGCCGATCACGCGGCCTTGTTTGACGATGTAGAAATGCTCGACCGGCCCGCCCGACGGTTTGAGGATGCTGTCACCGGGGGCATAAAAACGTAATTGGCATTGTTCCACCAGAAACGCCAGGTGCGCGTTTTCCATCTGGTTGAAGGGCGGGAAGCGTTGTAGAAACTGCAGCGTGCCTTGGATATTTTGCAGCACGGCAGTTTTCCCCGCCTGGGCGAAGGCATCAGCTTTACTCATAACAGTGACCGCAGTTTTTTTGTCGTTATCGAGCTGCATGGTCGACTCCTGCGCGGCGGGTGCCCATTGGACGTAAGTCTAGGTCGGTGTAAAAGACGCTGAGCTAGGGAAAAACCCTACATGTTTATCGTCCGAACCCCGTAGAACGCCCACTAGGCAAACTTTCCGACGAAGTGCACATTGTTCGCCCTTCCGCAGATGTCTGACGAGTGCTGGGAGATTGATTAGAACCGCTGAGAACCGTATGTCCGACCACGATATTTTGAGTGATGCCGAGCGCGAGGCGCTCAGCGCCGTGATGCTGGAGCCCGATCTGCCGCCACAACGCGTGTTGATTGTCGACGACGACAAGGACGCGCGCGAGTTGCTGGCGGAAATCCTGGGCCTGGACGGTATTCGCTGCATGACCGCCGACAGTGGCGAGCGCGCGTGGGACTTGTTGAAATCCAGCAGCTCCATCGGCTTGTTGATTACCGACCTGCGCATGCAACCCAGCAACGGGCTGGAACTGATCAAGCAAGTGCGCGAATCCACCCGCGCGGCGCTGCCGATCATCATCATGTCCGGGGACGCCGAAGCGCCGGATGTCATTGATGCCATGCATTTGAGCGTGGTGGATTTTTTGCTCAAGCCGATTGATAGCGTGAAACTGGCGAGGTTGGTGAAGCGGGAGTTGGGGATGGCGTCCTGATTTCTCCTTACATCCGCCCACGCTGGGAGGGCGCTTGCTTCCGATGGCGCCATTGCGGTCAGCCCAGGCCTCAAAGAAAAAGCCCTGATCTCACGATCAGGGCTTTTCTTTTTACAGGCCGTTCTTAGCCTTGAATTCCCGACGCCGACGATGCAACACCGGCTCGGTATACCCGTTAGGCTGTTTGGTCCCTTCAATCACCAGTTCCACCGCCGCCTGGAAGGCGATGTTGCTGTCGAAATCCGGTGCCAGCGGGCGATACAACGCATCCCCGGCATTTTGACGGTCCACCACCGGCGCCATGCGCTTGAGGCTTTCCATCACTTGCGCTTGATTGACGATGCCGTGGCGCAGCCAGTTGGCGATGTGCTGGCTGGAGATGCGCAGGGTCGCGCGGTCTTCCATCAGGCCGACGTCGTTGATGTCCGGCACCTTCGAGCAGCCGACGCCCTGGTCGATCCAGCGCACTACATAGCCGAGGATGCCCTGGGCGTTGTTGTCCAGCTCGTTGCGGATTTCCTCTTCGGACCAGTCGGTATTGCTGGCCAGGGGAATGGTCAGGATATCGTCCACCGAGGCGCGTTCGCGCTTGGCCAGTTCGGCCTGACGCGCGAACACGTCGACCTTGTGGTAGTGCAGTGCGTGCAACGCGGCGGCCGTTGGCGAAGGTACCCACGCGGTGTTGGCGCCGGCCAGCGGGTGAGCGATTTTCTGTTCCAACATCGCCGCCATCAGGTCGGGCATCGCCCACATGCCTTTACCGATCTGCGCACGACCTTGCAGGCCGGTGCTCAAGCCGATATCGACGTTCCAGTTTTCATACGCTGCAATCCACTTTTCCGACTTCATCGCCGCCTTGCGCACCATCGCGCCGGCTTCCATGGAGGTGTGGATTTCGTCGCCAGTGCGGTCGAGGAAACCGGTGTTGATAAACACCACGCGCTCACTGGCGGCCTTGATGCAGGCTTTGAGGTTGACCGTGGTGCGGCGCTCCTCGTCCATGATCCCGACTTTGAGGGTATTGCGCGGCAGGTTCAGCACGTCTTCGACGCGGCCGAACAGCTCATTGGTGAATGCCGCTTCTTCCGGGCCGTGCATTTTCGGTTTAACGATGTACACCGAACCGGTGCGGCTGTTCTTGCGGCTGGTATTGCCGTTGAGGCTGTGGATTGCCGCCAGGCTGGTGATCAGACCATCGAGAATGCCTTCCGGCACTTCGTTGCCGTCTTTATCCAGGATCGCGTCGATGGTCATCAAGTGGCCAACGTTACGCACGAACAGCAGCGAACGACCGTGCAGGGTCACGTCCTGGCCATTCACGCCGGTGTAAACACGATCAGGGTTCATGGTGCGGGTGAAGGTCTTGCCGCCCTTGGCCACTTCTTCGGCCAGGTCGCCCTTCATCAGGCCGAGCCAGTTGCGGTAGATCACCACTTTGTCGTCGGCATCCACGGCGGCGACGGAATCTTCGCAGTCCATGATGGTGGTCAGCGCGGCTTCCATCAGCACGTCTTTGACACCGGCGGCATCGGTCTGGCCGACCGGGGTGCTGGCGTCGATCTGGATTTCGAAGTGCAGGCCGTTGTGCTTGAGCAGGATCGCGATCGGTTGGGCGCTGTCGCCCTGGAAGCCGATCAATTGACTGTCGTCGCGCAGGCCGCTGTTGCTGCCACCTTTAAGGCTGACGATCAGCTTGCCGTCGACAATCTTGTAGCCGGTGGAGTCGACATGGCTGCCGGCGCTGAGCGGCGCGGCTTCGTCGAGGAAGGCGCGGGCGAAGGCGATGACCTTGTCGCCGCGCACCTTGTTGTAGCCTTTGCCCTTCTCGGCGCCGTCGGCTTCGCTGATGGCGTCGGTGCCGTACAGCGCGTCGTACAGCGAACCCCAACGGGCGTTGGATGCGTTGAGGGCGAAGCGGGCATTCATTACCGGCACCACCAACTGCGGGCCGGCCATGCGCGCGATTTCGTCATCGACGTTTTGGGTCGAGGCTTGGAAGTCTGCGGCTTCTGGCAGCAGGTATCCGATGTCTTGCAGGAAGGCTTTGTAGGCCACCGGGTCGTGGGCCTGGCCGGCATGGGTCTGGTGCCAGGTATCGATCCGTGCTTGGAAATCATCGCGTTTGGCGAGTAGGGCTTTGTTCTTCGGCGCCAGGTCGTGAATGACCTTATCGGCACCGGCCCAGAACTGATCGGCAGTGATGCCGGTGCCGGGAATGGCTTCGTTGTTCACGAAGTCGAACAGGACTTTGGCGACCTGCAGGCCACCGACTTGAACGTGTTCAGTCATTGCTTGCCTCACTCTGCGGAGCTTATGCGCTGTTTCGGATTTTCATTATGTAGTGCTCGGATGGGCATACTACATGATGACTTGCGGTTGTGAAAATTAGACTAAATACGTCGTTTAGCGACCCACTTTGGTCGTACGGTCACAGCGGAGAACGGTATGTTCTCAAAAAGTTACAGGATTGTTCCAGATAAATATAAAAATGGTACACGATTTGTTTTCGCGGCACCCTGGGTCCACCTTGTAGGCTGACTTCCAGAGGGCTTCGCCATGGACCATCTTGTACTCACAATTATCGCCGCCGACAAACCCGGCCTGGTTGAACGTATCGCGCAGACCATCGCCGCCCAGGGCGGCAACTGGCTGGACAGCCGCATGGCCCATATGGCCGGGCAGTTCGCCGGGATCCTGCGGGTAAGTGTGCCGGCAGACAATCGTCAGGCGTTGGTGGGGGCGTTGGAGGACTTATCCACACACGGCATTCGCGTGCTGGTGGGCGAGGGCAGCACCGCGCAGGCGCCGGCGTCCAAACCCATCGTGATGACGTTGGTGGGCAATGATCGCGCGGGGATAGTGCGTGAGATCACCGCGTTGTTGAGCCGCCAGGGGGTCAACCTGGAAAGCCTGAGTACCGGCGTAACTCCAGCACCGATGAGCGGAGACCTGTTGTTCAACGCCGAGGCGTTGTTGCAGGTGCCTTCGAGCTTGCCCCTTGAGACGTTGCAAGCCTCCCTGGAAACCTTGGCCGACGACCTGATGGTCGAGCTGCATCACGAGGAGTAATCGCCACAGGGTTATCCATGGAAATCTTGCATGGGCCTGTGGATAACCTGTAGAGACCCCTCGCCAGGCCACGTCCGCCGTGGCTCTTGCTCAGCTGAGCAAAAAACGAGCAGTTTCAATGGCTTGTGCACAAATGGCGGGGACCAGGTTGTGGATAACCTTGGGGTGAATGGCTGCAAGCCACCCAGGCTGTGGCTTGCAGAGGTTTGTACGTTATTTGATCAGCGTTTGCGCACGCTCAGCCAGGCATCCACGCTGTACACCACCAGGCCGGCCCAGATAAAAGCGAACGCCAGCAGCGTGCTCGGCGCCAAGTGTTCGCCGAACAGCAGCACCGCTTCCAGCAACACCAATGTGGGTGCCACGTACTGCAAAAAGCCCAATGCGGTGTAAGGCAAATGCCGCGCGGCGGCGTTGAAACACACCAGCGGGATCAGCGTCACCGGGCCTGCGGCCACCAGCCACCAGGCTTCGGAGGTGCTCCAGAATGCCAGTTGCGCGCTATGTGCGCTGGGGTTGAACAGCAGCCACGCCACCGCGATCGGCACCAGCATCCAGGTTTCCACCACCAGCCCCGGCAATGCTTTGACCGGTGCCTGCTTGCGGATCAATCCGTAGAAACCGAAGGTCAACGCCAGCGCCAACGAAACCCACGGCAAGCTGCCCACTTGCCACACCTGTTGCGCCACACCCACGGCGGCCAATATCACGGCGACCCACTGTAAGCGGCGCAGACGTTCGCCCAGCAACAGCATGCCCAGCAGCACGTTCACCAGCGGGTTGATGTAGTAACCCAAGCTCGCTTCGAGCATGCGCCCGCTGTTGACCGACCACACATAGGTCAGCCAATTGGCCGCAATCAGCGAACCGCTCAGTGCCAGAATCGCCAGGCGCTTGGGGTTGTCGCGCAGCTCGCGGAACCAGCCGGGGTGCTTCCACACCATCAGCAGCAAGCCCCCGAACAGCGCCGACCACAGCACCCGATGCACGATAATCTCGGCGGCGGGCACGCTGGCGATGGCTTTGAAGTAGAGCGGGAACAGGCCCCAGATGACATAGGCGCTCAGGCCCAGAATGTACCCTTTGCGGGGGTTGGCGGCGTGCATGCGGAATCCTTGCTTAGGCAGCTAACAAAGCGCGATTGTAAGGATATTTGTCAACCAATGGGACTGACTTGGTCACGAGGTTTGCTTTGTGTGGGAGGGGGCAGGCCCTCTCCCACATTAAAAGCACTCAGAAGAGTTTCAGCGGCTCTTCGTTGAGGGCCGAGAGTTGCTCACGCAGGGCCAGGACCTGATCGCCCCAATACCGCTCGGTGCCGAACCACGGAAAACTGTGGGGGAACGCCGGGTCGTCCCAGCGCCGTGCCAGCCAGGCGCTGTAGTGCATCAGGCGCAAGGCGCGCAGGGGTTCGATCAGGGCCAGTTCGCGCGGGTCGAAGTCGTGGAATTCCTGATAGCCGTCCATCAATTCCGACAGTTGCCCCAGGCATTCCTGACGATCGCCGGCGAGCATCATCCATAGGTCCTGCACCGCTGGGCCCATGCGGCAATCGTCCAGGTCGACGATATGGAACATCTCGTCGCGGCACATCATGTTGCCCGGGTGGCAATCGCCGTGCATGCGGATGTTCGTGTGTGGGGTGGCCTTGTATACCTCCTCCACCCGTTTGAGCAGGTCGCGCGCTACCGACTCGTAGGCCGGCAACAGGCTCTTGGGAATGAAGTTGCCCTCAAGCAGCGTGGTCAGCGAATCGTGCCCGAAGTTCTTCACTCCCAGCGCTTCGCGGTGTTCGAACGGTCGCGTGGAGCCCACGGCATGCAAACGCCCCAGCAACTGCCCCAGCCGATAGAGTTGATCCAGATTGCCCGGCTCCGGCGCACGGCCGCCACGACGGGGGAACAAGGTAAAGCGGAACCCCGCGTGTTCGAACAGGCTCTCGCCGTTATGGATCAGCGGCGCCACCACCGGCACGTCGCACTCGGCCAATTCAAAGGTGAAACGGTGTTCTTCAAGAATCGCTTCGTTGGTCCAGCGCTGGGGCCGGTAGAACTTGGCGATCAGCGGCTCGGAGTCTTCGATGCCCACTTGATAGACGCGGTTTTCGTAGCTGTTGAGCGCCAGCACGCGGGCGTCGCTGAGGAAACCGATGCTTTCGACGGCGTCGAGCACCAGATCGGGGGTGAGTGTTTCAAACGGGTGGGCCATGCGAACTCCTGCGCGCAGCAGGGCGCCGCGTCCGGCCGGGTATGGTAACGCACGCGGCTGGAGATAGGGGGCGACTGTGCCATTGTCATCGGGGGCAAGCTCCCCCCACCTTTGAAGGTAATCACCGGTCAAAATGTGGGAGGGGGCTTGCCCCCGATAAGGCCGTGTCAGGCGCCGACGATCCCGCCGTCATCGCGCCGAATGGCCAGCACCGACGAACGCGGCTTACCGTTGGGCAAGTGCTCCGGCCAGGTCGAGCCACCGGTTTCGCCCGGATGCTGAATGCCCACGAACAGGGTTTTCTGGTCCGGCGCGAAGCTGATGCCGGTCACTTCACACGCCACCGGCCCCACCATGAAACGACGGATTTCCCCAGTGTTTGGATCGGCACAGAGCATCTGGTTGTTGCCCATGCCGGCGAAGTCGCCGCTGTTGCTGTAGTCGCCGTCGGTGAGAATCCACAGACGCCCAGCCTTATCGAAGCCCAGGCCGTCGGGGCTGTTGAACATGTTCTGCGGGTTGATATTCGACGAGCCGCCCTTGGGTGCGCCGGCATGTACCGCTGGGTTACCGGCCACCACGAACAGGTCCCAACTGAAGTCGTCGGCGCCGTGGTCGTCGGCATTGGCCTTCCAGCGCAGGATCTGGCCGTAGACGTTTTTCTCGCGCGGGTTAGGCCCGCCCACCGGCTGGCCGTCCTCGCCGCGTTTGGCGTTGTTGGTCAGGGTGCAATAGACCTGGCCGTCGGTGGGGCTGACCACGATCCATTCCGGACGGTCCATGCGCGTAGCCTTGACCACACTGGCGGCCAGGCGCGCGTGGATCAGCACTTCAGCCTGGCTGGCAAACCCGCTGCTGGCGTCGATGCCGTTTTTGCCGTGGGTCAACTCGACCCACTGGCCCTTGCCGCGAGGATGATCGGCGTTGCCGTCGCCCGCGTCGAAGATCGCCACGTACAGCGTGCCGTGGTCGAGCAAGTCCTTGTTGGCCTTGGGGTTCTTGTGATTGATCTTGTCGCGGCTGATGAACTTGTAGATGAATTCACCGCGCTCGTCGTCGCCCATGTACACCACAGCACGACCGTCGCGGGTCTGCGCCAGCGCCGCGTTCTCGTGCTTGAAACGGCCGAGGGCGGTGCGTTTGGCCGGGGTGGATTGCGGGTCGAAAGGGTCGATTTCCACCACCCAGCCATGGCGATTGAGTTCGTTGGGGTTCTTGGCCATGTCGAAGCGCGGGTCGTGCAGGTGCCAGTTGATGTCCTTGCTGGCCGCCACCACGCCGTAGCGCTTCTGCCCGGCGTCAAAGGCTTGCTGCGGGTTGCTGCTACCGAAGCAATCGGTGAAGTTTTCTTCGCAGGTCAGGTAGGTGCCCCAGGGGGTCATGCCGTTGGCGCAGTTCTGGAAGGTGCCGAGGGCTTTCTTGCCGGACTTGTCGGCGCTGGTCTTCAACCAGTCATGGCCGGCGGCGGGGCCGCTCAGGCGGATCGGCGTGTTGCCGTGGATGCGGCGGTTGTAGCGTGAGTCCTGAACGAACTGCCAGGTGTCGCCCTTGCGCCGAATTTCGATCACCGACACGCCTTCGCTGGCCTGGGCCTTGCGCACCTCTTCGGCCGATTGCGGCGCGCCGCCGTGGGCGTAGAGATAGCGATAGTTGGTGTATTCGTTATTGATCGCCATCAGCGCGCGGTTGTTGTCGCCGGGGAACGGGAACAGGCTCATGCCGTCGTTGTGGTCGCCGAACTGCTGCTCCTGCGCCACTGCTGTGCCGTTGCCGGACGGGTCGAAGGCCGGCGCATTTTTGTGCAGCGGCTGGCCCCAACTGATCAGCACCGAGGCGCTGTAGCCTGGCGGCAGGCTGATGGTGTCGCTGGTGGCGGCGGCGATGCTGTCGAACCCCAGCAGTGGGCTGGCGTTGGCGGCATTGACCGCCAGGGCGCTGCGGCTGAGCAGGTTGCCGCCCAGGAACATTGCGGCGCCGCACAGGGCGCCGGCCCCGATAAAGCGGCGGCGGGTCAGGCCGACCATCTGTTCGAGGTCGGTGGCTTGGTTCTCTTCTAATAGGCTCATCTCGGGCTCCTTGAGTGCTTTTTGCCAACACCTTAAGCAGCCGCCGTGACGAAATTGTTGCAGTTTGAAGAAAGCTGCCGCTTACACCGGCGTCCCCAGCAACACCTGGCTCGGTGCGAATTGCACCTGGATCGGTTGGCCGACCGTGGCGCCCAATGCGGCAAGTGCGGTGGTCTGCGCTAAAGCGCAGAGCACCAGGCCATTGGGCAGGCTGATGCGCACTTCGCTGGGGCCGTCGTCGGCGTCGAGAACATTGTCGATCAAGCCGCTCAGGCAATTGTTTCCAGGTGTTGCGGGTTGATCGGCCGCAAGCAGTTCCAGCCAGCCGGCCTTGATCAAGGCGACGGTTTCCACGCCCGGTTCCAGTTCCAGCCGTTGCGTGCTGTCGTGGGTGATTTGCGCTTTCACTGTCACACCGCCGGCCAGACGCAGGTGGATCAGGTCATTGCGGCCCTGGGCCTCAATGGCTTCCACCCGGCCATGCAACTGGTTGCGCGCGCTGGTGCGCAGCATCAGGCGGCCGAGCAGGTTGAAGTCACTGGCGGCTTCGTCCGAGGCCAGCACTTGGGCCTGTAGCGCTTGCAGGCGCTGATATAGGCGCAACACTCTTTCGCCCTCCACGGTCAGCTTGGCGCCGCCACCGCCTTTGCCGCCGACATTGCGTTCAACCAAGGGCTTTTGCGCGAGGTTATTCAGTTCATCGATGGCGTCCCACGCGGCCTTGTAGCTCAGACCGGCGCTTTTGGCGGCGCGTGTGATCGAGCCTTGTTCGGCAATATGGGCCAGCAACGCGATGCGTTGGGGGCGGCGGATGATGTGCTGGCTGAGGGGCGTCGGCAAAGGCATGGCAATACGCTTGAGTGGGATCGACCGAACGTTGCGGGCAAGACCGAGCGCCGTCAAGTCAGCCGCCGGGCTTTGGCGTGCGGGCCAGGCAATACACATCGACCTGGCGGGCGCCGGCACTGATCAACAGGCGGCTCAGGCTATGGGCCGTCGCGCCGGTGGTGAGCACGTCGTCCACCAGGGCAAAATGGCGGCCCTGCACCTGCGCATTGGCGCAAAGGGCAAATGCGCCGCGCAGATTGCGCTGGCGGGTTTTGGCGTCGAGGGCCTGTTGCGCAAGGGTTTCATGGGGGCGTAGCAACAGCTGTTCATCGTGGGCGATGCCCAGGTCTTGGCTGAGCCAGCGCGCAAGCATCAATGCCTGGTTGTAGCCCCGTTCGCGCAAGCGCTTGCGGGCCAGGGGCACTGGCAGCAGGTAGTCGGGGCGCGTCAGGTCAGTGTTGTCGAAGCGGTGCTGCACATGCTGCGCGAGCAGTCGTGCGAGCATGTGCCCCAACGGCCAGCGTGCCTGGTGCTTGAAGCGGCTGATCAGGCTGTCGACCGGAAAGCTGTAGGACCAGGGCGCGATCACCTGTTTAAACGCAGGCGGCTTTTTCTGGCATTGACCGCAGGTCAGCCCTTCCATCGGCAAGGGCAGGGCGCAGACATCGCACTGGTCCAGCAGCCACGGCAATTCGGTTTCGCAGACGTTGCACACACAAAGCGCTGATTCGGTGGTTTCATCGCAGATTAAACAGCTATGTTCGTTTTTTAACCAGTTGTAAACCTGGTGTTTGTATCCAAGTTGACAGCGCATGAATCTTCCTTAAATATGCCGAGCATCCGTGTCGTGCCTGTGGGTATTGCATGCCCGCAGCGTTTGCCAAAGCATAATCAAGGAACCGCCCATGAGCGCCAGCACCACCGCCCACCTGCGTCACGACTGGTCGTTAGCCGAAGTCAAAGCGCTGTTCGTACAGCCCTTCAATGACCTGTTGTTCCAGGCGCAGACCGTGCACCGCGCGCATTTCGACGCTAACCGCGTGCAGGTGTCGACCCTGCTGTCGATCAAAACCGGCGCCTGCCCGGAAGATTGCAAATATTGTCCGCAGTCGGGCCACTACAACACCGGCCTGGAAAAAGAAAAGCTGATGGAAGTGCAGAAGGTCCTCGAAGAGGCCGCGCGCGCCAAGGCCATCGGCTCGACCCGGTTCTGCATGGGCGCCGCGTGGAAGCACCCATCGGCCAAAGACATGCCCTACGTGCTGCAGATGGTCAAAGGCGTCAAGGCCATGGGCCTGGAGACCTGCATGACCCTCGGTCGGCTCGATCAGGACCAGACCGCCGCGTTGGCCGAGGCGGGCCTCGACTATTACAACCACAACCTCGACACCTCGCCGGAGTTCTACGGCTCGATCATCACCACCCGCACCTACAGCGAGCGTCTGCAGACCCTGGCCTACGTGCGCGAGTCGGGGATGAAGATCTGTTCCGGCGGCATTCTCGGCATGGGCGAGTCCCTCGACGACCGCGCCAACCTGCTGATCCAACTGGCCAACCTGCCAGAGCATCCCGAGTCGGTGCCGATCAACATGCTGGTGAAGGTGGCCGGTACGCCGCTGGAAAATGCCGATGACATCGACCCGTTCGACTTTATTCGCATGCTGGCGGTGGCGCGCATCCTGATGCCTACATCCCATGTGCGCTTGTCGGCCGGCCGCGAAGCCATGAACGAGCAGATGCAGGCCCTGGCGTTTTTCGCCGGCGCCAACTCGATCTTCTACGGCGACAAACTGCTGACCACCGCCAACCCGCAGGCTGACAAGGACATGCAACTGTTCGCGCGCCTGGGCATCCAGCCGGAGGCTCGCGAAGAGCACGCCGATGAGGTGCATCAGGCGGCGATCGAACAGGCATTGGTGGAGCAGAAAAGCAGCGAGCAGTTCTACAACGCCGTCGTTTAATTGAAGTGCGATCCAAATGTGGAAGGGGGCTTGCCCCCGATAGCGGTGGGTCAGTCATTACATGCACTGGCTGGCACACCCTCATCGGGAGCAAGCGCCCTCTCACATTTTGACCGAGTTAAACCTGCCAAACCGAGGCCAGCATGTCTTTCGAACTCGCCGCGCGCCTCGCTGCCCGCCGTGCCCAACACCTTTATCGCCAACGGCCGTTGCTTGCCAGCCCTCAAGGCCCGCAGGTGGTGGTAGACGGCCAACCCTTGCTTGCGTTCTGTAACAACGATTACCTGGGCCTGGCCAATCACCCGCAGGTGATCGAAGCCTGGCGCGCTGGTGCGGCACGCTGGGGCGTAGGCGGTGGCGCTTCGCACTTGGTGGTCGGCCATGCCACGCCGCACCATGAACTGGAAGAGGCCCTGGCCGACCTGACCGGTCGCCCACGGGCGCTGCTGTTTACCACCGGCTACATGGCCAACCTCGGCGCGGTTACGGCGCTGGTGGGGCAGGGCGATACCGTGCTTGAAGACCGCCTCAACCATGCGTCGTTGCTGGATGCGGGGCTGTTGTCCGGGGCGCGGTTCAATCGTTACCTGCATAACGACGCCTCCAGCCTGGCCACGCGCCTGGAAAAAGCCACCGGCAACACCCTGGTGGTGACCGACGGCGTGTTCAGCATGGACGGCGATCTCGCGGACCTGCCCGCACTGGCCCGCGCCGCCAGAGCCAAAGGCGCCTGGCTGATGGTGGATGACGCCCACGGCTTCGGCCCGCTGGGCGCCAACGGCGGCGGGATTGTCGAGCATTTCGGCCTGAGCCAGGACGATGTGCCGGTACTGGTCGGCACCCTGGGCAAAGCGTTCGGCACCGCCGGTGCGTTTGTGGCGGGCAGTGATGACCTGATCGAGAGCCTGATCCAGTTCGCCCGGCCGTACATCTACACCACCAGCCAACCGCCCGCGCTGGCCTGCGCCACGTTGAAAAGCCTGGAGCTGCTGCGCACCGAACACTGGCGCCGCGAGCACCTTGACTCACTGATCCGTCAATTCCGCGCGGGGGCCGAGCAGCTAGGTTTGGACTTGATGCCCAGCTTTACGCCGATCCAGCCGATCCTGATCGGCGACAGCGCCAGGGCGATGCGCTTGTCCCGGATGCTGCGCGAGCGCGGCCTGATGGTCACCGCGATCCGCCCGCCCACCGTGCCCGCCGGCAGTGCGCGTTTGCGTGTGACGCTGACCGCCGCCCACACCGCGGCGCAGGTGCAGCAATTGTTAGAGGCGTTGCAAGCCTGTTTGCGGGAGCCCGACCGTGCGTGATCGATTGATCTTGCTGCCGGGCTGGGGCCTCGGCGTTTCACCGCTGGAGCCGTTGGCCGCTGCCTTGCGTGGCTTGGATGAGCACTTGCAGGTGCATATCGAACCGCTGCCTGCGCTGGACTCCAGCGACCTGAATGAGTGGCTCGACGAGCTCGACGCCACGCTGCCGGACAACGCCTGGCTGGGCGGTTGGTCCCTCGGTGGAATGCTCGCCGCCGAGCTGGCCGCGCGGCGCGGCACGCGTTGCTGCGGGCTCCTGACGCTGGCGAGCAACCCTTGTTTTGTCGCCCATGACCACTGGCCCAGCGCGATGCCCGCTGAAACGTTCGATGCCTTCCTCGCCGGTTGCCACGCCGACTCCCAGGTCACCCTCAAACGCTTCGGCTTGTTGTGTGCCAAGGGCGCCGACGACCCGCGCGGTCTGGCGCGCTTGTTGGTCAGTGGTGCGCCGATTACGCCTTCCACCGTATTGATGACCGGCCTTGAGCTGCTCGCGCAATTGGACACCCGCGATGCGTTGCTGGCTTATCGCGGGCCGCAATTGCACCTGTTTGGCGGCCTGGACGAGTTGGTGCCCGCCGAAGCCGCCAGCGAACTGCTGGCCCTGCTGCCCGATGTTGAAATCGGCCTGATTGAACAGGCCGGCCACGCTTTTCTTCTGGAAGACCCCCACGGTGTTGCGGCGGCCATCCAGGCTTTTTTGCATGAGTGCGTAGATGACTGATTTATCCCTTCCCCCGCTGCCCGGCACTTTGCCGGACAAACGCCAGGTGGCGGCGTCTTTCTCGCGCGCGGCGGCCAGTTACGACAGCGTTGCCGAGTTGCAACGGGCGGTGGGCGGCGAATTACTGGCGCGTTTGCCGGCCGGTATCGCGCCAGCGCGTTGGCTGGATATGGGCTGCGGCACCGGTTATTTCAGTCGAGCGTTGGGTGAGCGGTTGCCCGACAGCCACGGCGTGGCGTTGGATATCGCAGAAGGTATGCTCAATCACGCGCGGCCATTGGGCGGCGCGGCGCACTTCATCGCCGGAGATGCCGAACGGCTGCCGCTGAAGAATGAAAGCTGCGACCTGATCTTCTCCAGCCTGGCGGTGCAATGGTGTGCCCATTTCGATGCGGTGCTCAGCGAGGCCCACCGCGTGTTGCAGCCGGGCGGGGTGCTGGCGTTCGCGAGTCTGTGCGTGGGGACCTTGGAGGAACTGCGCGAAAGCTGGCGCGCCGCCGATGGTCTGGTGCACGTCAATCGATTCCGTACCTTCGACACGTATCGGCAACTGTGCGACGCCAGCGGTTTGCGTGTGCGGTGTCTGGAACGCCAGCCCCACGTGCTGCACTACCCGGACGTGCGCAGCCTGACCCACGAACTCAAGGCGCTCGGTGCGCACAATCTGAACCCCGGTCGGCCAGGCGGCTTGACGGGCCGCGCGCGCGTTGCTGCACTGATCCAGGCGTATGAGCAGTTCCGTCAGGCCCAGGGCCTGCCGGCGACTTACCAAGTGGTGTATGCCGTACTGGAGAAACCTCTATGAGCGCCGCTTATTTCATTACCGGCACCGATACCGATGTCGGCAAGACCACCATCGCCGCCGGCCTGCTACACGCGGCCCGGCAGGCCGGCAAGAGCACGGCGGCGGGCAAGCCGGTGGCGTCCGGGTGTAGCGTGACAAGCAAGGGCTTGCGCAATGCCGATGCGTTGGCGCTATTGGCCGAGTGCTCGGTGCCGCTGAGTTACGCCGAGGTCAACCCACTGGCGTTCGAACCGGCCATCGCTCCGCATTTGGCCGCGCGGGAGGCGGGCGTTGCGCTGACGGTGCAATCGCTGCTCAAACCCATGCAACAGGTTTTGGCGCGGCAGGCCGATTTCACCTTGATCGAAGGAGCGGGCGGCTGGCGCGTGCCATTGACCGACCAGGCCAACCTGTCGGATCTGGCCATTGCGCTCAAGCTGCCGGTGATCCTGGTGGTCGGCGTACGCCTGGGCTGTATCAGCCATGCCTTGCTAACCGCCGAAGCCATTGCGCGGGACGGTTTGCCGCTGGCGGGATGGGTGGCCAATATCATCGACCCCAAGACCTCCCGTCTGGAAGAAAACCTTGCCACCCTCGCCGAACGCTTGCCCGCGCCATGCCTGGGGCGCGTGCCCAAGCTCAAGCAGGCCACGGCTGAGGCAGTAGCCGACTACCTGCAATTGGACCTGCTTGACTGATTTTGGCTATCAGCAAGGCATTGTGCCATTAGTGTTATTGACGGGTGTTTTGCCACGATCTCTGGTTCAATCGGGGCTCACGATTCTCTAAAGGCAGGTTAACGCCATGGAAATCTCAGGAAGCAGTGCGTTTTATTCGGGCCTGAGCACCATTCAGACGGGGCAGAACCGCGTCGACCAGGCCGCCGGTAAAATCGCCAGCGCCGCAACGACTCAGCCGTCGGATGCACAGGTTGACCGGCTGCGCGCCAACGACCGGGCCCAGCCGTCCAACTCGGCGAGCAATATGGTCGAAATGGCCGAGGGTAAGTTTCAGGTGGAGCTGGGTGTCAAAGTTGCCAAGGCTTCGGATGAAATGCTCGGTACGTTGATCGACACCTACGCTTAGCCCGCACTTTTGCTGTTGAGCGGGCCTGCGTAGCAGCCCGACATCTGAATACCTAATCTCTCCCGATCTAGTGAGGCGGTCACACTCGTGACTGCCCTCAGTCCCACGCGCATGAGTTCGCTTACCGCGCGTCTTTCTTAATGATTTCCTACACTCACCCCCTGTGGCGTCGTGCCGCAAGCATTGCCGTGCGTGGCATTGATGCCCGTCATGACAAACGGCATCCGAGCGGTGCTTGACATCCCCAGGTCGTAAACGTATGTTTCAAACACCTGTTTGACCGCCACAGTTCATCCACGCGGTTGTTCATTCCAGATACATCAGCAGAGGTTTATCGCTATGCCTGACTACAAGGCCCCCTTGCGTGATATTCGCTTCGTTCGTGACGAACTGCTTGGCTATGAAGCGCACTATCAGAGCCTGCCGGCTTGCCAGGACGCTACCCCGGACATGGTCGACGCCATCCTTGAAGAAGGCGCCAAGTTTTGTGAGCAAGTGCTGGCACCGCTGAACCGCGTGGGCGACCTGGAAGGGTGCACCTGGAGTGAGTCGGGCGTTAAAACCCCAACCGGTTTCAAAGAAGCCTACAAACAGTTCGTCGAAGGCGGCTGGCCAAGCCTGGCCCACGACGTGGAGCACGGCGGCCAAGGCTTGCCGGAATCCCTGGGCCTGGCAGTCAGCGAGATGGTCGGCGAAGCCAACTGGTCGTGGGGCATGTACCCAGGCCTGTCGCATGGCGCCATGAACACCATTTCCGAGCACGGCACGCCCGAGCAACAAGAGGCGTACCTGACCAAGCTGGTGTCGGGCGAATGGACCGGCACCATGTGCCTGACCGAGCCGCACTGCGGCACCGACCTGGGCATGCTGCGCACCAAGGCCGAGCCACAGGCCGACGGCTCCTACAAAGTCTCTGGCACCAAGATCTTCATCTCGGCTGGTGAACACGACATGGCCGATAACATCGTGCACATCGTGCTGGCCCGCCTGCCGGACGCGCCGGCCGGCACCAAAGGCATCTCGCTGTTTATCGTGCCCAAGTTCCTGCCGAATGCCGATGGCACCATCGGCCAGCGCAACGCGGTGAGCTGTGGTTCCCTGGAACACAAGATGGGCATCCACGGTAACGCCACTTGCGTGATGAACTTCGACGCGGCCACCGGTTTCCTGATCGGCCCGGCGAACAAAGGTCTGAACTGCATGTTCACCTTTATGAACACCGCTCGCCTGGGCACCGCGCTGCAAGGCCTGGCCCACGCCGAGATCGGCTTCCAGGGCGGCCTGAAATACGCTCGCGATCGCCTGCAAATGCGTTCCCTGACGGGCCCGAAAGCGCCGGACAAGGCCGCTGATCCGATCATCGTGCACCCTGACGTTCGTCGCATGCTGCTGACCATGAAAGCCTTCGCCGAAGGCAACCGTGCGATGGTGTACTTCACCGCCAAGCAAGTGGACATCGTCAAGTACGGCACCGACGACGAAGCCAAGAAACAGGCCGATGGCCTGCTGGCCTTTATGACCCCGATCGCCAAGGCGTTCATGACCGAAGTCGGTTTTGAATCCGCCAACCACGGTGTGCAGATCTACGGCGGCCACGGCTTCATCGCCGAGTGGGGCATGGAGCAGAACGTTCGCGACAGCCGCATTTCGATGCTGTACGAAGGCACCACCGGCATCCAGGCCCTGGACCTGCTGGGTCGTAAAGTGCTGATGACTCAAGGCGAAGCGCTCAAGGGCTTTACCAAGATCGTGCACAAGTTCTGCCAGGCCAACGAAGGCAACGAAGCGGTCAGCGAGTTTGTCGCACCGCTGGCGGCTTTGAACAAAGAGTGGGGCGAACTGACCATGAAGGTCGGCATGGCGGCGATGAAAGACCGTGAAGAAGTCGGGGCCGCGTCGGTGGACTACCTGATGTACTCCGGCTACGCCTGCCTGGCTTACTTCTGGGCCGATATGGCACGGGTTGCCGCTGAAAAGCTGGCCGCCGGGACTACCGACGAGGCGTTCTACACCGCCAAGTTGCAGACCGCGCGCTTCTACTTCCAGCGCATCCTGCCGCGTACTCGTACTCATGTGGCTACCATGCTGTCGGGCGCCAGCAACCTGATGGATATGAAAGAAGAAAACTTCGGCCTGGCTTACTAAGCCTTACCGGGTTTCTTGGAAACCGCCGCAGCCCACAGGCTGCGGCGGTTTTTTTTCGACGGTTAAAAAACGCAGCTCAGCGCTCAGGGATTGCGCCTGGCTGCCGTTACAGTGATGGCAATGTGACGCATCCCGCGCAAGGTGTGCTTAACTGTTTGCGCTACGGCAAAGTGCCATTACTTTTTGCGGGTCGGAGCTTTACCCTTGTCACGCGTGTCCGCTGTACGTTTCAGCCATTTCCTTCCTTCGTTGCTGCTTTTACTGGCCGGGCTCTCGGCTGCGTACGTCAAGGACCTCAACGTGTTCTTCACGTCGTTGTTCAACGTGTTGCCGACCCTGGTGCTGTTGCTCGGCGGCTCGTATTGCGCGGTGTACCGCCGTCAGCGCGAACTGTTTCTGATGATCACGGTGTACGTCGCTTACTTCCTGCTCGATACCCAGACCGATTACTACCGCGATAACGGCCGCGTGCGTGAAGACGCGGCGGTGGTGTTTCATCTGTGCTGCCTGTTGTTGCCGTTGCTGTTCAGCATTTATGCGCTGTGGCAGGAAAAAACCCATCTGTTCCGCGACTTTGTCGCACGCTGCGCCGTGCTGCTGGCCGTCGGCAGTGTCGCGCTGGCCTTGGAGCAAAGTTATCCCCAGGCGCTGCTGAACTGGCTGGCGGAAATTCGCTGGCCGGCGCTGCATGGCAACTGGATGAGCTTGATTCAACTGTCATACCCGATGTTTCTGATTGGTTTCGTCACCCTTGCCGCGCAGTACTGGTACCAGCCGCGTCCGCTGCATGCGGCGCAATTGGTGGGTGTGATGGGGTTGTTCTGGATGCTGCCGCAAACGTTCATCCTGCCGTTCACCCTGAACATCATGTGCAGCCAGGTCATGTTGATGATCGCCGCCGGCGTGGCCCATGAGGCGTATCAAATGGCGTTCCGTGACGAGTTGACCGGCCTACCCGGGCGGCGGGCCCTCAACGAGCGCATGCAGCGCCTAGGGCGCAACTATGTGCTGGCGATGACCGACGTCGATCACTTCAAGCGCTTCAACGACACCCACGGCCATGATGTGGGCGATCAGGTGTTGCGCCTGGTGGCGAGCAAGCTGTCCAAGGTCAACGGCGGCGGGCGCGCGTACCGTTACGGCGGGGAAGAGTTTGCCGTGGTATTCGCCGGCAAGACCCTGGATGAGTGCATGCCGCACCTGGAGGAAATCCGCGAGATCGTCGCCAACTACGATATCAAGCTGCGCAACTCGGACCGCCCGCAGGATGACCAACAGGGCCGTCAACGTCGGGCGGGTAGCGGGGCGTCGAGTGTCTCGGTGACGGTCAGCATCGGTGTGGCCGAGCGTCAGATGGAGCAGCGCACGCCGGAAGAAGTGCTCAAATCCGCCGACCAGGCGCTGTACGCGGCCAAGGGCGCGGGACGTAACTGTGTGATCGCGGCCGGCCAGAACCGCCGTGGCGCGGTACGCACCCAGAGCGCTGCCGGTTGAGTGATGGCGGTGTATTCAGCGGCCCTACAGTGATTGAACGGCGTGCCGGCCGGCGGTAGGTTGGAGCGATCTGCCGCCGGAGACATCGCCATGCCTGAGTACAAAGCTCCCCTGCGCGACATGCGCTTTCTGATCGACAACGTGTTTGATTTCCACGGTCACTACGCGGCATTGGGCGCGACGGACGCCAGTCCGGACATGGTCAGTGCAATCCTCGAAGAAGGTGCGAAATTCTGCGAGAACGTGCTCTCGCCGCTCAACCGTAGCGGTGATGAAGAGGGCTGCCATTTCGACAATGGCGTTGTGACCACACCCAAGGGCTTCAAAGAAGCGTTCGCCCAGTATGTGGAAGGTGGCTGGCACGGTGTCGCGGCCGACCCGGCCTACGGCGGTCAAGGCTTGCCGCAATCACTGGGCCTGGTGCTCAGCGAGATGATCGGCTCCAGCAATACGTCGTGGGGCATGTACCCCGGCCTGACTCACGGCGCCATGTCGGCGATCCACGCCCATGGCACCGCCGAACAGAAAGACACCTACCTGAGCAAACTCACCGCCGGCGAATGGACCGGCACCATGTGCCTGACCGAAGCCCACTGCGGCACCGACCTGGGCCTGATCAAGACCCGCGCCGTGCCCCAGGCGGACGGCAGCTACGCCGTCACCGGCAGCAAGATTTTCATCTCGGCCGGCGAGCACGATCTGAGCGCCAATATCATCCACCTGGTGCTGGCCAAACTGCCGGACGCACCGGCAGGTACCAAAGGTATTTCGTTGTTTATCGTGCCCAAGTTCCACGCTGATTCCGGCGAGCGCAATGCGGTGCACTGCGGCTCCATCGAACACAAAATGGGCATCAAGGCCTCGGCTACGTGCGTGCTGAACTTCGACGGCGCCAAAGGCTTTCTGATCGGCGAGGCCAACAAAGGCCTCAACTGCATGTTCACCATGATGAACCACGCGCGCCTGGGCACCGGCATGCAGGGGCTGTGCAATGGCGAGGCGAGTTTCCAGGGCGCGATCAAGTACGCCAATGACCGCCTGCAAATGCGTTCTCTGACCGGCCCCAAGGCCCCGGACAAGCCTGCCGACCCGATCATCGTGCACGCCGACGTGCGGCGCATGCTGTTGACCATGAAGGCCTTCAACGAAGGCAATCGGGCGCTGGCCTATTTCACCGCTCAACTGCTGGACACCGCCCACCTGGGCGACGACGCCGCCCAGCGCCAGGAGGCCGAAGACCTGTTGGCCTTCCTCACGCCGATCTGCAAAGCCTTCATGACCGATACCGGGCTGGAGGTGACCAACCTCGGCATGCAGATCTTCGGCGGTCACGGCTATATCCGCGAATGGGGCATGGAGCAATTGGCGCGGGATGCGCGGATCGCACCGATCTACGAAGGCACCAACGGCATCCAGGCCCTCGACCTGCTGGGCCGTAAGGTGCTGGGCAGCCAAGGTAAGTTGTTGCGTGGGTTTACCAAGATCGTGCATAAGTTCTGCGCTGCGAATGCCGAGCACCCGCAGCTCAAGGGGTATGTGGCGCAGCTCAATCAGTTGAACCAGGAATGGGGCGAGTTAACCACCAAGGTGGGCATGGCCGCGATGAAGAACCCGGACGAAGTGGGCGCGGCGGCTGTGGATTACTTGATGTACAGCGGGTACATCATCCTCGCCTACTTGTGGCTACGCATGGCCATTGCCGCGCAGTCCCACAGCGACGGCGAGTTCGCCAAGGCCAAGTTGGCCACCTGCGAGTTCTACTTCAAACGCCTGTTGCCGCGCACCATCACCCATCGTGCGGCGGTGGAGGCGGGGAGTGACTGCCTGATGAGTCTGCCTGCGGAAGCTTTTTTGCTTGGGTGACTTAAAAATACCTGTCAGTCACAAGTAGACCCTATGTGTCTCAAAAGTTGTTCGGTTACACTCGGGGCCTGTAAAACCGATCCTACCGAATCACCTTTTACGTTCTAACGAGGTTTGCCATGGCTGATTACAAAGCGCCGCTGCGGGATATGCGCTTCGTCCTCAACGAAGTGTTCGACGTCGCCAACACCTGGGCTCAGTTGCCGGCGTTGGCAGACAGCGTAGATGCCGAAACCGTTGAGGCGATCCTCGAAGAAGCCGGCAAAGTTACCGCCAAATCCATTGCCCCGCTTAGCCGCGGCGGTGATGAGCAAGGTTGCCGCTGGGCGGACACGGTGGTATCGACGCCGGATGGTTTCCCACAGGCCTATAAAACCTACGCCGAAGGCGGTTGGGTGGGCGTGGGTGGCGACCCCGCGTTTGGCGGCATGGGCATGCCCAAGGCGGTGTCGGCTCAGGTTGAAGAGATGATCAACTCGTCGAGCCTGGCGTTCGGTCTGTACCCGATGCTGACCTCCGGCGCCTGCGTGTCGATCGCGACCCACGCCAACGAAGACTTGAAAGCCACCTACCTGCCGAAGATGTATTCCGGCGAGTGGGCCGGTTCCATGTGCCTCACCGAAGCCCATGCCGGTACCGACCTGGGGATTATCCGCACCAAGGCCGAGCCGCAGGCGGACGGTTCCTACAAGGTCAGCGGGACCAAAATCTTTATCACCGGCGGCGAGCACGACCTGACCGAAAACATCATCCACCTGGTGTTGGCCAAGTTGCCCGATGCGCCGGCCGGTCCCAAGGGCATCTCGCTGTTCCTGGTGCCTAAGTTCATGGTCAATGCCGATGGCAGCCTGGGCGCGCGTAACCCAGTGAGCTGCGGCTCCATCGAACACAAGATGGGCATCCAGGCGTCCGCTACCTGCGTGATGAACTTCGACGAAGCCGTGGGTTATTTGGTGGGCGAGCCGAACCGTGGTCTGGCGGCGATGTTCACCATGATGAACTACGAGCGTCTGGGGGTAGGTATTCAGGGGTTGGCGTCCGGTGAGCGTTCCTACCAGAACGCCATCGAGTACGCGCGTGACCGCTTGCAAAGCCGTGCGCCGACCGGCGCCCAGGCCAAAGACAAAGTGGCCGACCCGATCATCGTGCATCCCGACGTGCGCCGCATGCTACTGACCATGAAAGCGTCGAACGAAGGTGGCCGTGCGTTCTCCACCTACGTAGCCACCCAATTGGATATCGCCAAGTTCAGCGACGATGCCGCCGCCCGCGAGCGCGCCGACAACCTGGTGGCCTTGCTCACGCCGGTGGCCAAGGCGTTCCTCAGCGACTTGGGCCTGGAAACCACCGTGCTGGGTCAGCAAGTGTTTGGCGGCCACGGCTACATTCGCGAATGGGGCCAGGAACAATTGGTGCGCGATGTGCGCATCACCCAAATCTACGAAGGCACCAATGGCATCCAGGCCCTGGACTTGATGGGGCGCAAGATCGTTGGCAGCGGCGGCGCGTTCTATCGTTTGTTCGCCGACGAGGTTCGCCAGTTCACCGCGACCGCCGGGGCTGAGCTGGGCGAGTTCATCCGTCCGTTGAATACGGCGGTGGATAACCTGGATGAGCTGACGGCCTGGGTGCTCGATCGCGCCAAAACCAACCCGAACGAAATCGGCGCGGCGTCGGTGGAGTATTTGCATGCGTTTGGTTACATGGCCTATGCCTATATGTGGGCACGCATGGCCAAGGCCGCATGGGGCAAGGAAACCGAGGACGACTTCTACGCCAGCAAATTGGGCACAGCACGCTTCTACTTTGCGCGCCTGCTGCCGCGTATCCACTCGTTGTGTGCGTCGGTAAAAGCCGGTAGCGAATCGCTATTTTTGCTGGATGAAGCCCAGTTCTAAAGGCTTGGAGGGCGTGTAAGCAATCTCTTACATGACGTGCTGCTAATCGTCCTCTATCGCCACATTGGATCCATCGATAATCTACTTCACATGGACGTCGCGCAGGAAGCGCAAAGCAACAACACGGACACGTAGGATTCTGCCAGGACGGCGGAGTGAAATGGATGTCAGGGAAACAGTCTGCAAAACCCCGCTTCGGCGGGGTTTTCTTTTGCCCGCGAAAAAGTCAGGCGGGCGTCTGCGGGGCGTTCATCACGTCTTCAAGCAAGGTGCGCAACAAAGCCATCGTTGCCTGTTGGCGCTGCACATCGCGACACACCAGCCCGACTTTCAAGGGCACCCTTGGTTCGCTCAAGGGTTTCCACAGCAGTGACTGACTGTTGTGTTCGTCCTGGGAGCGTCCCGGCAGCACGGTGGCCAACCGGGTGTGCGGCAAGCTGTCGAGAATCCCCACCATGGTATTGAGTTCGGCCTGTACCTGCGGGCGCCGCCCGAGGTTGGCAAGTTGGCCTTGCCAGATTTGTCGGATCTGAAACTCTTCCCCCAGCAGCAACATCGGCAACTCAGCCGCCTGTTTCAGCGACACTTTCTTGAATTCCCGCAAAGGATGATCCTCAGGGATCACCATCTTCAGCTCATCTTCGTACAGCAACACGCCTTGCAACCCCGGCTGACGCGGCGGCAGGTAGCTGATGCCTATGTCCAGCGAGCCGTTGAGCAGTCGCCGTTCAATCTCCAGCCCGGTCAATTCGTAGATTTGCACCACCAGATGCGGTTGGGCCTTGCGCACCCGTTCGAGCATCTGTGGCACCAGGCTGGTATGCACGGTTTGCAGCACGCCGATGGCCAACGTGCGCAATGCCTGGCCTTTGAAGTTGCGCAACGCTTCGACGGCGTGTTGCATGCCATCGATCAGCGGCAGTGCATGGTTATACAGCGTGTGCGCCGCCAGCGTCGGCAGCAGGCGTTTGCTGCTGCGTTCGAACAGGCTTACGTCCAAGTGCTGTTCCAGATGGCGGATCTGCTGCGACAGCGCCGGCTGAGAGATCGAGAGACGTTCTGCGGCTCGGCCCACATGGCCTTCTTCATACACCGCGACGAAATAACGCAGTTGCTTAAAATCCATAAGGTTTGCTTATCGAAAAAGCTGGAAAAACGAAATGGCCGAAGGCCGCCGGGGCGCCTAGTCTAGCGCCTATTCGCAGGGCTTACAGGGCCGGATCGTGCAATGAGCAGCGTTCTTTTTAATAGCGTTTACATAGGCAACTCAAAAAACATCCAAGTCGTGAGTGGGCAATATCCGCTTGCTGTCGGGGGTGAAGTGTGAATCTGTTTACCTTGCGCCGGCCCGCGCCAAGCCTGGATGACTTGGTACTGGATTCGGCGCCTGATGAATCGTCCAGTGATGCGCTGATGCCCACCGTTGCCAAGCCCCCGCAAGTGTTCGTACGCGGCCAGGGCTCTTGGTTGTGGGACAGCGACGACCGCGCCTATCTGGATTTCAGTCAGGGCAATGCCGCCAACAGCCTCGGCCACAGCCCACAGGTGTTGATCAACGCCCTGGCCGACCAGACCCAAGCATTGATCAACCCCGGCATGGCCCTGCACAACCGTGCGCAACTCAATTTGGTCGAACGCTTGTGCCATCGCACTGGCAGCGACCAGGCGTACCTGCTTAATAGCGGCGCGGAGGCGTGTGAAGCCGCCGTCAAGCTGGCGCGTAAGTGGGGCCAACTGCACCGCGGCGGGGCCTATCGCATTATCAGTGCGAGCAACGCTCGACATGGCCGCAGCTTTGCGGCACTCGCCGCTTCGGCTGGTGCCCAGGAAAACCGCTTTGAGCCGCAATTGCCAGGCTTCAGTCATGTGCCATTTAACGATTTGCCGGCGTTGCACGCGGCCGTGGACGCTCAGACGGTGGCGATCATGCTTGAGCCGATCCAGGGCGCCGGCGTGGTGCCCGCCAGCGAGCACTACCTCAAGGGCGTCGAACGGCTGTGCCGGGAATTAGGGATTTTGCTGATCCTCGACGAGGTGCAAACCGGCATCGGCCGTTGCGGAACATTACTGGCCGAGCAGCGTTATGGCGTGCGCGCCGACATCATCACCCTGGGCAAGGGCTTGGGCGGCGGTGTGCCGTTGGCGGCGCTGCTGGCGCGTGGCAACGCGTGCTGCTTCGACGTCGGCGAGCTGGAAGGCACCCATCATGGCAATGCGCTGATGGCGGCGGCCGGTGTCGCCGTTCTCAACAGCGTGCTGGAACACGGTTTTCTTGAGCAGGTGTGTGAGACCGGCCTCTATCTGAGCGAAGGCCTGGCTCGCCTGGCTTACCGCTATAACCATGGCGCCCTGCGCGGACAAGGCCTGCTATGGGGGCTGACGTTGTCGGAAGACTCCGCGGATGCAGTGGTCAACGCGGCATTGCATGAAGGACTGATCCTCACCGCGCCACAGCCCGACTGCCTGCGCTTCACCCCCGCGCTGACCGTGAGCAAAAGCAACATCGACGAAATGCTCCTGCGTCTGGCCCGCGCCTTCTCCCGCGTGCGCACCGCGCAATTGCAGTGCCGCAAAGGCATTGCCGTTTAACCCCAATTCCTGAACCGTCTCGCGGTATCCGCAACGCCCCCAGCCTGATTCTTTTGGCTGGGGGTGTTTTTTTGCCTGATCGTTAACGCATGGCTTCGTGCCAGATCCACTGAACCCTCACGAACACCCAAGGTCGATTAGCTACACGGCTCGCACGAGCCGATTGATTGGAGCTGACCCATGGATTTCATTCGTATCATCATCGCCATTCTGTTGCCGCCATTGGGTGTGTTCCTGCAGGTAGGTTTCGGCGGCGCGTTCTGGCTGAATATTCTGCTGACCCTGTGCGGTTACATCCCAGGCATCGTCCATGCGGTGTATATCATCGCCAAGCGTTGAGGCTTCAGCCTTTCGCGATGAGCCGTGAGTTGCGCTCGTTGCGAAAGGCCAGTTGCTCGATGGTCTGGGTGGCGTGTTCGGCTTCTTCCCGTGCATTGAGGATGATGCCGTGATGCTCGGACTTGCTGCACACCGGGTCGGCATTGCTGGCATCGCCCGTGAGCATGAACGCCTGGCAGCGGCAGCCACCGAAGTCTTTTTCCTTCTCATCGCATGAACGACACGGCTCGGGCATCCAGTCGTAGCCGCGAAAGCGATTGAAACCGAAAGAGTCGTACCAGATGTGCTGCATGCTGTGGTCGCGCACATTGGGAAATTGCACCGGCATTTGTCGGGCGCCGTGACAAGGCAGTGCAGTGCCGTCCGGCGTCACCGTCAGAAAGATACTGCCCCAGCCGTTCATGCAGGCTTTCGGGCGCTCCTCATAGTAGTCCGGCGTTACGAAGATCAATTTGCACGGATGGCCTTCGGCTTCGAGCTTGGCGCGGTATTCATTGGTAATGCGCTCGGCGCGTACCAGTTGCTCCCGAGTCGGCAAAAGCCCCACACGATTGAGCTGCGCCCAGCCGTAGAACTGGCAGGTGGCGAGTTCGACGAAATCCGCTTCCAAGGCGATGCACAGCTCGATAATGCGGTCGATCTTGTCGATATTGTGCCGATGGGTGACGAAGTTCAGCACCATCGGATAGCCATGTGCCTTTACCGCGCGGGCCATTTCCAGCTTTTGCGCAAAGGCTTTTTTCGAGCCGGCCAGCAGGTTGTTCACCTGTTCGTCGCTGGCCTGGAAGCTGATCTGGATATGATCCAGGCCGGCTTTCTTGAAGTCGCTGATCTTCTGCTCGGTCAGGCCGATGCCGGAGGTGATGAGGTTGGTATAGAACCCTAGCCTGCGCGCTTCGCCGATCAGCTCCGCAAGGTCTTGGCGCACCAGCGGTTCGCCCCCGGAAAAACCCAGTTGCGCGGCGCCCATCTCGCGGGCTTCGCGAAACACCTTGAACCATTGCTCAGTGCTCAGCTCCTTGCCCTGCTCGGCGAAGTCCAGCGGGTTGGAGCAGTACGGACATTGGAGCGGGCAACGATAGGTCAGCTCAGCCAACAGCCAAAGCGGCAGACCAATCGGCGGTTTCTCAGGCAAGGGTAATCCAGTGCTCTGCACGGGCGACCTCCATGAATTGCTCGATGTCGTCACCCAGCTCTGGCACGCCGGGGAACTGTTTATCCAGCTCGGCGATGATCGCCGCGACGTCGCGCTCACCGTCGATCAACCCCCCGATCAACGCCGCGCTGTCGTTGAGCTTGATCATGCCCTCGGGATAGAGCAGCACATGGCCCTTTTGCGCCGGCTCGTATTGGAATCGATAACCCGGACGCCAGGTGGGTGTCTTGCTGCGATCAAAGCTCATAGGGTGATCCCTTTATGCCACACCCGCTGGTCGGTCACGCTGTGATACGGCGGGCGGTTCAGTTCATAGGCCATGCTCATGGCGTCCAGCATGCTCCACAGAATGTCCAGTTTGAACTGGAGAATTTCCAGCATGCGCTCCTGGCCTTCACGGGTGGTGTAGTGCTGCAGGGTAATCGCCAGACCGTGTTCCACATCGCGGCGAGCCTGGCCCAGACGGGTACGGAAGTATTCGTAGCCGGCCGGGTCGATCCATGGGTAATGCTGTGGCCAGCTGTCGAGGCGCGACTGGTGGATCTGCGGCGCGAACAGTTCGGTCAGCGAGCTGCTGGCCGCTTCCTGCCAGCTGGCGCGGCGGGCGAAGTTGACGTAAGCGTCCACCGCAAAGCGCACGCCGGGCAGTACCAGTTCCTGGGAACGCAGTTGGTCGGGGTCCAGACCCACGGCCTGGCCCAGGCGCAGCCAGGCTTCGATGCCGCCGTCTTCACCGGGCGCTCCATCGTGGTCGAGCAGGCGCTGGATCCACTCGCGACGGATTTCACGGTCCGGACAGTTGGCCAGGATTGCGGCGTCCTTCAGCGGAATGTTCACCTGGTAGTAGAAGCGGTTGGCAACCCAGCCCTGGATCTGCTCGCGGGTGGCGCGGCCTTCGTACATCGCCACATGGTAGGGGTGATGAATATGATAGAAGGCGCCCTTGGCCCGCAGGGCCTGTTCGAATGCTTCGCGCGTCAGCGGTGTATCAGTCATTTCGCTTGCTCCTACAATTCAATGCTCATGCCGTCGTAAGCCACTTCCACATTGCGCCGTACCAGCTCAGCCCGCTCGGGGGAATCTTCGTCGAGGATTGGGTTGGTGTTGTTGATGTGGATAAGCACCTTGCGCTGCTGTTGCAACTGCTCAAGCACTTCCAGCATGCCGCCGGGGCCGTTCTGTGCCAGGTGGCCCATCTCGCGGCCGGTACGGGTGCCGACGCCACGGCGCTGCATTTCATCGTCGTCCCACATCGTGCCGTCCACCAGCAGGCAATCGCTGCTGGCCATGATGTCCAGCAATGGCGCATCGACTTTGCCCAGGCCCGGGGCATAGAAGAGTTTGCCGCCGGTGCGCAGGTCTTCGACGATCAGACCGATATTGTCGCCCGGGTGTGGGTCGAAGCGGTGCGGCGAGTAGGGCGGCGCCGCGCTGCGCAAGGGCAGCGGAGTGAAACGCAGGTTGGGGCAAGCAGGGATGGTGAAGCTGGCATCCAATTCGATACGGTTCCAGGCCAGGCCACCGTTCCAATGGGTCAGCATGGTGAACAACGGGAAGCCGCTGCTCAGGTCCTCGTGGACCATGTCGGTGCACCACACTTGGTGCGGGCAGCCCTCGCGCAGGCTCAGCAGGCCGGTGGTGTGGTCGATCTGGCTGTCCATCAGGATGATCGCGCTGATGCCGGTGTCACGCAGGGCGCGGCCCGGTTGCATGGGCGCGAAGCCTTGCAGTTGCGCACGAATATCCGGCGAGGCATTGCACAGCACCCAATTGACGCCGTCATCGGAAATCGCGATGGACGACTGGGTGCGCGCGTGGGCCCTCAGGCTACCGTCACGAAAGCCTGCGCAGTTCACGCAATTGCAGTTCCACTGCGGGAAACCGCCGCCGGCGGCGGAACCTAGGATCTGGACAAACATGGTCGCTCCATCAAACAAAGCTCAAAACAAAAACGCCCCGGGCGAACCGAGGCGTTGTAATACCCAGCGGATTAACGGCTGGCGAAGTACATGGTGACTTCGAAACCGATGCGCAGATCAGTGTAAGCAGGTTTGGACCAGGTCATATTCTTACTCCTACGAAGTGATGGGACGTTTACTACCAAGTAATACATATAGTCCACCTCCTGTCGGAGATGTTCAGATGCGTGCGTGGGAATGTTACTTAATTCTTTTCAAGTTAGCGCTGTCTTGATGGAAAAAGGCTGTTGCAGGGTTGGCAATGATCAATTTTTGAGCGGCCAGGCGTTCGTCGTGTGTGGGCCGTTGGCTACGCAGTGCCAGCCACCGACGGCGTGGTTCAACTGCTGGGCGGCGTGCTGCAGGTCTGGGGGCGTACAGTCGCGGATGTGTTGTTGAAGCAGCGCCAGGTAATCCGACGGATGGCCCGCCAGGTGCGCGTGCCAGATCAGTTGCGCCGCCTGTGCGGTGGGAAGGGTATCGACAGCGAACTGCTGCGCCAGGGCCGCGTTGCCCAAGTCGGTGTCGCCTTCGATCAGCCCAGGCAGCTGCGCCAGGAAACTGTGCAGGTGCTGCACAATTTCATCCAGCGACAGATGGGGCGATTGCACGCCAAACAACAGGCCGGTCTGCCCGCTGATCTGTCGGATACCACTGAACACGGCGTAGCCGATCTGCTGTTCCACCCGCAGGCGTTGGTAAAACGGCTCCTGGACCCGATGAGCGAGCAGGCGCCACGCGGCTTCATCTGCCAGGGAGGGGCTGGGTGTCGGACAGAACAGCAGCAGGGCCGCTTCACTGGCATCAGTGTTGACCTCATGCCATACGCGTTCGCCTTTGAGGTCACGGGTATGGCGTTCAATGCTCGTCGGTTGCCCCGGCAGTCGCGCGGCCGCTGTCTTTATCAGCGCCTCGCACGCCGGCGGCAAACCTACTCCCAGCCCATGCCAACGCGCGGTGCTCCAGGACACGGTGTTATTTGCATTTGCGGCCGTGGTCTCTGCGCAGCAGGCGGGCAGCGCTTTAAGCAGCGTACGAATGGCGAGCAGCGGCGGCGTGGTGTCGGGTGTTTCCTGTGCTTGCGTCAGATTTTGCGCTAACGCTTCAAGTACCGTCGGCATGAGCGCGTGAAGCCCGACCAGGCTGACCCGCCAATCATGGCCGATCGTTTCAACGGTCAACTCAAGCCCTGCTTGGCGAGCGTTTTCGCTCAAAGCATGCAGCGCACCTTCCAGCCCGGATGGCGCGTGCGAGTCAAATCGCCAGTTCAAATACAGCGCACCTTCCTGGCCGTCTATGGGTAAGGCCTGGCTGAAGGTCAGCGCGGCTGCGTCCCTACGGCCCCGCGAGCGGTCCTGGGCAAAGGTGCGCAAGCCGCGATGGGCGCTGGTCTGGCCACGAATCAAGCCGGCGCGTTGGTCTTTGACCGGCGGGCGCAGGAAAGGGTTGTGGGGGGGCAGTTGCCATAAGTGTCGAGCGGATGGCAGGTGCAGTGAATCCAGCAGCGTGTGCAGCGCGGTGATGTCCTGATCCGACAGGGCTTCGCGGTCGTTGCGGGCCAGGGCCAATGCGCCCTGGACCTGCCGCTGGCGCGCGGTCAATCGGGTGAACTCTTCGCGCAGTGACGTCCAATCACTGTGTGCGAAAAAGCCCAGCCAGTCGTGCAGCAACGCTTCAACCTGAGCCGCCGGCTCGCCTGGCTGGCTGAGCGTAACGTCGATGTCCAACAGCGCCTGCCCGGCGAAGTGGTAGAGCACGCTGGCGTGCAACGCGGTGGCCAGGCCTTGGGCTTGCAGTTCAGCCAATAGTCCGCCGGGCGCTGGGTTGTTGAGCCAGGTGCACAGGAACTCCAGGGCTTCGCGTGGTGCGTTGCAGGCGATGACGTGGTGCAGATGCTTTCCGGCGACATGGCGATAAGCCTGGGGCTGGCTTTGCATCAGGGCTGGTGGTGCCACCTGTGGGTGTCCGGAACCGGGAATGATGATTTCGCCGAAACGGTGCGCCAGGGCTTGGAGTTGATCTAGCGGTTGGGGCCCGGCCAGGCTCAGTGTCATCTGCCCGCTCTGATAGAACTGCGCGTGAAATGTTCTCAAGCCTTGCTGAAAGGCCTCGGTTTCCACCGGCAGGCTATCCCGGTTGCCGGCATGGAAGTCGCGCAGCGGATGACCGTTCGCCACACCTTCGAGCAAGGCCACTTGCTGCTGGGCCTTGGCGTCTTGGGACCAGGCCACGAACTCCGCTTGCAGCACTTCGCGCTCCCGTAGCTGATCGTCCAGTGCCAGGCGTGGGCGCGCCAGCATATCCGCCAACCGCTCCAGCCCTTGTGCAACGTTCGACACCGGCAGTTCGAAGAAAAATTCGGTGGTGCGTTCACGGGTACTGGCGTTGACCTGTCCGCCATGCTGCTGCACGTAGGTCATCAGCCCTTCGCCCGTCGGAAAGCGCTCGGTCCCCAGGAACAACAGGTGTTCCAGAAAGTGCGCCAACCCCGGCCACGCCAAGGGCGCGTCATGGCTACCGGCGGCCACCCGCACCACAGCGGCGCAGCGCTTTAAATGGGGTGCAGCGTGCAGGGTGACACGCAGGCCGTTGGCCAGAGTCAGGGTGGCAGGGTGAGGGTAGGCCGGGGCGGGCATGGGCACTTCCAAAGCGTGGGAAGCGCTCATGCTAGCAAACCTGCGGGATCAGGGCTTGTGCAGCGTGCCGTACAGCTCGGGGCGACGGTCCTGCAAATAGTCATTGGCCATGCGCGCGTTGAGGATTGCCTGGTGATCAACGGTGCCGACAATCAAGGCCTCATCCAGACCTGCGAGGGCGATGCGCTCGCCATTCGGTGCTGCCAGGCTGCTCTGCCCGCAATAGTGAATGTCCTCTTCGTTCCCGCAATAGTTGGCGTAAGCCACGTAGCACTGGTTCTCGAAAGCCCGCGCCCGCACGGTTACGTCGGCGACGAAATCGAACGGCACCATATTCGCGGTGGGCACCAGAATCAGTTCGGCGCCGGCCAGGGCCAGGCGCCGGGTGTTTTCCGGGAACTCCAAGTCGTAACAGATCAGTATCCCGAGCCTCCAGCCGTTGAGTTCCACCACCGGGAAATCATCGTTCCCGGCACTGAACATCGAGTGGTCCAGATCGCCGAACAAATGAGTCTTGCGGTAATTGCATAGACGCTGACCGTTGGCGTCGATCAGTTGCGCGGCGTTGTAGATCTGCCCGTCATCGGCCCGTTCCGGGTAGCCATACAGGATGGCCAGGCCGGCGTTTTTCGCCAGCTTGGCAATCGCTTGCGCCGAGTCCCCGTCCGGCGCTTCGGCCAGCGCCCCGGCGGCTTTGGCCCCGATGTTATAGCCGGTCAGAAACATCTCCGGCAGCACCAGCACATCGGCGCTGCCGGATGCCTCGTGCGCCACGGTGTGCAAGCGTTTAAGGTTCGCGGCCACATCCAGCGGCAGCGGTGGGCATTGGTAGATCGCAACACGCATGGCCTGGCTCCTTAATCGGCGAGGGCGATTGGTCCGATCTCGTCGAACACATCACCTGGCCCCGGGTTTTCGGGGTGAGTGCGACCGCCAAAGTGATTCATGATGCCCCATACGGCATTCAGTGAGGTTTGTACCGCGCCTTCCACCCACGCGGGTGTCCAAGACACGTCGTCCCCGGCGATGAAGATCCCGCGTTGTTCGGCAGGCATGTCCTTTTGCATAAAGTGCGCATACATGCGCTGGTTATAACGATAGTGCCCAGGCAGCGCACCTTTGAAAGCACCGAGGAAATGCGGGTCGGCCTCCCAGGACACGGTGATCGGGTCGCCGATGATGCGCGCCTTGATGTCGACTTTCGGGTAGATCTTGCTCAACGCGTCCAGAGCCAGTTTCACCCGTTTATCGATGGGCTGCGGCAGCATCTTCAGCGCATCGCTCATCCACGAGTAGGACAGGCAGATCACCCCAGGCTTGTCGTCGCCATTGTCGAACAGGTAAGTGCCACGGGTCAGGCGGTCGGTGAGGGTCATGCTCATCAGGTCGCGGCCGGTTTCCGGATCTTTGTCCTTCCAGAACGGGCGGTCGACCATTACGAAGGTTTTCGAGGACTGCATGTAGCGAGTGCGGTCCAGTGCCATCCACATCTTTTGCGAGAACAGGGTTTCATCGCACTCGATCTGGGTAGTCAGCAGCCAGCTCTGGCAGGTGGTCAGCACGGCAGCGTATTCGCGGGTGTCGCCGTAGGTGTCGGTGACGGCAAAGCGGCCATTGGCGGCGTGGGCGATACGCTTAACCCCAGCCCGTGGCGCGCCACGGTGCAGTGTGCTGAGGCTGGTGCCCGCCGGCCAGTGGGCGCAACGTTCCGGCACATGGCGCCAGATGCCCATGGGCACTTGGGCCACGCCGCCGACCACCAGGTGCTGGTGGTCGTCGCAGTTGGTCATCACCACGCGGAAGATCTCCAACATCGAGTTGGGGAAGTCCGAGTCCCAGCCGCCGGTGCCGAAACCGACCTGGCCGAACACTTCGCGGTGGTGAAACGACAGTTTGGCGAAGGCTTTGGAAGTGGCGACAAAATCATAGAACGTGCGGTCGTCCCACAACGGCACCAGCTTGTTCCACAGGGCCTTGAGGCGCGGTACGTCGCGGTCGCGGATGGCCTGCTGGATATCGCCGAACTGCGAACCGGCCTCCAGCGCATCGGCCCAGGCGTCAGCCACTTCCTGGAACAGGGCCGGCAGATCCGACAATTTTTGTGCGTAGTGGGTCTGACCTTCGAGGTCGATCACGGTACTGCCGGAGGCAGGCGTCAGTGGGTTGGGGAACGGTTTGGTGTCCAGCCCCAGTTTGTCTACATAGTGGTAGAAAGCGGTGGACGACACCGGGAAGCGCATGCCGCCGAGTTCGGCAATGATGCCTTCGGCCCCTTCAAACGCCTGGGAACGCAAGCGGCCGCCCATTTTCGAGGCTTCATACACCACCGGTTTGAGGCCCAGCTTCATCAGCTCGTAAGCCGCAACCAGCCCGGCGATGCCGGCGCCGACGATCGCCACTTCGGCGCCATGGTGTTCGGCGGGAATGCTGCCCAGGCCGGCTGGATGTTCGATCCAGTCATCGAACGCAAACGGAAAGTCCGGGCCAAAGATGGTGATGGGTTTTTTGCCGTCTGCGGGGTGGCGATTGGTCTTGCTGATGGTGCTGGACGGAATGCTCATGGCTGACCTTACTGACGGCTTGGCGGGACGCGACCCGCTGAGTATAGGAAAAGATGGCAGCCAGTTTAGGGAGGGTTGTGATCGTTAATAAGACGCAATGTGTCGTCGGATTGGATTGATTTTAGTCAATATGACGAGATGAATAGTCAAATTGGCTGGCCGCGATCCAATTTGTTACTGAGGATGATCGACGTGGTGGTTTTCTCCACACCGTCGACGCTGCCGATCTGGTCCAGCAGTTGGTCCAACTGTTCCGGCGAATCGGTGCGCAACCAGGCCACATAATCGAACTCGCCGCTCACCGCGCACAGCTGTTGCACCTGAGCCATGGCGCTGAGCCTGCGCAGTACTTCTTTACCGGAGCGCGGCTGTACGGTGATGCCAACATAGGCCTGCAGGCCGCCATCCACCACGTGCTGGCCCAGGCGCACGCCATAACCGGTGATCACTTGGGTTTTCTCCAGGCGCGCCAGGCGCGAGGTGACCGTGGTGCGCGCGATGCCCAGTTGGCGGGCCAGCATGGCCACGCTTTCGCGGGCATTGATCTGCAGCGCGGCGATCAGTTGGCGATCGATTTCATCCAGAACAGACAAGGGCAGAACTCCAGTGAAGGCGGCGATAGGCGGGCATGTTACAGGCTTGCGCCGGCCAGCAAGTAGCCTGGTGGCCGCAAAGGTGCCATGGCGAGAGACCGAGACGAGGGCTGCGATTCGCGCAGCTTCGGCCCCTTAAATCATCGAAATTATTTGAGCTTGGCGCGAAAACTATCGTCTTAGCATCGGCGGGAGCAAGGCTAAACTCCCAGGCATTCAAAAATCCAAAAGAGGGTTGACCTGATGGCACTCGCTCCTTTTCACCTGGCAATTCCTGTATTCGATCTGGCGGCCGCGCGGTACTTCTACCGTGAGGTCTTCGGCCTGGAGGAAGGGCGTTCCAGCGAACACTGGGTCGACTTCAATTTCTTCGGCCATCAACTGGTGATCCACGAACACCCGCAGACCGCGTCCCAGCAAGCGGCGCACACTAACGCAGTCGACGGCCACGACGTGCCCGTGCCGCATTTTGGTGTGGTGTTGGGGTGGGAAGACTGGCATGCCCTGGCCGAGCGCCTGCAAGCCAGGCAGACGAAATTCGTGCTGGAACCGCATATTCGCTTCAGGGGGCAGGTGGGGGAGCAGGCCACGTTGTTCCTGTTTGATCCGTGCGGGAATGCACTGGAATTCAAGGCGTTCAAAGATATTGGGCAGTTGTTCGCCAAGTGAGCTATGGACGTTTTGTGGGCGGAATCAGGCTTTTTGAGATTATTGGCTGCTGTTTATCAAACGCCAGAAACGCGAAAGCCGCGCAATGCGCGGCTTTGGAGTTGGTGGGCCCACACGGACTTGAACCGTGGACCAAAGGATTATGAGTCCTCTGCTCTGACCAACTGAGCTATAGGCCCTTAACAGGTCGCGGATTATAGCGATGGTTTCCTCGCTGTGCTATCCGAAAAGTCCTCAACTGTCATACGAAGGAACGTGGCGGCAAAAAGCTCCGGCGGCAAAGGCAGGCTGACGATGTAACCTTGCATCTGTTCGCAGCCTTCGTCGGCAAGGAAGGCTTGTTGTGCGGGGTTTTCCACGCCTTCGGCAATGATGGTGAATTGCATGCTGTGGCCCAGGGCGATAATGGCGCGCACGATGGCGGCGTCGTGGGGGTCGTCGGGCAGGCCGCGAACGAAGGATTGGTCGATCTTGAGGAAATCCAGCGGCAGGCGTTTGAGGTAGCTGAGGGAGGAATACCCAGTGCCGAAGTCGTCGATCGCCAATTGAACGCCCAAACGTTTGAGTTCGTGCAGCACATCAAGGGCTTCTTCGGCCTGGCTCATGATGAAGTTTTCGGTGATCTCCAGTTGCAGGCAGCCGGGCTCCAGGCGGTAGTCGTGCAGCAGTTGTTCGATGCGCGGCAGCAGGTTGGGATGACGCAACTGTGCGCCGGCGAGGTTGACCGACAGCGGGCCGAAATCGTCGAACGTGCCTTGCCAGGCGTGAAGCTGGCGACAGGCTTGTTCCAGCACCCAGTCGCCGATCTGCAGGATCATGCCATTCTCTTCGGCAAGCGGGATGAAGTGTTCGGGCGGCACGTCGCCAAAGCTTGGGTGGTGCCAGCGGATCAAGGCTTCGGCGCCAATCAGGGCGTGGGTCTTCAGGCAGAGTTTGGGTTGGTAGTAGAGACTGCACTCATTGCGCTCGATGGCACGGCGCAGCTCATGTTCCAAGGCTACGCGCTCCTTGGCTTGAACGGTGAGGTCGCGGGTATAGCACTCGACACGATTACGTCCCTTGGCCTTGGAGCGGTACATCGCGGCATCGGCGTTCTTGACCAGGGTGGCGACGTCAGTGCCGTCCTGGGGATAGAGGCTGGTGCCGATGCTGGCGCTGATAAAGAACTCATGTTCGCCGGCCTGGAACGGCGGCGTGAAGCATGCCAGCAGTTTATTGGCCAAGTGCTCGGCATCGCCCTCATGTTGCAGGCCGGGTAACAGGATGATGAATTCGTCGCCGCCCAGACGCGCGACGGTGTCGATGTCGCGCAGTTGCTCCTTGAGGCGCAGCGCGATGCCTTTAAGCAGCAGGTCGCCGACAGGGTGGCCGAGGCTGTCATTGATGTGCTTGAAGCGATCGAGGTCGAGGAACAGCACAGCGCCTTGTTTGCCGGTTTGCTGATGGCCGTTGAGCGCGGCTTGTAGCCTGTTTTCAAACAGCGTGCGGTTGGGCAGGCCGGTGAGGGGGTCATGGTGGGCCTGGTAGTCGAGTCGGGCCTGGGCCAGTTTGAGGCTGGAGATATCGGCGAAAACCGCCACAAAGTGGGTAACGACATTGTCACGGTTACGCACGGCGCTGATGGTCAACCAGCTGGGGTAGAGCTCGCCGCTCTTGCGCCGGTTGGAAATCTCGCCCTGCCAGTGCCCGTGAGTGGTCAACTGATGCCACATCGCCGCATAGAAGGCGCTGTCATGCAGACCGGAGGCCAGCAGGCGTGGTGTCTGGCCCAAGGCTTCGGCCTCGCTGTAGCCGGTGATCTCGCTGAAGGCACGGTTGACGGCGCTGATGTTCTGCCGAGTGTCGGTAATCAGGACGCCTTCGGCGGTGCTCTCGAACACGGTGGCGGCCTGCTGCAGCTTCTCTTGCATCAGCTGGCGTTCAGTGATGTCCCGGGCAATGGTGAGCATGCAGTCCTCGTCGCCGATGGGTAGCGGGCGGCTGGATAGTTCGCACAGGCGTATCAGGCCGTCGGCACGGCGGATATGACAGATGAAATCGCGCACAAACCCGTCGCGGCGCATCAGTTCCAGCAGGTGTTTGCGTTCGTTGAGGTCGACCCAAATCCCCAGTTCCAAGGCGGTCTGATCGATGGACGTGGCAGCGGTGAAGCCGGTGATGCGGCTGAAACCTTCATTGACCTCAATCAGCAGCCCGTCGCGCTGGCGGCTGAGCAGCAAGCCATCGGGCGAGGCATGAAAGGCCTTGGCAAATTTCTCTTCGGAGGTTTGCAGCTGTTGCTGGGTTTCCTTGAGCTGGGTGATGTCGCGCACCACCACGACAATGGCTTCCACTGTGTCGAGCTGGAACGGCTCCGCGGAAATCAGCCCGGTGAAGACTTGGCCGTTGCTACGTCGAAAGGACATTTCCAGGTTGCGAATGCTGGTGGTCTGCACGCGGTGCAGCAAGTCGGGCCCTGCGTCGTCGATACCCCAGATGTTCAATTCAGTGGCGGTTTTGCCCAGTACTTGAGCAGCGCTTAAGCCGATCTGGTCTTCAAACGCTTTATTGACCTCCAGCAGACGTCCATCGCTGAAACGGGCAATCACCAGAATGTCAGGGCATTGCTGGAACACCGAAGCGAACTTCTGCTCGGACAGCTGCAGCGCCTCTTCGGTGCGCTTGGCTTCGCTGATATCAATCATCAAGCCGCGCAGGACGGGCTCATGGCCGTGTTCGATCAGGCTAACGATGTCGCGTACCCACAGGCAGCGGCCGTCGGCAGTGATTACGCGGTAGTCAACGCTGTGATCGCGCTTGGCGCGGGTTTCACGGTGGCAATAGGCTTCGGTGCGGGTCAGGTCGGCGGGGTGGATGATATTGCGCCAGAATCCTGGAATCAGCCAATGGGCGCGTGGATAGCCCAGCAGTTCCTCGGCGTGGGGGGACACATAGCTGTAGGTGAAATCAGCGATGCTGGCTTCCCAGGCAATGGCCGACAAACTCTCCACCAGGCTGCGGTAGTGGTATTCGCTGCTGCGCAGTTCTTGTTCAAGTGCGACGCGGCGGGAAATCTCCGAGCTGAGCCGGCGATTGATCCGAATCGCGATGATCAATACGGCGCTCATCAATAGCAGTGCGGGCAGGCCGTACAGCAGCAGATCGTTCCAGAAAGTGCGGTTATCCGAGAAGTTACCCACCCAATGGTGTTGGATTGCGCTGGTTTCGTCAGGGCTGAGGTCCGCCAGTACTTTATCGAGGATGCTTACCAGCATTTTGTCGTTACGGGGTACGCCCATCGCCAGTTGATAGCGGTAGGGCGTTTCACCACTGACATACAAGCCTTCGAGTTTGAGTTCGCGCAGGCTCCAGACGCTGGAGGCCAGGTCGCTGACTACGGCGTCCACCTTCCCGGTGGCCAGCGCCTGTAGCGTGGAGCTGACATTGGGCAAGGCGACCAGATTGATATCGGGATGATGGGTACGCAGTAATTCATGAGGGGCGTAGTGTTCCACTACGGCAATTTTCAACCCATAGAGCTCCTTGAGCGTGCGCGGGCGCGCCCCACCTTCGTGGGCAAGGATAACCATCGGAAAGTCGATGTAAGGTCGAGTAAAGGCCAGATAGTTCTGGCGCTCCGGTGTGGACATAACACCCGGTATGAGATCGAGTTGACTGTTTCGAGCCTGCTCCAACACCTGGCCCCAGCTTGCTGGTTCGATCAGTTTTATCTTGATGCCCAGGCGATCCTGAATCAGGCGGACATAGTCCGCAGCCAGGCCCTGGTAGCGGCCATTCTCGTCACGGTATTCAAAGGGCGGCCACGAAGTGTCCACCCCCAGGCGCAGCTCCTGATGGTCCGCCAACCAGCCACGCTCATCATCAGTGAGAGTCAACGCGCCAGCCGTTGCGGTCCAGGTCAGCAGCGACAGCAGTATCACGGTCGGCAAACTGGGCATAACGGTCTCGTTATGGCACGGGGAATGTTTCGAGTGTAGACGGGCATTTCGCAGGAGGGGTGAAGCGGGGATTTTTATCTAGGCAAAACAAAACCCCCGGCCTGGGCCGGGGGTTTTGGTATCACTCGTCGAGGAAGGAGCGTAGATGCTCGCTTCGCGTCGGGTGGCGCAACTTGCGCAACGCCTTGGCTTCGATTTGACGGATCCGCTCGCGGGTCACGTCAAACTGCTTACCGACTTCCTCAAGGGTGTGGTCGGTATTCATGTCGATGCCGAAACGCATGCGCAGTACCTTGGCTTCACGGGCAGTGAGGCCGGACAGTACATCGCGAGTCGCTTCTTTAAGGCTCTCAACGGTGGCGACATCAATTGGCGACTGCATGGTCGAGTCTTCGATGAAGTCACCCAGGTGGGAGTCTTCGTCATCACCAATCGGGGTTTCCATGGAGATCGGCTCTTTAGCGATCTTCAATACCTTGCGGATTTTATCCTCAGGCATTTCCATGCGTTCGCCCAGCTCTTCCGGGGTCGGTTCGCGACCCATTTCCTGCAGCATCTGCCGGGAAATGCGGTTGAGCTTGTTGATGGTCTCGATCATGTGCACCGGAATACGGATGGTGCGGGCCTGGTCGGCGATCGAGCGAGTGATCGCCTGACGGATCCACCAGGTGGCATAAGTCGAGAACTTGTAGCCGCGACGGTATTCGAACTTGTCCACAGCCTTCATCAAGCCGATGTTGCCTTCCTGGATCAGGTCGAGGAATTGCAGGCCACGGTTGGTGTACTTCTTGGCGATGGAGATCACCAGACGCAAGTTGGCTTCAACCATCTCTTTCTTCGCGCGGCGGGCCTTGGCCTCACCGATCGACATGCGACGGTTGATGTCCTTGATTTCGGCAATCGTCAGACCGGTTTCGGCCTCAAGCGCGCTCAGCTTCTGCTGGCAGCGAATGATGTCCGGTTGCAGGCGACCGATGGCTTCAGCGTACTTCGCCTTGCCTTTGGCCAGTGCGTCGGTCCAGCTTTCGTCCACTTCGTTGCCCGGGAACTGGCGCAGGAAGTCTGTACGTGGCATGCGTGCATCACGGACACAGAGCTGCATGATTGCACGCTCTTGTGCACGCAGGCGCTCAAGGGCGCTGCGAACGCGTTCAACCAAGCCTTCGAATTGCTTCGGTACCAGCTTGATTGGCATGAACAGCTCAGCCAGTGCCAGCAGCTCGGCAATGGCCTGCTTGTTGGCGCGACCGTGCTTTTTCAGGGCCTTGCGGGTGATTTCCATTTGATCGGAAACCGCACCGAAGCGCTGGGCAGCGATGATCGGGTCCGGACCGCTTTCGACTTCTTCTTCATCGTCGCTGCTGGCTTCAGCATCGTCGTCATCGGAATCGTCGTCGGCTTTCGCGGCTTTCGCATCGACAGGCGGTGGCACTTCGGCGGCAGGCGGCGCAATGCCGTCATCCGGGTCGATGTAACCGCTCAGGACGTCGGAGAGGCGGCCACCTTCGGTGGTCACACGGGTGTACTCGGAGAGAATGTGGTCAACCGTGCCTGGGAAGTGCGCGATTGCGCCCATCACTTCACGGATGCCCTCTTCGATACGTTTGGCGATTTCAATTTCGCCTTCACGTGTCAGCAGCTCGACCGTACCCATTTCACGCATATACATGCGCACAGGGTCCGTCGTGCGACCGATATCGGTCTCCACCGCAGCCAACGCGGCGGCAGCTTCTTCAGCGGCGGCTTCGTCGGTATCGGCGTCGGCCAGCATAAGGGAATCCTTATCTGGCGCAGTTTCGAATACGTTGATCCCCATGTCGTTAATCATGCGGATGATGTCTTCCACCTGCTCTGGATCTGAAATATCCTCAGGCAGGTGGTCGTTGACCTCCGCGTAAGTCAGGTAACCCTGCTCACGACCCAGTGTGATCAACTCTTTGATACGAGACTGCTGTTGCGCTTTTCCGGACATAACACCCTATCCACTGAAGGTCTTGGCGGGCAAAAAACAAGCCGAGGATTATACCCGAGCTATGACCTCACACGCCAGCTGAGGTCGGGTTTGATGCGGAAACATTCTGTTTTAAGAGGTCGCGCATCTGTTTTGCTATCTGAATTTGCTCTTCAGCCGATAATCCAGGCTGCCTTGCTCTCTTGATAAGTTCATCGAGGGTCTGCGTATGCTGACCCGCGGATAACCTAGTAATGGTGTCTAAAAACTGTTGTTCAAGGTTATCGCCGTCAATTAGCCACTCCTTTTCCGCGAGCGCTTTCAACAGTCGGCCTTGTTCGGTGCCATGCCAACGAGCCATCAGCTGAATAGAGTTTAGCTTAGGATTTTTCTGCATCGCCTCGATCAGTGCGATCAGTACCTGGGCGTAAGTGTTGCTCTCGTTGGCAAAATGATCCGCACTTTCAACCTTGCCCGCCAATTGCGGGTGGTGAATAAGTGTGCGCAGGGCAATCAGCGTTGGCGCTTCTACAGCGACCGGTGTGCGTGGGGCATATGCCTCATCGCGATCACCGCGTTTACCGTTCTTGGTCCAGGGTTTCTTGTTGTCCCACTTCTTGCCGCCGGCGCCGGGTTTTTTCGGTGTCCATTCCTGCTGCGGGGCGTAAGCCTCCTGCTGTGGATGGAAGTCGGCATAGTCCGGCATGGCGTCATAGTCCATGCCGGGGTCGTAGGCGGGCGGGGCGTCCTGCGGTGCGCTATGGACCAGTTGGCTTACGGCTTCGCCGCTGAGTCCGGTGATTTCCAAAAGGCGCTGGCGCATCAAGGTGCGCAGGTTAGCGCCGGGAACTTTGTCGATCAGCGGCGCTGCGAGGGTGGCCATGTGGGCCTTGCCTTCGAGGGAGCGCGGGTCAGCTTCTTCGGTCAGTTGCTGGAAGAAATAGTCCGCCAGCGGCTGCGCATGTTGATTGATGCGTGCGCGGAAGGCGTCGGTGCCTTCGGAGCGTACCAGGGTGTCCGGGTCTTCGCCTTCGGGCAAGAACAGGAAGCGTGCGCGTCGGCCATCTTGCAGGCTCGACAGCGTGGCTTCGAGTGCGCGCCAAGCGGCATTGCGGCCAGCCTGATCGCCATCGAAGCAGAACAATACGCTGGGCACCACGCGAAACAGGCGTTTCATGTGTTCTTCGCTGGTGGCAGTACCCAAGGTGGCGACGGCATTGCGCAGGCCCTGTTGGGCGAGGGCGATCACGTCCATGTAACCTTCAACCACGATGATTTCGTCAAGGTTGCGGTTGTTTTTGCGCGCCTCGAATAGCCCGTACAACTCCTGGCCTTTGTGGAAGACCGGCGTTTCCGGGGAGTTCAGGTACTTGGGTTTATCGTCGCCGAGTACGCGGCCACCGAAAGCGATGATCCGTCCGCGGCTGTCGCGGATCGGGAACATCACTCGATCGCGAAAACGGTCATAGCGCTTGCCGGTCTCGGCGTTTTCCACCAGTAGGCCGGCGTCGATCATGGCTTTCTGCTGCAGGGTGTCGCTGCTCAGGTGTTTGTACAGGTTGTCCCACCCCGGTGGGGCGAAGCCAAGCCCGAAGTCGCGGGCGATTTCACCGGTGAGGCCGCGCCCCTTGAGGTAGTCAACGGCCGCTTTACGCTGTGGGTGGCTTTTAAGCGCCTGACGATAAAAGTCGGCAGCGGCCGTCAGCAGCGGGTACAGCGGTGAATCGGTGGGCTGTCGCGGTTTGTGCGGGCGGCCACTTTCTTCGCGGGGGATTTCCATGCCGGCGGCTTTGGCCAGCTCCTCGACGGCCTGGGGGAAGTCCAGGTTGTCGTGGTCCATGATAAAGCCGAGGGCATTGCCGCCTGCGCCGCAGCCGAAGCAGTAGTAGAACTGCTTGTCGGGGCTGACGCTGAAGGATGGGGTCTTTTCTTTGTGAAATGGGCAGCAGGCGGTGTAGTTCTTGCCGGCTTTCTTCATTTGCAGGCGCGAGCTGACAACATCGACGATGTCGGTGCGGTTCAGAAGGTCGTCAATAAAGCTCTGGGGAATTAGCCCGGCCATGGCGTTCTCGTCATCACTGCGTGTAAATGAGGGCTCATGAAGTATTCAAGCGCACGTCAGGTGGCTTGATCATCAATTCTCTGCTTGGACTGTCAGGAAGTGTATCTGCCGAACATTCGCTGACGTTAGTGTCTATCAGTCTTCGGCTTGGAAATGTCGCCCAGGCATCCGGTCTTGGCCAATGGTGGGCCTCGGAAGCTCGGTGATGGGCACAGCCGACACGGTTGATCGCCTGTTTGTAAAAAATAAGTGTGCTCGTCAGTAGCCTTGTTAGGCTCGTCAGAAGAGACGTGCACCGCTGGCAGAAGAGCCAGTCCTGACGTGTGAAGCAGTGTCTCGGTCGCATGTGCGGCGTCGACGATGAAGCATCAAGCGTTATCCGCAAATGCCATTAGCCCGGCTGAGGGCCGGGCTTGGCAGAAGCTTGCTACGATCGTCTGTGTATTAGTACAGACGAACGGCGCGGCGCTGTTCGCGCTGAACTTTCTTGGCGTGACGCTTAACAGCGGCTGCTGCTTTACGCTTACGCTCAGAAGTTGGCTTCTCGTAAAATTCGCGGCTACGAACTTCAGCCAGTACACCGGCTTTTTCGCAGGAGCGCTTGAAACGACGCAGAGCTACGTCGAAGGGTTCGTTCTCTTTAACTTTGACGGCTGGCATCCAGAGCTACCTTCTTTCATTACCGGGATCAACGTTCTCGTCGCAAACAATTCACGGCTGAGGTCGTCGGTTTTTAAGGGTTGCGGATGTTAACCCCTCATTGCCCGGAATGCAAAGCCTCTGATCGAAAACCGCTAGTCGGGAAGTGGAGCGGCGACTATTATGCGCGCCTTCGAATTCAGCCTCTACAAGGCGCAAACCCATGCTAGTACTGGGACTTGAAACCTCCTGCGACGAAACCGGTGTCGCACTTTACGACAGTGAACGCGGGCTTTTGGCCGACGCACTGTTCAGTCAGATCGACTTGCATCGCGCCTATGGCGGCGTGGTGCCGGAGCTGGCCAGTCGTGATCACGTCAAGCGCATGCTGCCGCTGATTCGCCAGGTGTTGGCCGAGGCCGGTTGTGTGCCGACCGAGATTGACGCGATTGCCTACACCGCCGGCCCTGGATTGGTCGGAGCCCTGCTGGTTGGGGCCTCTTGCGCTCAGGCGTTGGCTTTCGCCTGGGGCATTCCGGCCCTCGGAGTGCACCATATGGAAGGCCATTTATTGGCCCCCATGCTGGAAAAAACACCGCCACAGTTCCCGTTCGTCGCTTTGTTGGTATCCGGCGGTCATACGCAGCTGGTTCAGGTGGACGGCATCGGCCAATACACCCTCCTCGGCGAGTCCTTGGATGATGCGGCCGGCGAAGCTTTCGACAAGACCGCCAAGATGATGGGCCTCAATTACCCCGGTGGACCGGAAATCGCCCGCCTCGCCGAAAAGGGCGTCGCCGGTCGCTACACGTTCCCGCGGCCCATGTGCGATCGCCCGGGTCTGATGTTCAGCTTCAGCGGGTTGAAAACCTCCGCGCTCAATACCTGGCAGCAAAGTATCAGCGCCGGGGACGACAGCGAACAAGCCCGTTGCGACATCGCGCTGGCGTTCCAGCAGGCCGTGGTGGAGACTTTGACCATCAAGTGCAAGCGCGCCCTCAAGCAGGCGGGCATGAAACGTCTGGTGATCGCCGGCGGCGTCAGCGCCAACAAGGCGTTGCGCAGTTCTCTGGAAAAAATGCTCGGCGATATGAAGGGTGATGTGTTCTACGCCCGCCCTGAATTCTGCACCGATAATGGCGCGATGATTGCCTATGCCGGTTGCCAGCGTTTGCAGGCGGGGCAGCATGAAAGCCTAGCGATCAGCGTGCAGGCGCGCTGGCCGATGGAGCAGTTGTCGCCTTTGTAACGGGGGTGTGAGCCGGTATTTAAAAATGCCGTTCGCGCCCAGCAAACAGGTCGCGTAAATTGCCGCGATGGCGCCAGACGATCAGCAGCGTCAACACGCTCATCGGTAATAGCGCCGCCGGTTCCTGCCAGGCCAGCAGCGGCAAGGTCAGGGGCGTGGCGATCAGCGCTGCCAGCGAGCTGGTGCGGGTCAGGTAGAACGTCAGCAGCCAGGCCAGTACGGCCAGCAGCGCCGCCGGCGGGTAGATCCCCAGCAGCATGCCGGCCGCCGTAGCGACACCTTTGCCGCCGCGAAAGCGAAAGTACAAGGGAAACAGGTGGCCGAGTACGGCGCATACGCCCACCCAGGCCTGTTGTTGCAGGGTCAGGCCGGCAAGGCTGGCGATCAGCACGGGCAACAGGCCTTTGCACACATCGCCTAGTAATGTCAGGACCGCAAGTTTCTTGCCGGCCAGACGCAGCATATTGGTAGCGCCGGCATTGCCGGAGCCACCCATTCGCGGATCGGGATTTCCCGTCAGGCGGCTGAGCAAAATGGCGAAGGACAGCGAGCCGAGCAGGTAGGCGAGAGTCGCCAGTGACCAAAACATGCTAACTATTCCGGGCGAGGACGCCCTGATTCTAACGGGGCATCGCGCCCTTGTCGTGCTGCGGAGAAAAGTGCTTGGACAGAGTGTTTATCGAAGGCCTGGAAGTCGACACCGTGATCGGGGCCTACGACTGGGAGCGCGGCATCCGACAATGCCTGCGTCTGGACCTGAGCTTCGCCTGGGACAATCGCCCGGCCGCGGCCGGTGACGACCTGACCCTGGCGCTGGACTACGCGAGCGTATCCGCACGGATCCAGGCGTTCGCCGAGCAATCCCAGTTCCAGTTGGTGGAAACCTTTGCCGAGCGTCTGGCCGAAGTCTTGATGGGCGAATTCCAGATTCCCTGGCTGCACCTCAAATTGACCAAGCCCGGAGCCGTCCCGGCCGCCAAGGGTGTCGGCGTGGAGATCGAGCGCGGATGTCGCTAACTCAGATTTACCTTGGCCTTGGCAGCAATATCGAGCGCGAACGCCACTTGCGCGCGGGGCTGGATGCGCTGGCGGGCTTTCTGGTGGATGTACGCTGTTCGGCAGTGTTCGAGAGCCAGCCGGTCGGTATCAAGAGCGGGCCGTTCTTCAACTTGGTGGTGTCGGCGTATACCGACCTGCCGTTGATGGAGCTGGATCGCCGGTTGAAGTCGATTGAAGCGGATAACGGTCGCTATGCGCCGGATCGCAAAGGGTTGCCCCTGGATATCGATGTGCTGTTGTACGGCGAACTGGTCGGCAACTTTGACGGTTTGGTGCTGCCGCGAGCGGAAATCCTGAAAAACGCCTTTGTGTTATGGCCGCTGTCTTTGATGGCGCCGGATCGCCTACACCCCGAAGCGGGCAAGACGATGGCGCATTTATGGCGCGATTCGCACATCGATCAGGTGCTGGCGCCGGTTGCATTTGAATGGCGGGGCCAGCCATTGACGCCGAGCGCGCTGTTATAAAGCGCGCTGTTCCTTGTAAGCCTTGAGTGTCTTGAGTCTTTCCCGCTTGAGCGCTTCACCCAGTTCAGGGCCCTTGAAACCTTTCTCCAGCAGCGGCGCCACCGCAACGCTGCGTGCCGCTTGCGCCGCACCGCGCAGATAATCCGCCTGTGGATAACTACGTTGCTCAAGGCCTTTGCGACCACGGGCGTCCATTTCGCAGGCGACCACGAATTCTTCGAAACGCTGCGGCCGGCGATACACATCAAAACTCTGCAATAACTCCAGCAGTGTCGAGGCTTTCAGCTCCAGGGCGCGATGGCCGTGGGTGTGATACTGGCCAACCAGCAGCGCCAGCTCCTGGCAGTCCCGCGGCACTTTGAAGCGTTCATTGACCACCTTGATCAGCTTCAGCCCCCTATGTTCGTGGGCAATGTGTTGCGGCAACTTATCCACAGGTGTCAGGCCTTTACCCAGATCGTGGAGCAAGCAGGCCCAGCGAACGGTCAACGGTTGCCGATGCAGAGCGGCCTGTTCCAGCACGCTGAGGGTATGCACGCCGGTGTCGATTTCAGGATGGTGTGCCTCGGGCTGCGGTACGCCGAACAGGGCGTCGACTTCAGGCATCAGGGTTTTCAGCGCGTTGCAGTCGCGCAGTACCTGAATAAATACCTGAGGCTGATCTTCCATTAATGCGCGGGAGATTTCCTTCCAACTGCGTTCAGGGGTCAGGGCTTCCAGTTCTCCGGACTCGCTGAGTTGGCGCATCAATACGAGGGTTTGCGGTGCGACTTTGAAACCCAAATGTGCATAACGCGCGGCGAATCGTGCTACGCGGAGCACTCGCAGAGGATCTTCGGCGAACGCCGGGGAAACATGACGCAGGACGCGGGCTTTCAGGTCTTGCTGGCCGTTGTAAGGGTCGATCAGGTTGCCGTCATCGTCCTCCGCCATGGCATTGATGGTCAGGTCGCGGCGAATCAGGTCTTCTTCCAGCGTAACTTCTGGGCTTGCATGGAACACAAAGCCGCCATAACCCCGGCCACTCTTGCGTTCGGTGCGGGCGAGGGCGTATTCGTCGCCGTTCTTCGGGTCCAGAAATACCGGAAAATCAGCGCCGACAGGCTTGAACCCCTTGGCCAGCATCTCTTCAGTGGTCGCGCCGACAACGACGCGGTCAACGTCTGTGACGTCGATGCCTAGCAAGCGGTCGCGCACTGCGCCGCCAACCTTGTAGATTTTCATGAAAAAGCCCCCATTAGCAGCACAGGATACCGCCTGTGCCTGACCGATGGAGGCTTTGCTGCTTCAGAGATGCACGACGGCCATGTCCAGGCGGCCATAGTCGTTGTCATTGTGATCGCTGCGCGGCGGGACATGGTGGGTCTTCATGACCTGATCGCCTTGTAAGGTTTCCAGATGGATGTCGAAACCCCATAGTCGATGCAGGTGCTTGAGGACTTCATCGGTGGAATCGCCCAACGGTTTACGATCGTGCTGTTGATGGCGCAACGTCAGCGAGCGGTCGCCGCGTACATCGATGCTGTAGATCTGCACATTGGGTTCGCGATTGCCCAGGTTGTATTGCGCGGCCAGGGTTTCGCGGATGATGCGGTAACCCGTCTCGTCATGGATGGCCGGTACCACCAGATCGTCCTTGAGATCGTCATCCAGAATGCTGAACAGCTTGAGGTCGCGGATCACCTTGGGTGACAGGTACTGCAGGATAAAACTCTCATCCTTGAAGCTACTCATGGCGAACTTGATCGTGGAAAGCCAGTCACTGCCCGCGATTTCCGGGAACCAACGGCGATCCTCCTCGGTGGGGTTTTCGCACATGCGCCGAATATCACGGTACATGGCAAAGCCCAGCGCATAGGGGTTGATGCCGCTGTAATAGGGGCTGTCGAAACCCGGCTGGAACACCACGCTGGTGTGGGAAGTGAGGAACTCCATCATAAAACCGTCGGTAACCAGGCCTTCATCGTAAAGGTCGTTCATCAGCGTGTAGTGCCAGAAGGTTGCCCAGCCCTCATTCATTACCTGGGTCTGGCGTTGAGGGTAGAAGTACTGGGCGATCTTGCGCACGATACGCACGATTTCTCTTTGCCAGGGCTCCAGCAGCGGCGCGTGTTTTTCTAGGAAATACAGAATGTTTTCCTGGGGTTCGGCGGGGAAGCGAGCATTATCCTTATCGTTATTTTTGCCGGCGCGTTTTGGAATCGTGCGCCATAGATCATTGATCTGTTTTTGCAGATGCTCTTCGCGCTCTTTCTGGCGCAGGCGCTCTTCTTCGGCGGAAATCGGATAAGGCCTTTTGTAGCGGTCGACCCCGTAGTTCATCAGGGCATGGCAGGAGTCGAGCAGATCCTCCACCGCGTCGATGCCGTGGCGCTCTTCGCATTGCATGATGTACTGCTTGGCGAACACCAGGTAATCAATGATTGAACTGGCATCGGTCCAGGTGCGGAACAGGTAATTACCTTTGAAAAAACTGTTATGCCCATAGCAGGCGTGGGCCACGACCAGCGCCTGCATGCAGATGGTGTTTTCTTCCATCAGGTAAGCGATGCAGGGGTCGGAGTTGATGACGATTTCGTACGCCAGGCCCATCTGGCCGCGGCTGTAGGACTTCTCGGTGCTAAGGAAGTGTTTGCCGTATGACCAATGGTGGTAGCCCAGGGGCATGCCGACCGAGGCATAGGCGTCCATCATTTGTTCGGCGGTGATCACCTCGATCTGGTTGGGGTAAGTGTCCAGGGCATAACCCGCCGCAATACGGCTGATTTCCCGGTCATAGGCCTGGATCAGTTCAAAGGTCCATTCGGACCCGGTGGAGAGGGGTTGGCGCTTAGTCTCTTTTTTGGCGGTCATGTCACTAACCTGCGCTGGAAGAGTTCACGGAAGACCGGGTAGATATCGCCGGCCGAGACCAATTGCTGCTGGGCGAACGTGTCGGCAAACGCTTCGCCGATACGCTCGTACTCGAACCACAGGGCCTGGTGCTCACGGGGGGTAATTTCGACGTAAGTGTAGTACTGCACGAACGGCATGATCTGGTTGATCAGAATGTCACGGCAGATTGGCGAGTCGTCGTTCCAGTTATCGCCGTCCGAGGCCTGGGCGGCGTAGATATTCCATTCGTTGGCCGGGTAGCGCTCGGCCATGATCTCCTGCATCAGCTTCAAGGCACTGGACACAATGGTGCCGCCGGTTTCACGCGAGTAGAAAAACTCCTCTTCGTCGACTTCCCGCGCGCTGGTGTGATGGCGGATAAACACAACGTCAATCTTGTCGTAGTTCCGCTTGAGAAACAGGTACAGCAGGATAAAGAAACGTTTGGCGATGTCCTTGGTGGCCTGGGTCATGGAGCCGGACACGTCCATCAGGCAGAACATCACGGCCTTGGAGCTGGGATTGGGTTGTTTGACCAGCAAGTTGTATTTCAAATCGAATGTATCGAGAAACGGCACGCGGTGAATGCGCGCACTGAGTTTTTCGATTTCCGCCTCTACCTCCTGGATATCACCGAAGTTGTCCGGTTCATCCCGCTTCAAGCGCGCCAGTTCCTCTTTGGCCTGCTTCAGCTTGGCGCGGCTACTGCCTGACAAGGCAATCCGCCGCGCATGAGCTGAGCGCAGGGTGCGGATGATATTGATCCGTGAGGGGTTGCCTTCGTTGCTGATGCCGGCGCGCACGGTCTTGAAGGTGTCGGTGCCGGTCAGGTTGCGTTTGACCAGGTTAGGCAGTTCCAAATCCTCGAACATGAATTCGAGAAACTCCTCCTGAGTGATCTGGAACACGAACTCATCCATGCCCTCGCCAGAATTGCCGGCTTTGCCCGGACCCTTGCCGCCGCCACCGCCTGGGGGACGCTGGATATGCTCACCCGTGGTGAACTCCTTATTGCCAGGATGCACGACGGTCTGTTTGCCGCCTCTGCCGTGGTGCAGGACGGGTTCGTCGATGTCACGTCCGGGGATGCTGATTTGTTCGCCGTGCTCCATGTCCGTGATGGAACGGCGGCTGACGGCTTCTTCAACCGCCTTTTTAATGTGGTCACGGTAACGCCGCAGGAAACGCTGGCGGTTTACCGTGCTCTTGTTCTTGCCATTGAGGCGTCGGTCGATCACATAGCTCATGGGGCCCCTCCGGGGAGCTTCAAGTCGTGAGCTTCAAGCCGCAAGGCAGAGCCCACTGACGGGCTCTGTCGCTTTTCCCTTGCCGCGTGTCGCTAGAAGCTTACAGCTGCTTCTCTCACTGCGATTTCCGGACCCGCAGGTACCATTCCGAAAGAAGGCGTACCTGTTTGTCGGTATAGCCACGCTCGACCATTCGAGTAACGAAGTCGTTGTGTTTTTGCTGATCCTCCTTGCTGGCCTTGGCATTGAAACTGATGACCGGCAGCAGATCCTCGGTGTTGGAGAACATTTTCTTCTCGATAACCACCCGCAGCTTCTCGTAGCTGAGCCAGGTAGGGTTCTTGCCGTTGTTGTTGGCACGGGCGCGCAGTACGAAATTGACGATTTCGTTGCGGAAATCCTTCGGATTGCTGATGCCGGCAGGTTTTTCGATTTTTTCCAGTTCTTCGTTGAGCGCTACACGGTTGAGAATTTCGCCGGTTTCGGGGTCGCGGTACTCCTGATCCTGGATCCAGAAGTCCGCATACAGCACGTAGCGGTCGAAGATGTTCTGGCCGTACTCGCTGTAGGACTCCAGGTACGCAGTCTGGATTTCCTTGCCGATAAACTCGATATAGCGCGGTGCCAGGTATTCCTTGAGGAACCGCAGGTAACGTTCGCGGGTTTCTGCCTGGAACTGCTCCTGTTCGATCTGCTGTTCCAGCACATACAGCAAATGTACCGGGTTGGCGGCAACCTCGTGGGGATCGAAGTTGAACACTTTGGACAGGATCTTGAACGCGAAGCGGGTCGACAGGCCGTTCATGCCCTCGTCCACTCCAGCGGAGTCGCGATATTCCTGAATCGACTTGGCCTTGGGATCGGTGTCCTTGAGGTTCTCGCCGTCGTACACCCGCATTTTTGAGTAGATGTTGGAGTTTTCCGGTTCTTTGAGCCGCGACAGCACGGTGAACTGCGCCAGCATCTTCAGGGTGTCGGGCGCGCAATGAGCCTTGGACAGGGAGCTGTTGAACAGCAGCTTGTCGTAGATCTTGATCTCATCACTGACCCGCAGGCAGTACGGCACCTTGACGATGTAGATCCGATCGATGAACGCCTCGTTGTTCTTGTTATTGCGGAAGGTGTGCCATTCCGATTCGTTGGAGTGGGCCAGCAGGATGCCGGTAAATGGAATGGCGCCCAGGCCTTCGGTACTGTTGTAGTTGCCTTCCTGGGTCGCGGTAAGCAGTGGGTGCAGCACCTTGATCGGTGCCTTGAACATTTCCACGAACTCCATCAGGCCCTGGTTGGCTCGGCACAATGCGCCTGAGTAGCTGTAGGCGTCGGCGTCGTTCTGCGGGAATTCTTCCAGCTTGCGGATATCGACCTTGCCCACCAATGCGGAAATATCCTGGTTGTTCTCGTCCCCCGGTTCAGTCTTGGCCACGCCGATCTGATTGAGAATCGATGGATAAAGCTTCACCACGCGGAACTGGCTGATATCGCCGCCGAACTCGGCCAGGCGTTTGGTGGCCCAGGGTGACATGATGGTATTGAGATAGCGCCGTGGGATGCCGAAGTCTTCTTCGAGGATCGCGCCATCTTCCGTGGCGTTGAACAAGCCCAGGGGCGATTCGAACACCGGCGAACCCTTGATGGCGTAGAAGGGCACTTTCTCGATCAGTTGCTTGAGCTTTTCGGCCAGGGACGATTTGCCGCCGCCCACGGGGCCGAGCAGGTAGAGGATTTGTTTCTTCTCTTCCAGGCCTTGGGCGGCGTGGCGGAAGTAGGAGACGATCTGATCGATGCATTCTTCCATGCCATGGAAGTCTTCAAAGGCCGGGTAACGGCGGATCACCTTGTTGGAAAATATTCGCGACAGACGCGAATTGTTCGAGGTGTCTACCAGCTCCGGCTCACCGATGGCCAACAGCAGGCGCTCGGCGGCGGATGCGTAGGCACTGCGGTCCTGCTTGCACAGCTCGAGATACTCCTGAAGCGTGAGTTCCTCCTGCTGTGTGGATGCGAAGCGTTGTTGGAAGTGGCTAAAAATACTCATGACGTCGTCACCTCGCTCGATACGTGGAGCCGACGCCGGATCAATCAGTCGATGCTGGCAACCATCGACGATCGCCAATGGTTGTTTTCCCCCCAGAACACCCTGAAACGCTACCGATGACCCGCACGCCGGTGTACCGGCTCTCCCCTGATTCGGATGGCCTGCGCTTAAGGATAGTTCGGAATCGGAGAGGTCAAGGCGCGATACGTAATTAGTTTGACCGCGCCGTTCGTCAGAAACGGCGCGAGCCCAAGCGTCACGCGGGGTAGCGGGGTGTGAAAAAAATTATTGCGAATCGACTGATGCGATGTCTGCAGGAAAGGTCGCACGCCACAGCTCAAACCCGCCATCCAGGCTATAGACGTCGGAGAAGCCTTGATTGACCAGATACGCGGCTGCGCTCTGGCTGGAGTTACCGTGGTAGCACGCCACGATCACTGGTGCATCGAGGTCGGCGTCGCGGATAAAGTCAGCGATGTTGACGTTGTCCAAGTGCTTGGCGCCAGCAATGTGCGCAGCGGCGTAGGTCGGCTGGTCACGGATATCGACTACTACCGCGCCTTGCTCGCGCAGAGCCTTGGCTTGTTCGGGAGGGATACGTTTGAATTCGCTCATGGCGGGCTCCTTGGGCGGGCGGCAAGCGGCGTCTAGCGCTTGGCGGCGGCCGGCTGTGTAACGGGAAGAGGGGGTTGGCACTGGCAGCGATGGCGCTCGCCGGTGTCGATGTTCATCAGGGTCATGGCGCCGCCCCACACGCAACCGGTGTCGAGGGCAAACACGCCGGGCTCGTCGCACTGGCCTTCCAGGGCCGCCCAGTGGCCGAAGATGATCTTGGTGTCACGGGTCTTGCGTTCTTTATGGGCAAACCAGGGTTTATAGCCGGGCAATGCGGTGTCCGCGCCTTCCTTGCTCTTGAGGTCCAGTTTGCCCTCGGCGGTGCAGAAGCGCATGCGCGTGAAGTAGTTGGTGATGACCCGCAGTCGAGCGACGCCGGTGAGGTCGTTATCCCATTTAACCGGCTCGTTGCCGTACATGCCGTCCAGATAGGCGGTGTACAGGCTATCGTCGGCCAAAGCGTGCTCGACCTCGGCCGCACATTTAAGAGCTTTTTTCAGCGTCCATTGCGGCGCGATGCCGGCATGCACCAGCGCCATGCGGCGGCCTTCGTCGTAATGCATGATCTTTTGCCGACGCAGCCAGTCCAGCAGTTCGTCGCGGTCAGGTGCTTCGAGAATTTCCCGCAGCGTATCGCCTTTTTTCAGACGTTCGATGTTATTCGCCGCTGCCAGCAGGTGCAGGTCGTGATTGCCCAACACGCAAACCAACGAATGTCGCAGGTTATACAGGTAGCGCAGGGTTTCCAGCGACTCGGGGCCACGGTTGACCAAATCACCCACCAGCCACAGGCGATCATGCGCCGGGTCGAAGGCGACCCGTTGCAGTAGGCATTTGAGGGGCTCCAGGCAACCTTGCAGGTCACCGACCGCATACGTCGCCATCAGTGCAGGGCTCCGGGCACGGCGAGACGGAATGGTTTGATCATGGCGTCGAATAAATGACCGTCGGTGGCTTTCATTTGATAAGAGCCCTGCATGGTTCCGACTTTGGAGGTCATCACCGTGCCGCTGCTGTAAGTGTGGCTGGCGCCGCTGTCGATCAATGGCTGCTGGCCGACAACGCCGGCGCCGCGGACTTCTTCGACCTGGCCGTCACCGTCGGTAATCACCCAGTGGCGAGAGAGGAGTTTAGCCGGCACCAGCCCGTTGTTTTTCACCGTGATGGTGTAGGCAAAGGCGTAGCGGTTTTGTTCAGGTTGCGATTGTTCCGCCAGGAAGCGGGTGACGACGCTGACGTCGATCTGGTAGCGAGGATCGGACATGCAAGAGGCCTTAAAAGCAAAAGCGGAAGACAGCAGATGCGGATCAGTCTAGGCCAAGAGGTGGGCACTAGGCCAGACATGCCGTCTGGCCCATGCACAGCAGGTTTCAGTCTGCGGCTGGCGCAGGCTGGATGGCCAACTGGTCAGCCAGGCGCACGAACGCGGCCAGGTCCAGTTGCTCGGGGCGCAGGCTGCCGTCTACCCCGGCGGCTTCGATTTCGGCGTTGCTCAGCAGCGCCTTGAGCGTGTTGCGCAAAGTTTTGCGGCGCTGGTTGAACGCCTCGCGTACCACGCGCTCCAGTAAGCGATGATCCTTGGCCGGGTGTGGCAGCACGGCATGGGGGACCAGGCGTACGATGGCCGAATCAACTTTCGGCGGCGGGTTGAAGGCGCCCGGCCCAACGTTGAACAGGTGCTCGACGCGGCAGTGGTACTGAACCATGATCGACAGTCGACCCCAATCGCCGCCTCCAGGGCCAGCGGCCAGGCGCTCCACCACTTCTTTTTGCAGCATGAAGTGCATGTCGCGGATGATCCCTGCGTTGTTCAGCAGGTGGAAGATCAGGGGTGTGGAGATGTTGTAGGGCAGGTTGCCGACCACGCGCAGGCTATTAGGCGCGGCGTTGAGGCTATTGAAGTCGAACTTCAGCGCATCGCCCTGATGCAGGTTGAAGTTGGACTTGCCGGCGAATTGCTGATTGAGGATCGGGATCAGGTCCTTGTCCAACTCCACCACGTCCAACTGCCCGCCACTGGCCAGCAAGCCTTGGGTCAGTGCGCCCTGGCCTGGGCCGATTTCCAATAGGCGGTCTTCGGGCTTGGCGTGAATGGAGCGCAGGATGCGGTCGATCACGCCTGCGTCGTGCAGGAAATTCTGCCCGAAGCGCTTGCGCGCCCGGTGTTGGTAATGCTCGGTCATATACGGGTCTCGGCCATCTGATAGGCGGTTTCCAGGGCCACGTGCAGGCTGCCGGTATCGATCTTGCCGCTGCCCGCCAAGTCCAGGGCAGTGCCATGGTCGACGGAGGTACGGATGATCGGCAGGCCCAGGGTCACGTTGACGGCGGCGCCGAAGCCTTTGTATTTCAGCACCGGCAGCCCTTGGTCATGGTACATCGCCAGCACTGCGTCACAGTGCTCCAGATATTTGGGGGTAAACAGAGTGTCCGCGGGCAGTGGGCCGCGCAGGTCCATGCCTTCTTGGCGCAGACGCTCCAGGGTGGGTTCGATGATGTCGATTTCTTCATGGCCCAAGTGGCCGCCTTCGCCGGCGTGGGGGTTGAGCCCGCAGACCAGGATGCGCGGTTGGGCGATGCCGAATTTTTGGCGCAAGTCGGCATGCAAGATGCGCGTCACGCGCTCCAAACGCTCGGCGGTAATGGCGTCGGCAACTTCACGCAGCGGCAGGTGCGTGGTCACCAGGGCTACACGCAAGCCGCGGGTGGCAAGCATCATCACGACTTGTGTGGTGTGGGTCAGCTCGGCAAGGAACTCGGTGTGACCGGAAAACGCGATGCCGGACTCATTGATCACGCCCTTGTGCACCGGCGCGGTGATCATGCCCGCGAAGTCGCCATCGAGGCAGCCTTGCCCGGCGCGAGTCAGGGTTTGCAACACAAACGCCGCATTGGCCGTATCCAGCTGCCCGGCCACGACCTTGGCGTGCAGTGGGGTGTCCCACACATACAAGCTATCTGCCGGTGCCGGCACGTTGGGCCAGTTGCCCGGTGCCACGTCCAGCAAATCCACAGCCACACCCAGCTGCGCGGCCCGCTCAAGGAGCAGGTCGCGGCTGGTAATGGCAATCAGGGGGTGTGGCTGAGGTTGCGAGGCGAGCAGCAGGCACAGGTCTGGACCGATGCCGGCGGGCTCGCCGGGTGTCACCGCGAAACGCTGAGGTTTCACTGAACTGCCTGGTCGGTGCCTGTTTGCTCGGCGCCTGGCAGCTTGATTTCCACATAGGCCTCGTCACGGATCTGACGCAGCCAAGTTTGCAGCTCCTCATCGTACTTGCGGTTGCGCAGTACGTTCAGCGCTTGCTGTTCGCGGGCTTGGCTGGTGTTGTCGGTGGCGCGACGGCCAAGGACTTCCAGCACATGCCAGCCATATTGAGTCTTGAACGGCTTGGACAACACACCTTGCGGAGTATCGGCCATGACCTGCTGGAACTCTGGCACCAGCGCTTTCGGGTCGATCCAGTTCAGGTCGCCGCCGTTGAGGGCCGAACCCGGATCTTCCGAGAAGCTCTTGGCCAGGGTGGCGAAGTCTTCACCATTCTGGATGCGGTCGTAGATTTTCTGGGCCAATTCCTTGGTTTGCGCTTCGGTGCGGATTTCACTTGGTTTGACCAGGATGTGACGAACATGTACTTCGTCTTTCAACGAGGTTTGGCCACCACGACGCTCCAACAACTTCAGGATGATGAAACCGCCCGGCGTGCGCGCTGGTTGGGTAATGCCGCCCACTTCCATCGCACTCAGTTCACGGTCGAACGGCGGTGGCAATTGAGCGGCCTTACGCCAGCCCATATCACCGCCTTCAAGGGCGTTGTCGCTGCCGGACTGGGCGATAGCCATTTGCGCAAAATCAGCACCGGCCTTGAGGCGATCATAAATCGCTTGGGTCTTGGCGGCGGCTGCATTGAGCTGTTCGGAGTTGGCGCTGTCCGGTGTCGGAATCAGAATATTGGCCAGGTGCAGTTCTTCGGAAAGCTGCATCTTGCCCAGGTCCGAGGCCAGGAAGTTCTTCACCTCCTGCTCGGACACCTGAACCCGCTCGGCCACACGGCGCTGACGTACACGGCTGATGATCATCTCACGGCGGATCTGATCACGGGCATCTTCATAGGACAGGCCGTCACGCGCCAGGGCGGCGCGGAACTGGTCGATGCTCATATTGTTGCGCTGAGCAATCGTGCCTACCGCCTGGTTCAACTCTTCGTCCGAGATGCGAATGCCGGAACGTTCGCCGATCTGCAGTTGCAGGTTCTCGACGATCAAGCGTTCCAGTACCTGTTGATCCAGGACGCTGGTAGGTGGCACGCCACCGCCACGCTTGGCGATGGTTTGCTGAACTTCCTTGACCCGTTGGTCCAGTTGGCTCTGCATGATCACGTCGTTATCGACAATGGCCACGACCTTGTCCAGCGGCTGGACCGCGGCATGCGCCGCTGCGGTTCCCAGGAACAGCGCGCCCAGCAGGAGCGGGCGCAGACAATCAGAAAGCTTGATCTTCACGTTCACGATAACCTTGAATGCCTTTGTCGAGGAAGCTCTCTACCTTGGCGCCGGTCAGGCCGCCGAGTCCTTTGAGGACGATCTGGAAGAAGAGCCCGTGGTCACCCTTTTCGTTAAGCGGGGCGAGCTGGGTATATTCGTCGTTGGAAACCCAGTAACGGTTGATGACACGCAATTTCCAGCAGCAGTTGTCGTACTCGAAACCACCAAACGCTTCCAGGGTGCGGTTGCGGGCATAGTCATACTGCCAACGGGTAATCAGGTTCCACTGTGGAATGATCGGCCACATCATCGAGAAGTCGTGTTGTTGGATTTTGTAGTAATCCTTCACGAAGTTCGGTTGACCTTCGGTGCCGTAGTCCCCACCGAACTGCCATTTGCCAGTCAGCTGGTTGTAGACCACCTGGTCGTTGCGATAGCGATAACCAAGGTTGACCACCTTGTTGGGGTTGTCTTCCGGCTGGTAGTGGAACATTGCGCTGCCGGAGCGGGCACTGTGCTCTTCTGTGTCCCAGTTGTAATCGGCAGTGGCACGCCAGTCGCGGTTGAAGCGGAACTCATATTCCAAGGCGACAGGGGATACGTCGGACTGTGCATCGGCACGGTCAGCGGCCAGTACGCCTGGAAGTTGAACTTCACGGTCCTTGAAGTAAATCGCCTGGCCGACGCTGACGCGCTGACGCTCGAAACCGTTCTCTTCGATCCAGCGGCTGGTTACGCCCAGGGACAGTTTGTTCTCGTCGCCGATCCGGTCAGAGCCGCTGAAGCGGTTGTCGCGGAACAGCGAGCCGTAGCTGAATGCGTACTCGCTGGTGTCGAAGACAGGAATATCGCTCTGGTCCTTGTTCGGGACGTAGAGGTAGTAAGCACGCGGTTCGAGGGTCTGGTTGTAGGCTTTGCCGAACCAGTTGGTCTGGCGGTCGAAGTACAGGCCGCTGTCCACGCTGGCAATGGGCACCGCACGATCTTGAGAGCTTTTGAAGGTTTGACCGGCATTCGCCATCTGCGACTTGCCTGTTCCGTCCAGGTCCAGATCGTATTTGGTATAGACGTACTTGAGCTTCGGTGTAATGAAGCCGTAGGTCCAGTTCATTGGGTAATCAACGGCTGGGGCAACATTAAGTCGAGTGCCATTAGCACGTGTTAGGCCTGTGACGTTTTCATCAAGGCGTCTTTCACCAAAGGTGCCATCTGAATTGGCAGGGCCGCCATCTTTGTCAAGAACCCTACCGCTGCGCAGGTCTCGATCAAATCTTACGGCTTCTGTTTCATAACTGAAGTTCAGTCCGCCTGGATGATAAGGCAGTGCACCATTGAAGGTGATTTGCGGCAGTCTGTCGTACGGCGTTATCTGGGAAATAGTTGCCAGTTGGTAAGCTTGAAGATTCAAGCGAGCCTGATAAGAATCACCGCGATAGGTAACGGATCCCTGCTGATTGAGGAAGTCCTGGGATTCCACGCCGATTTGGTTACTTTTCAAATCTTGAAAGTAGAACGGATCGCTGATCTTGGTGTAATCGACCTGAGTCGACAACCGCGAATCCAACCCACCCTTATGCTGCCAATTGAGCATATAGCGGGTTTTTTCGTAATCGGTCTGCTTGCTGCGCTCGTCGCTGTCGTCGTTCAGGTACGCGCCGCCGAACTGGCCTTCGCTGGACTTGGTGAGGTAGCGGAACTCGCCTTCCATCAACAGGCCGCGCTTGGTCATGTATTGCGGGTACAACGTGGCGTCATAGTTCGGCGCCAGGTTGAAGTAGTACGGCGTGGTCAGCGCAAAGCCCGTTTCGCCACCAGTGGCGAAGCTCGGCGGCAGGAAGCCGGACTGACGACGATCGTCGATCGGGAAGTAGATATAAGGCGTATACAGGATCGGGATGTTCTTGACCCGCAACGTCGCGTTGGTCGCCGTACCGAAACCGGTGGCCGGGTTCAACGTGATGTTATTGCCTTTGAGCTGCCAGGCGTTGCTGTCCGGCTCGCAGGTGGTGTACGTACCGTCCTTGAGACGGATGATCGCGTTTTCGGCACGCTTGGCGTACAGCGCGCTGCCGCGGATGCGCGACTTGTGCATCACATATTCGGCGTTGTCGATCTGGGCGGCGCCGGTGTCCAACTGAACTTGGGCGTGGTCGCCGACGATCAGTGCACCGTTGTCACGCAGACGCACATTGCCGTTCAGCTCGCCACGGTTCTCGGCCTGGTACAGGCTGGCTTCCTGGGATTCGAGCTGCATGCTGCCCTGGCGCATGACGACGTCACCGGCCAGGGTCGCAACTTGCGATTCCTGCTCGTAACGAGAGGCCTTGGCGCCGATGAAGGTCGGCGCGTCGCTCTTGTTGGTCTTGTCGTTCATGCCAGGACGTGTCGGTTCGACGTACGCACCGGCGCAGTAAGGACCGGTTTCGGCCAGTTGGGCCGCGGTCAACTTTTCGCGAGGCACCCAGTCCAAGTGGCTATAGTCGGCGCTGCGCGAGCGCAGGCCGCGGCCCTTGGCTTCGGTGACCAGTGCGGTCTTGGGCTCGGCCTCAGCGCTGCCACCGGCATCGGCTTGCGCCGTGCTGTTGGCCGAGCTGACGGCTGCACCGTCATGCACCGGGCGCGGTGGTAGCGGGGCAGCGGCGGTTTTCGGCGCGCAATCCCAGGCACCCGAAGCAGAGACTGAGCAGTCATACTGTTCCGCGGCGACCACGAATGAGGTGGCGAAAGGTTGCATGGCCAGCAGACTGCCGGTTACCAGCAACGGAAATTTTCTACGAAACGCGGGGGATTTCAATGCCATCTTATTAGTCCGGGCTTCCTGCGTGCCATCTGCCCGCGGTGTGGGCCGCACGCCTCTCGATGGTCTGAAAAAGATGCGTGATAATAAAGCATGACCCGCTTGACGGCTAGCGCCGTCGGAGACCCTTGTAATGCCCGAGCAAGATCTACGTTTACAACAGCTGGAAGTCTGGCTGGATGAGCAGTTGCCGATCCTTTTCAACGCTCACGGCTGGGGTGCCGTACCCCCGGCCACATTGACCGCGGCCAGCAGCGACGCGAGTTTCAGGCGCTATTTCCGTTGGGAGGGAGGTGGCCGAACTTTCGTGGTCATGGATGCGCCACCCCCCCAGGAAAACTGCAAACCTTTCGTCGATATCGCGCATTTACTTGCGAGGTCTGGGATAAATGTTCCGAAAATTTATGCAGAAGATCTGCCGCGAGGCTTTCTTTTGCTCAATGACCTGGGCACAAAAACCTACCTGGACGTGATCGACGAGCACAACGCCGATCAATTATTCGCCGAGGCCATCGATGCCTTGCTGGCTTTCCAGCAATTGCCGATGGATGCGCCGCTGCCCAGTTATGACGTCGCCTTGCTGCGGCGCGAGCTGGAACTGTTTCCCGAGTGGTACGTGCGCCGACACCTGGGTATCGAATTGGATACCCACCAACAAGCCCTCTGGCAGTGCGTCAGCGATCGGTTGATCGACAGCGCCCTGGCGCAGCCCAAAGTGCTGGTGCACCGCGACTATATGCCGCGCAACCTGATGATCAGCGAGCCCAACCCCGGCGTGCTGGATTTCCAGGATGCGGTTTATGGTCCGGTCACCTACGACATCACTTGTCTGTTCAAAGACGCCTTTCTTAGTTGGCCCCAGGCCCGCGTGCGGGAATGGCAGCGTGGTTATTGGGCGCAGGCCATGAAACTTGGCATCCCGGTGCAATCGGACTTCGATGAATTCCTGCGCGCCAGCGACTTGATGGGCGTGCAGCGCCATCTCAAGGTCATCGGCATTTTTGCGCGTATCTGCCACCGCGACGGCAAGCCTCGCTATCTGGCCGACGTGCCGCGCTTCTTCGCTTATATAGAAGCGGTAGTGGCTGAGCGTCCGCAGTTGAGTGAACTATCCGAGCTGTTGGTCAGCCTGCGCCAGCCGGCCGAGGCCGTTGTATGAAGGCCATGATCCTGGCCGCGGGCAAAGGCGAGCGGATGCGTCCGCTCACTTTGCACACCCCCAAGCCATTGGTGCAGGCCGGTGGCAAGCGCCTGATCGAGTATCACCTGGAGGCGCTGGCCAAGGCCGGCTTCACCGACGTCGTGATCAACCACGCCTGGCTCGGTCAGCAGATCGAAAGTTATCTGGGCGACGGCGCGCAATTCGGGCTGCGCATCCGTTACTCCCCGGAGGGCGAGCCGCTGGAGACCGGCGGAGGGATTTTCCAGGCACTGCCATTGCTGGGGGATCAACCTTTTCTGGTGGTCAATGGCGATATCTGGACTGACTACGATTTCGCCCAGCTCAAGCAACCGCTCAAGGGGCTGGCGCATCTGGTGATGGTCGATAACCCGGCGCATCACCCTTCGGGCGGTGATTTTTACCTGGATCACGGTCTGCTTCATGATGCGGCGCCCGGTGCCGATAACCTGACCTTCAGTGGCATTTCCGTGCTCGACCCCAAGTTGTTTGAGGGTTGCAGCGTGGGTGCCTTCAAGTTGGCGCCGCTGCTGCGCGCAGCCATGGCGAAAGGTCAGGTAACGGGGGAGCACATGGCAGGACGCTGGATTGATGTCGGTACGCTGGAGCGCCTGGCGCAAGTCGAATCCCTGCTCATAGCGGGGCAGTAACATGTTGTGGCCAGGGACGCTGATCGGCGCCGGGGCTGGCTATGCCATTGCCAGTATTCCGGGGGCTTTGTTGGGGGCACTGCTGGGGCAGGCGCTGGATCGTCGCCTGCAACTGCACAGTTGGGCGCAGTTGCGCGAGCGCCTGGGCGGTCGCCCGGCGTTACGCAATGACGAATTGCTGTTTGTGTTGCTGGGGCGGCTGGCCAAGAGCAATGGCCGCGTGGTGGATGGGCATATTCAGCAGGCGCGGCAGGAAATGCGCGCCCTGGACATGACCGAATCAGCTCAGCGGCGTGCGATTGCGGCCTTCAATCGGGGCAAATCCGGGTCCGACCGGGTGCGCAGATACTTGCGTGTGCTCAAGGCTCAGCCCCATGCGGCCGAAGGCGTGCTGCGCGCCTGCTGGCGGATGGTCTGGGCGGACGGCCGTGCGGATGACGCCGAGCGCGACTTGATCGAGCAGTGGGGGCGCTGGCTCGGCTGGACGCCGCAACAACTCAAGGCGCTGGCCGCTGACTACGCGCCCGAGCGCAAGCCGTTGGTCAATCGCAGCGCATCGTATCAGGACGCCCTGCGGTTGCTGGGGGTGACGGCCACCGCGGACCCGTCAACGATTAAGCGCGCCTACCGTCGCCTGCTCAGCCGTCACCATCCGGACAAAATCGCCGGCACCGGCGCCAGCCCAGCGCAGGTACGCGAGGCCACCGAGCGCACCCGCGAGTTGCACAACGCCTATGCGTTGATTCGCGAACGCCGGGATTTTCGTTAGTCGCCACCGTTGAAGATAGAACTCCTATCAAAATATGGGAGGGGGCTTGCCCCCTCCCACTTCAGTCTTGTGTCGTTTGGGGGCTCAACCAGCCTCTGATCCTGCGATACAGCTGTTCCTGCTCGGCGGCGCTGTTGCCGGGTAGGGTCTTGAGCGACACCTGTTTATAGCCGTCATTCTTCAACCGCTTGGCCGCCTGCAGGCGAGCCATGGCGTTTTTGCTGGACTGTGTGTTGTCTTGATAGAAAACGTCGGCAGTCGGCATTTTCAGGCCGGGGGCCAGTTGCTGCACGTCCGGCTGACGGCCATTGGGTGTCTTGGCGTCGACCATGACGAACTTCTGCACCTGGGACGGTTGCTTCTCGGTCAAGTAGCGCGCCGCCCACCAAGCTCCGGTGCCATGGCCGAGCAGCACTACACTGCGCGCACTCTGGGTTTGGGCGAAGGCCACGGCGGCGTCGATGCGATCAAAAATGCGCGAGGCATCGGTCTTATCCTGCTCGTCGGCGCCCGGAACCACCGACGGGTCGGTGCCCTCGGCTTCGGCGCTGGCGGCTTGCTCGATGGGTTTATCCGCGGTGCTGGCTTCTTTGCTGCTGGTGTCGACCGTGGCTTTGGGAGCTTCCATAACGCGCGGCGGCAGGGTGTCTAGGCTCACATCCGGCAACGACAGGCTCAGGCTGCCCCAGTCGGCATCCGGCAATTTGCGGCGTAAAGGGCCGATTGCTTGCGGCCAGTCAGCATTTTCCCCAGCGCCCGGTACGATAATCACCACGCCCTCCGGTTCGGCGCTGTTGGCGGGTTTCCACAGGGCTAGGAAGGAATCGCTGCCGGCCTGCAATTGCTGCTGCTCTTGTTGTGGGATTGTGCGTTCCAGGGCGCTGGCTTCAGCCTGGCTGCGCTCCGGCAGCGGCTGGCGCTCTACGGGTTTTTCGGCTTCTGGCGCGGGAGCGTCAGCGGCCTGTACAGAAAAGGCACTGGTAAAGAGCAGCGACAGGCACAATGCTGGCAGTGCCGAACGGTGGTGAAAGGGCATCGTTAATTCCCGGCCAGAAGTGATTCCAGCAGCCTAATAGGTTGGTCAGTATTTGTCAGTGATGTGAGACGTGGATCATGGGTTTTCGCTGTCTGCTGCTTATCGGCTGTTTGTGCGTTGCCTTGATGGCGAACGCCGCCCCCGCGCCTGGCGTACCGCAGGCGCAACTCACTGCGCAGCAGCGCCAATGGCTGACCGAGCATCCGGAGCTGCGGGTCGGCGTAGTGTTGCAAGCGCCTTACGCGCAGTACGATCGGCGCCTACAGCGTTTGTCGGGGGCCAATGTCGAATTGATGCAGTGGCTGGCCAAAGCGCTGAATATCGAACTGACGTGGCGCAACTTTCCCACCCAGGAGCAGTTGGAAGAGGCCGTACGCGAGGGCGAGGTGGACATGGCTCCCGGCCTGCAGCAGACCCCGGCCGGCCTGCGCCTGTGGTTGTTCACCGACCCCTATATGCGCGTGCCCCAGCGTGTGGTGGGCATTCGTGAGGGCGGCGCTGCCGTGGAGCTGGAAAAGCTCGATGATCAATCCCGCGTTGCGGTGCGCATGCCCAGTGCCGTGGCCGATTACCTGCGCAGCACATACCCCAATCTCAATCTGCAAGGCGTGCCCATGGAGCGCCAGGCCCTGCAATTGCTGGTCAGCCAACAGGCCCGCTATGCGGTGGTGGATGAAGCGCAACTGAGTCGTCTGTCCGCCGAAGCGGAATTCGCCGGGCTGGCGGTGGTGGGGGATATCGGCCTACCGCAACTCTTGCGTGTAGCCACCCGCCGCGAATGGCCGGAACTGGCGGGCATCATGGAAAGCGCGCTGCGTGCCATTCCCGCCCGTGACCTGGACCAACTGCACAACCGCTGGCTGCAACCCCAATATCCCCGGCTAACGCAGTCCCCGGGGCTATGGCAGAACCTGAGCCTGTTGCTGTGCCTGCTGCTGCTCGCCAGCCTGGCGGTGGTGTTCTGGCAGCGTCGCCACCAACGCCAACTGGAACACGACCTGCTTGCCGCCCGCGAAGAAAGCGCCGCCCGTGCGGCCGGTGCCCAGGCGTTGCGGTTGACGCAGTTCTCCATCGATCAAAGCACCGTCGGCATTCTCTGGGTGAACTGGGACAGTCATGTGCGCTACGCCAACCGTGCGGCCGAAAACATGCTCGGTTATGGCCCCGGCACTTTGATCGAGCGGCCGCTGGTCGACCTCGACCCCACGCTGGACATGGACCGCTGGCTCAATCTGTGGAAACGCGCACGGGCCAGCGAGGAAGGACCGCAGAATTTCGCCACCGATTGTTTGCGCGCCGATGGCAGCATCCTGCCGGCCAACGTTTCCTTGAGTTTTGTGCGCTTTGCCGATGCCGAGTACCTGGTGGTGTACCTCAACGACGTCACCGAACTGCGCCGCACCCTGGCCGCCTTGCTGCAAAGCGAGGCGCAATTGCGCGAGCTGTCGGCCCACCTGGAAACCGTGCGCGAAGAAGAAAAGGCCCGTATCGCCCGTGAAGTGCACGATGAACTCGGCCAGATGCTCACCGTGCTCAAGCTGGAAACCTCCATGTGCGAGCTGGCCTACGCGCAGTTGGACCCCGGCCTGCATGAGCGCCTGAACAGCATGAAGCGCCTGATCGCCCAGCTTTTCCAATTGGTGCGCGACGTGGCCACTGCGCTGCGCCCGCCGATTCTCGATGCGGGCATTGCCTCGGCCATCGAGTGGCAGGCCCGGCGCTTTGAAGCGCGCACGCACATTCCTTGCCTGGTGCAGGTGCCGGATAACCTACCGGCCCTGAGCGACGCCAAGGCCGTCGGCCTGTTTCGTATCTTGCAAGAGGCGCTGACCAATGTGATGCGCCATGCCCAGGCGCATACTGTGGAACTTAGCCTGGCGATTGAAGGCACCGACCTGCGCCTGACCATCAGCGACGACGGCGTCGGCTTCGTTCAGGCACAAGGCCGTGCGACCTCGTTCGGCCTGGTGGGCATGCGCGAGCGGGTGTTGATAATGGGCGGGCAACTGAGCCTGCACAGCGAGCTGGGGGAGGGCACCACCCTGAGCGTGACGGTGCCATTGGATGCCTGACAATAAGAGGAAAGCCTTGTGATCCGTGTACTGGTAGCCGAAGACCACACCATCGTCCGTGAAGGCATCAAGCAATTGATCGGCCTGGCCAAAGACCTGCAGGTGGTGGGAGAGGCGAGCAATGGCGAGCAGTTATTGGAGACGCTGCGCCATGTGGCCTGCGAGGTGGTGTTGCTGGACATCTCCATGCCGGGCGTCAATGGCCTGGAAGCGATTGCGCGGATTCGGGCATTGAACAACCCGCCGGCGATCCTGGTGCTGTCGATGCATGACGAAGCGCAGATGGCCGCGCGGGCCTTGAAGGTCGGCGCCGCCGGCTACGCCACCAAGGACAGTGATCCGGCGTTGCTGCTGACGGCGATTCGCAAGGTAGCGGCCGGTGGGCGCTATATCGACCCGGACCTGGCCGACCGGATGGTCTTCGAAGTCGGCCTCACCGATGCCCGCCCACTGCATTCATTGCTTTCGGAGCGCGAGTTCTCGGTGTTCGAACGCCTGGCGCAGGGCGCCAATGTCAATGACATCGCCCAGCAACTGGCCCTCAGCAGCAAGACCATCAGCACCCACAAGGCGCGCCTGATGCAGAAGCTTAATATCACCTCCCTGGCCGAGCTGGTGCGGTACGCCATGGAACACAAGCTTCTGTAGCGGCATATCTATTTGCGACACCCCGCAAAACCGCGCCGCACCCATTCTTGCCGCTTGCAGCGAGGGTCTTGCCGCCGCACTGTCCAGTGCCCGCCATCGGTGTAGGGCGATCCCTACCCCCAACCTTCCAACCGGCTGATGAGATTCTCTCCTGGCCCCCGATTTCCGGGGCCTCGCCCCTGGACTACGCTTGTGCCACAGCAGTCCAAAATAAAAGGTGCGGGTATGAGCGAGGTGGATTCAAATGATGTGCTGGTCAGCTTTCGTGGCGTGCAGAAGAGCTACGACGGCGAGAACCTGATCGTCAAAGACCTCAACCTGGAGATCCGCAAGGGCGAGTTCCTCACCTTGCTCGGGCCTTCAGGGTCGGGCAAGACCACCAGCCTGATGATGCTCGCCGGCTTCGAAACCCCGACCGCCGGTGAGATCCAGCTGGCCGGGCGCTCTATCAACAACGTGCCGCCGCATAAGCGCGATATCGGCATGGTGTTCCAGAACTACGCGTTGTTCCCGCACATGACCGTCGCCGAGAACCTGGCGTTCCCGCTGTCGGTGCGCGGTTTGAGCAAGACCGACATCAGCGAGCGCGTCAAACGCGTGCTCAGCATGGTCCAGCTCGACGCCTTCGCCCAGCGCTACCCGGCGCAGCTCTCCGGCGGTCAGCAACAGCGCGTGGCCTTGGCCCGAGCGCTGGTGTTCGAACCGCAACTGGTGCTGATGGACGAACCCCTCGGCGCCCTCGACAAACAACTGCGCGAACACATGCAGATGGAGATCAAGCACCTACACCAGCGCCTCGGCGTGACCGTGGTGTATGTGACCCACGACCAGGGCGAAGCCTTGACCATGTCCGACCGCGTTGCGGTGTTCCACCAGGGCGAGATCCAGCAGATCGCCGCGCCGCGCACCCTGTATGAAGAGCCGAAGAACACCTTCGTCGCCAACTTCATCGGCGAAAACAACCGTCTCAACGGTCGCCTGCACAGCCGCAGCGGCGAACGCTGCGTGGTGGAGCTGGCGCGGGGCGAGAAGGTCGAGGCGCTGGCGGTGAACGTCGGCCAGGTCGGCGGCCCGGTGACGTTGTCGGTGCGCCCGGAGCGCGTCAGCCTCAATGGCTCCAGCGAAAGCTGCGTCAACCGCTTCTCGGGGCGTGTGGCGGAATTTATCTACCTGGGCGACCACGTGCGGGTGCGCCTGGAAGTCTGCGGTAAGGCCGATTTTTTTGTGAAACAACCGATCGCCGAGCTGGACCCAGCCCTGGCAGTCGGCGACGTGGTACCGATTGGCTGGCAAGTCGAGCACGTTCGCGCACTCGACCCACTTCTAGAGGCGAATTGATCGCCCCCCATGGCTTCACCAACCCTGCACGTGGAGAGAACAACAATGTTGAGATCCCTGAAGTATTCGGCCCTGGCAATTGGCTTGATGGGCGCAACACAGGCCATGGCCGGCCCGGATTTGACCGTCGTGTCGTTCGGCGGCGCGAACAAGGCGGCACAGGTCAAGGCCTTCTATGCACCGTGGGAAAGCGCGGGCAACGGCAAGATCGTCGCCGGTGAGTACAACGGTGAGATGGCCAAGGTCAAAGCCATGGTCGACACCAAGAGCGTGTCCTGGGACCTGGTGGAAGTGGAGTCGCCGGAACTGTCCCGCGGTTGCGACGAAGACATGTTCGAGCCACTGGACCCGAAACTGTTCGGCGACAGCGCGAACTACGTGAAGGGCGCCATCCAGCCGTGCGGCGTGGGCTTCTTTGTTTGGTCGACCGTGCTGGCCTACAACGCCGACAAACTGGCCTCCGCGCCAACCAGCTGGGCGGATTTCTGGGACACCAAGAAATTCCCGGGCAAGCGCGGCCTGCGCAAAGGCGCCAAGTACACCTTGGAGTTTGCATTGATGGCCGACGGCGTCGCACCCAAAGACGTCTACAAAGTGCTGGCCGGCAAAGATGGCCAGGACCGTGCGTTCAAAAAGCTCGATGAACTCAAACCGTCGATCCAATGGTGGGAAGCCGGCGCGCAACCGCCGCAGTACCTGGCCTCTGGTGACGTAGTGATGAGCTCGGCCTACAACGGTCGTATCGCCGCCGTGCAGAAAGAAAGCAACCTGAAAGTGGTGTGGAACGGCGGTATCTACGACTTCGACGCCTGGGCCATTCCAAAAGGCCTGGCCAAGGACCGCGCCGAAGCGGCGAAGAAGTTCATCGCCTTCTCGGTTGCGCCGCAGCAGCAGAAGACCTACTCGGAAAACATTGCCTACGGCCCGGCCAACACCCAAGCCGTACCGCTGCTGGCCAAGGACATCCTCAAGGACATGCCGACCACCCCGGAAAACATCGCCAATCAGGTGCAGATCGACGTGAGCTTCTGGGCTGATAACGGTGAGCAGCTCGAACAGCGCTTCAACTCCTGGGCTGCGAAGTAACACCGCATAACCCTGTGGGAGGGGGCAAGCCCCCTCCCACAAGGGATTTCTTGTGTGTGAAAGATTGCATTCATTTTCAAGATTCGGAGTCAGCCATGGCCATCGCCGTTCCCTCGAACGAGGTCAACAGCCCCACCCTCAAGCAGCGTCTGGCGCGTGCCGAGCGGCTCAATCGCTGGAAAGCCCAAGCGTTGATTGCGCCGCTGGTGCTGTTCCTGCTGTTGGTGTTTCTGGTGCCAATCGTCGCATTGCTCTACAAAAGCGTCGGTAACCCAGAAGTGGTAGGCGGTTTGCCGCGGACCGTGGTGGCGGTGAAAACCTGGGATGGGCGCGGTCTGCCGGGCGAACCGGTATACCAGGCGCTCAGCGAAGATTTGGGCGAAGCGCGCAAAAATCAGACCCTGGGCGATCTGTCCAAACGCTTGAACATGGAACTGGCCGGCTATCGCAGCCTGCTGACCAAAACCGCACGGGCGCTGCCGTTTACCGAAGTGCCCGGCTCTTATAAAGAAGCGTTGGAAAACCTCGACGAGCGTTGGGGAGACCCAGCGTACTGGCAGGCGATCCGGCGCAACACCAACAGCTTTACGCCGTTCTACCTGCTGGCGGCGGTGGATCACCGCATCGACGACCTCGGCGAAGTGGCGCCGGCCACTCCGGATCAGGCGATTTACCTGGATATCTTCGCCCGTACGTTCTGGATGGGCCTGGTGATCACTGCCATTTGCTTGCTGCTGGCGTACCCGTTGGCGTACCTGCTGGCCAATCTGCCAGCGCGCAAAAGTAACTTGTTGATGATCCTGGTGCTGTTGCCGTTCTGGACCTCGATCCTGGTGCGGGTGGCGGCGTGGATCGTGCTGCTGCAATCCGGCGGGCTGATCAACAGCGCGCTGCTGAGCATGGGGCTGATCGATAAGCCCCTGGAGTTGGTGTTCAACCGCACTGGGGTCTACATCTCCATGGTGCACATTCTGCTGCCGTTCATGATCCTGCCGATCTACAGCGTGATGAAGGGTATCTCGCCAACCTACATGCGCGCGGCGATTTCCCTGGGCTGCCACCCGTTCACCAGTTTCTGGCGCGTGTACTTCCCGCAGACCTACGCCGGCGTTGGCGCTGGTTGCCTGCTGGTGTTCATTCTGGCGATTGGTTACTACATCACCCCGGCGCTGCTGGGCAGCCCGAACGACCAGATGGTCAGCTACTTCGTGGCCTTCTACACCAACACCAGCATCAACTGGGGGATGGCCACGGCACTGGGCGGCTTGCTGCTGTTGGCGACCGTATTGCTGTACCTGATCTACAATCGGCTGGTCGGCGCCAGCCGCCTGCGCCTGAGCTAAGGAGACCTTGCGATGCTGAGCCCTTATATGTCACCGGTGGAGCGGGTGTGGTTTTACAGCTTGCGGATTCTCTGCGGCCTGATCCTGCTGTTTCTGATACTGCCAGTGCTGGTGATCATCCCCCTGTCGTTCAACAGCGGCAGCTTTCTGGTGTACCCGCTGCAAGGCTTCTCTCTGCACTGGTACCAAGATTTCTTCGCCTCGGCGGAGTGGATGCGCGCCCTGAAAAACAGCATCATCGTCGCCCCGGCGGCCACGGTGCTGGCCATGGTCTTCGGCACCTTGGCGGCCATCGGCCTGACCCGCGGCGACTTCCCCGGTAAGGCGCTGGTGATGGCTTTGGTGATTTCGCCGATGGTCGTGCCGGTGGTGATCATCGGCGTGGCCAGCTACCTGTTCTTCGCGCCGCTGGGCCTGGGCAACAGCTTCTTCTCGCTGATCGTGGTGCATGCGGTGTTGGGTGTGCCGTTCGTGATCATCACCGTGTCGGCCACTTTGCAGGGCTTCAACCATAACCTGGTGCGGGCGGCGGCCAGCCTGGGGGCGTCGCCGTTGACCGCATTCCGTCGGGTGACGTTGCCGCTGATTGCGCCGGGGGTAATTTCGGGAGCGCTGTTCGCGTTCGCCACCTCGTTCGATGAGGTGGTGGTGACGCTGTTCCTCGCCGGCCCCGAGCAAGCGACCTTGCCACGTCAGATGTTTAGCGGCATCCGCGAAAACCTCAGCCCCACCATTGCCGCGGCGGCGACGTTGCTGATTGCGTTCTCGGTGCTGCTGTTGCTGACCCTGGAATGGCTGCGCGGGCGCAGCGAAAAACTGCGTACTGCTCAGGTGTAAAGTCCAGCGCAGAACCTATGGGGGAAGGGGCAAGCTTCATCCCACATAGGTTCTATGACCATTCAGCCGCTGAATGAAAGACAACCTGTTTCAGTCAGCTACTCTTGTGCCAGCCCATCCATCAAAAAGAGGCCGCGCACATGAGTTCTTCCTCATTCAAGATCGCCCACAAACTGCTGACCGGCGCCGGTGCCATCGAGCAACTGGCCGCCGAGCTGACGCGCCTGGATGTGGATAACCCACTGATTGTCACCGATGCCGCACTGGTCCAGTCCGGCACGGTGGCGCTGGCTCTGGAGCATTTGGGCGGGCGCAGCTATGAGATTTTCGACCGCGTAAAACCCGACCCGGAAATCGCCATTGTCGAAGACTGCATGCAGGCGTACCGCGACGGCGGGCACGACGGTTTGATTGGCGTGGGCGGTGGCAGCGCCATCGACATTGCCAAAAGCGTGGCTGCCTACGCCGGATATCACGGTGCGTTGGCGGATTTGTTCGGCGTCGACCAGGTGCCGCGCAAGGGCCCGCCGCTGATCGCGATTCCCACCACCGCCGGCACCGGCTCGGAGGTGACCAATGTGGCGATCCTCTCGGACAAGGCCGCCCAGTTGAAAAAAGGCATCGTCAGCGATTACCTGTTGCCGGATGTCGCGCTGATCAGCCCACAAATGACCCTCACCTGCCCGCGCAGCGTCACCGCCGCCAGCGGCGTGGACGCGCTGGTGCACGCGATCGAATCCTACTTGTCGCTCAATGCCTCGCCGATTACCGATGCGCTTGCCATTGGCGCGATCAAGCTGATCGTCAACGCGCTGCCCAAGGCCTACGCCAACCCGGTTGACCTGAAGGCTCGTGACGACATGGCCACCGCCAGCCTGATGGCCGGCATGGCCTTCGGTAACGCCGGCGTGGGCGCGGTGCATGCCTTGGCGTACCCGCTGGGCGGGCGCTACAACGTCGGTCACGGCGTGAGTAACTCGTTGCTGCTGCCCTACGTGATGCAGTGGAATAAATTGGCGTGTGTCGAACGCATGCGCGACATCGCCGAGGCCATGGGCGTGAATGTGGCCGGCTTGAGTGTCAACGCTGCCGCCGATCAGGCCGTCGAGGCGATGACGCGCCTGTGCGCCGATGTGGAGATCCCCTCCGGGCTGCGCAGTTTCGGGGTAACCGAAGATGCCATCCCCGCCATGGCTGCGGAGGCGGCAGGTATTGAGCGCTTGATGCGCAACAACCCGCGCAAGCTCAGCGCGGCTGACATCGAGAAAATCTACCGAGCCGCCTACTAGCCATTGAGCCAGGTCACGGTGCGCGGGACAAAGCATGAGGTATACAATGCGCGCCATCGTGATTTAGCTCAGAAAAGGTGCGTCATGCAGCCCTTCGTCATTGCTCCATCGATTCTCTCCGCCGACTTCGCCCGCCTGGGCGAAGAAGTGGACAAGGTACTGGCCGCCGGCGCCGACTTCGTCCACTTCGATGTTATGGACAACCACTATGTGCCCAACCTGACCATCGGCCCGATGGTCTGCGCGGCGCTGCGCAAGTACGGCATCACCGCGCCTATCGACGCGCACCTGATGGTCAGCCCGGTGGATCGCATCATCGGCGACTTCGTTGAAGCCGGCGCCACTTACATCACCTTCCACCCGGAAGCCTCGCTGCACGTCGACCGCACCTTGCAACTGATCCGCGAAGGCGGCTGCAAGGCCGGCCTGGTGTTCAACCCGGCGACGCCGCTGGACGTGCTCAAGTACGTGATGGACAAGGTCGATATGGTGTTGCTGATGAGCGTCAACCCTGGCTTCGGCGGGCAGAAGTTCATCCCCGGCACCCTCGACAAGCTGCGCGAAGCCCGTGCACTGATCGACGCCTCCGGCCGTGATATCCGCCTGGAAATCGACGGTGGGGTGAACGTCAACAACATTCGCGAAATCGCCGCTGCCGGCGCTGACACCTTTGTGGCCGGCTCGGCGATCTTCAATGCTCCGGACTATCAGGAAGTTATCGCCAAGATGCGTGCTGAACTGGCGCTGGCGCGTCCATGAGCGGCTTTGAGCAGTTATTCCCCGGCAAATTGCCACGGCTGGTGATGTTCGATCTGGACGGTACGTTGATCGATTCGGTGCCCGACTTGGCAGCGGCGGTGGACCACATGCTGCTCAAACTGGGGCGCAAGCCGGTGGGCATCGAAGCGGTGCGCGAATGGGTTGGTAACGGCGCGCAGATGCTGGTGCGTCGGGCCCTGGCCAATCACATCGATGCCCAGGGTGTCGATGAGGTCGAGGCCGAGCGGGCACTGGAATTGTTCAATGAAGCCTATGAAGGCAGCCACGAACTTACGGTGGTCTACCCCGGCGTGCGAGACACCCTCAAATGGTTGAGCAAACAGGGCGTGGAAATGGCCCTGATCACCAACAAGCCGGAGCGCTTTGTTGCGCCATTGCTGGACCAGATGAAAATCGGTCGTTATTTCCGCTGGATCATCGGCGGCGATACCTTGCCACAGAAAAAACCCGACCCAGCGGCGCTGTTTTTCGTGATGAAAATGGCCAATATCCCGGCCTCCCAGTCATTGTTCGTCGGCGATTCGCGCAATGACGTGCTGGCGGCCAAGGCGGCCGGCGTGCAGTGTGTGGCGCTCAGTTACGGCTATAACCATGGTCGGCCGATTGCCGAAGAATCGCCGACATTGGTGATCGATGACCTGCGACTGCTAATCCCCGGTTGCTTGGGAGCGGGCGCTGAGATAACGTTGCCCGACACCGATCCGTCCCCTTCTGGAAATTCCATCGTGGTGGTCACTCGCAAACTCTGGATGAAAGTCATCAAGGCCCTGGCCCGCTGGCGTTGGCGCGCCTGACTGATCCTGGCCGCACCTGTGCGGCACGTTTGCCTACCTGACTGTTAGACCCTCACACCACGAGGCACCTCATGATCCGTGAAGAATTCCTGCGTTTGGCCGCTGCCGGCTATAACCGCATCCCCCTGGCCTGCGAAACCCTGGCCGACTTCGATACGCCGCTGTCGATCTACCTGAAACTGGCCGACGCCCCCAACTCCTACCTGTTGGAGTCGGTGCAGGGCGGCGAGAAATGGGGCCGTTACTCGATCATCGGCCTGCCGTGCCGCACCGTGCTGCGGGTTTACGACCATCACATCAGCATTACCCACGATGGCGTCGAAGTCGAAAGTCACGACGTAGAAGACCCGTTGGCCTTCGTCGAAGCGTTCAAGGCGCGCTATAACGTGCCGACCATCGCCGGCCTGCCGCGTTTCAACGGTGGCCTGGTGGGGTATTTCGGCTACGACTGCGTGCGCTATGTGGAGCAACGCCTGGGCAAGTGCCCGAACCCCGATCCTTTGGGCGTGCCGGACATTCTGCTGATGGTCTCCGACGCGGTGGTGGTGTTCGATAACCTCGCCGGCAAGATGCACGCCATTGTCCTCGCCGACCCGGCCCAGGCGGACGCGTTCGAGCAAGGCCTGGCCAGCCTCGAAGCGCTGCTGGAAAAGCTGCGCCAGCCAATCACTCCGCGTCGCGGCCTGGACCTCAGCCGGCCGCCGGCGGCCGACCCGGTGTTCCGCTCCAGTTTCACCCAGGATGACTACGAGCGTGCGGTCGACACCATCAAGGAATACATCCTCGCTGGTGACTGCATGCAGGTAGTGCCGTCGCAGCGCATGTCCATCGACTTCAAGGCGGCGCCGATCGATCTGTATCGCGCGCTGCGCTGCTTCAACCCGACGCCGTACATGTACTTCTTCAACTTCGGTGACTTCCACGTGGTGGGCAGTTCGCCGGAGGTGCTGGTGCGCGTCGAAGACAACCTGATCACCGTGCGCCCGATTGCCGGCACGCGTCCGCGCGGCGCGACCGAAGAAGCGGATCTGGCCCTGGAAGAAGACCTGCTGAGCGACGACAAGGAAATCGCCGAGCACCTGATGCTGATCGACCTGGGCCGCAACGACACCGGGCGCGTCTCGGAAATCGGTTCGGTCAAACTCACCGAGAAGATGGTGATCGAGCGCTATTCCAACGTGATGCACATCGTGTCCAACGTTACCGGCGAGTTGAAAGCCGGGCTGACCGCGATGGACGCACTGCGGGCGATTCTGCCGGCAGGTACGTTATCGGGGGCGCCGAAGATCCGTGCGATGGAAATCATCGATGAGCTGGAACCGGTCAAACGCGGCGTGTACGGCGGTGCGGTTGGCTATTTCGCCTGGAATGGCAACATGGACACCGCGATTGCGATCCGCACCGCGGTGATCAAGGACGGGGAGCTGCATGTACAGGCCGGTGGCGGAATCGTCGCCGACTCGGTGCCGGCCCTCGAATGGGAAGAAACCTTGAACAAGCGCCGCGCAATGTTCCGCGCTGTGGCGCTGGCCGAACAGACCCCCAATTCCTGAGGTTCCCCCATGTTGCTGATGATTGATAACTACGACTCCTTTACCTACAACGTGGTGCAGTACCTGGGCGAGCTGGGTGCCGAGGTCAAGGTGGTGCGCAACGACGAACTGACCGTGGCTGAAATTGCCGCGCTGAACCCCGAACGCATCGTGGTTTCGCCAGGCCCTTGCACGCCGACCGAGGCGGGTATTTCCCTCGAAGCCATTAAGTATTTCGCCGGCAAGCTGCCGATCCTGGGCGTGTGCCTGGGGCACCAGTCTATCGGCCAGGCCTTTGGCGGTGATGTGGTGCGCGCGCGCCAGGTGATGCACGGCAAGACCAGCCCGGTGTTTCATAACAATGTGGGTGTTTTCCAGGGCCTGAACCTGCCGGTGACGGTCACTCGCTACCATTCGCTGGTAGTCAAGCGCGAGACTTTGCCGGAGTGCCTGGAACTGACCGCCTGGACTCAGCTGGAAGACGGCTCCGTCGACGAGATCATGGGGCTGCGCCACAAAACACTGAATGTCGAAGGGGTGCAATTCCATCCCGAGTCGATCCTCACCGAGCAGGGCTACGAGCTGTTCGCTAACTTTCTCAAGCAGAGCGGCGGCACGCGCTAAGGACTTTCCATGGATATCAAGACTGCCCTGAGCCGTATCGTCGGCCATCTGGACCTGAGCACCGCTGAAATGAGCGATGTGATGCGTGAGATCATGACCGGTCAATGCACCGACGCGCAGATCGGCGCCTTTATGATGGCCATGCGCATGAAGAGCGAGAGCATCGACGAGATCGTCGGTGCCGTGTCGGTGATGCGCGAGCTGGCGGACAAGGTCGAACTCAAGACCCTCGACGGCGTGGTGGATGTGGTCGGCACCGGTGGTGACGGCGCGAATATTTTCAACGTATCGACGGCTTCGTCTTTTGTCGTGGCGGCGGCGGGTTGCACTGTGGCCAAGCACGGCAACCGTGCGGTGTCCGGCAAGAGCGGCAGCGCCGACTTGCTCGAAGCGGCCGGGATCTACCTGAACCTGACCCCGGTACAAGTGGCGCGCTGCATCGACAGCGTCGGCATCGGCTTTATGTTTGCCCAGTCCCACCACGGTGCGATGAAGCACGCCGCAGGCCCACGTAAAGACCTGGGCCTGCGCACACTCTTCAACATGCTCGGCCCGCTTACGAATCCGGCCGGTGTAAAGCATCAGGTGGTTGGGGTGTTCAGCCAAGCGTTGTGCCGGCCATTGGCAGAAGTGCTGCAGCGCTTGGGCAGCAAGCATGTGCTGGTGGTGCATTCCAAGGATGGCCTGGACGAGTTCAGCCTGGCGGCGCCGACCTTTGTCGCCGAGCTCAAGAATGATCAAGTCACCGAATATTGGGTCGAGCCTGAAGACTTGGGCATGAAGAGCCAAAGCCTGCACGGCCTGGCGGTGGAAAGCCCGGCGGCATCGTTGGAACTGATTCGTGATGCTTTGGGGCGTCGTAAGACCGAAAACGGCCAAAAGGCTGCGGAGATGATTGTTCTGAATGCTGGCGCGGCACTTTACGCAGCAGACCATGCCTATAGTCTTAAGGAAGGTGTCGAATTGGCCCACGATGCACTGCACACCGGTCTGGCTCGCGAGAAGCTCGAAGAGCTGGGAGCATTCACTGCCGTATTCAAGATGGAGAATGAAGGATGAGCGTGCCGACCGTTCTGGAAAAGATCCTGGCCCGCAAGGCAGAAGAAGTCGCCGAGCGCCGCGCCCGTGTCAGCCTGGCTGAACTGGAGACCCAAGCGAAAGCTGCGGATGCGCCGCGTGGGTTCGCCAAGGCTTTGATCGATCAGGCCAAAAAGAAGCAGCCGGCGGTGATCGCCGAGATCAAAAAGGCCTCGCCGAGCAAAGGCGTGATCCGTGAGCACTTCGTGCCTGCCGAGATCGCCGTCAGCTACGAAAAGGGCGGGGCGACATGCCTGTCCGTGCTCACCGATATCGACTACTTCCAAGGCGCCGACCTGTTCCTGCAACAGGCTCGCGCCGCGTGCAAGTTGCCGGTGATCCGCAAGGATTTCATGGTCGACCCGTACCAGATCGTCGAAGCCCGTGCCTTGGGCGCCGACTGTGTGCTGTTGATCGCTTCCGCGCTGGATGACGTGAAGATGGCCGAACTGGCTGCCGTGGCCAAAAGCGTCGGCCTGGATGTGCTGGTGGAAGTGCACGATGGCGATGAGCTGGAACGTGCGTTGAAAACCCTCGACACACCGCTGGTGGGGGTCAACAACCGTAACCTGCATACCTTTGAAGTCAGCCTGGAAACCACCCTCGACCTGCTGCCGCGTATTCCGCGCGACCGTTTGGTGGTGACCGAAAGCGGCATCCTCAACCGCGCGGACGTGGAACTGATGGAAATCAGCAATGTGTACTCTTTCCTGGTCGGCGAGGCGTTCATGCGCGCTGAGAATCCAGGGGCGGAATTGCAGCGCTTGTTCTTCCCGGAGCGTGGTGTACCGGTCAGCGGTTCCACCCTCGATTGATTTGAAACGCGATCAAAGTGGGGGAGGGGGCTTGCCCCCGATGGCGGCGATTCAGTGGGAGCATCCTTGACTGACATCCCGCTATCGGGGGCAAGCCCCCTCTCACATTTGAGTTTGTGTTTGTTCAGATAGGTAGGTGCTCGTTGATCCAGCCAGTGTCGATGCGTGTTGAAGCAGGTCTTGCCGCGGAGCAAGCCTTATTGGCCGCCGTTTGCGCGGGTGAGCAGGCGTTTGGGTTGTTGTTCTGGCAGCCCAGCGATCAGGCATTGGTGATGCCACGCCGCTTGAGCAGATTGCCTGCTTTCGATGTCGCCAGTCGCGTGTCTGCGGATGCCGGTTGGCCGGTGCTCTTGCGCGAAACCGGCGGCGAACCGGTGCCCCAGTCCAGCGCTACGGTCAACATTGCGCTGGTCTATGCTCCACCACGCAGCGAAGGCGATCAGAATCGCATCGAGACCGGTTACCAGCGTTTGTGCCAGCCGATCTGCGATCTGTTGATCGAGCTGGGCGGCGACGCCTCCGTCGGGGAAATCGAAGGTGCCTTCTGTGACGGTCGTTACAACGTCAACCTCAATGGCCGCAAAATGGTCGGCACTGCCCAGCGCTGGCGCCAGAGCGGCGGCCGCCCGGTGGGGCTGGTGCATGGGGCGCTGTTGCTGGAAAACGATCGCGAAGAACTGATCGCGGCGGTCAATCGCTTCAACCAAGCCTGTGGGCTGGAGCAGCGAGTCCGGGCCGACCGTCACATCGCCTTGCATGAGGCGTTCCCTGCGCCGGATGCCATCAGTCGATTGGACACGCTGTACCGCCAGATGCTGGCCAGCTTCATGCCGGTCTAGCGAGTGCCGAACACCACCATCGTCTTGCCTTTGACGTGCACCAGGTTGCGTTCTTCCAAGTCCTTGAGTACGCGACCGACCATTTCCCTCGAACAACCGACAATGCGCCCGATTTCCTGGCGCGTGACTTTAATCTGCATGCCATCGGGGTGGGTCATGGCATCCGGCTGCTTGCACAACTCCAGCAGGCAACGGGCCACGCGCCCGGTGACGTCGAAGAACGCCAAGTCGCCGACCTTGCGCGTGGTGTCGCGCAGGCGTTGGGCAATCTGGCCGCTGAGGGCGTAAAGAATATCGGGATCGTGTTGCGCCAGTTCGCGGAATTTGGCGTAACTGATCTCGGCCACGTCGCATTCCACCTTCGCGCGCACCCAGGCGCTGCGTTCCTGTTCCTTGCCGGCCTGTTCGAACAGGCCCAGTTCGCCGAAAAAGTCCCCTGTGTTGAGGTAGGCAATGATCATTTCCCGGCCATCTTCATCCTCGATCAGGATGGTGACGGAACCCTTGACGATAAAGAACAGCGTTTCGGAACGCTCGCCGGCACAGATGATGTTGTGCTTGGCCGGATAACGTCGGCGTTGGCAGTGCATCAGCAACTTGTCTATGTTCTTGATCTTGGGTATGGGAGTAAGGGCAACCATGGTTGTATCCCGAAAAGGCGTCGCAAAGGGGTTGGCGTTGTTGTATGCAGCGTATCGGCACAGAGACAAGCTGGATAAAGTGTGGCAATGAGCCATCGATTTGACGCCAGCTTAACAGACACATTCTGACTCGATTAGGGAATTTACCGAGCAAACCCTGTTATCGATTCACTTTCATGGGATGCACTGCCGTGATCGGCCCCTGTGCTAAGCTGGCGACCCTTTTTAAGCAGTGGAGTCTGGGCGATGAAGGCACGCATCCAATGGGCGGGCGAAGCCATGTTCCTCGGTGAGTCGGGCAGTGGCCATGTGGTGGTCATGGATGGCCCGCCGGAAGCCGGTGGCCGTAACCTGGGTGTACGCCCGATGGAAATGCTCCTGCTGGGTGTAGGTGGTTGCAGCAATTTCGATGTGGTCAGCATCCTGAAAAAATCCCGTCAGGCCGTAGAAAGCTGCGAAGCCTTCCTAGACGCAGAGCGCGCCAGCGAAGATCCGAAGGTCTTCACCAAGATCCATATGCACTTCGTGGTGAAAGGCCGGGGGTTGAAAGAGGCTCAGGTCAAACGTGCCATCGAATTGTCGGCCGAAAAATACTGCTCGGCGTCGATCATGTTGGGCGCGGCCGGTGTGGCCATTACCCATGATTACGAGATCGTCGAGTTGGGTTGATAACCCGTCGACCAAAGAAAAGGGCGCTTTGAAAGCGCCCTTTTTTGCGTCTGCCGTTTGGGTCAGATGCGGTACGTGCTTTTGGTCATGACCTTGGCCAGCAGGCTCATGCCGAAGCGTACCGGTGCCGGGAAGCGGAAGCCGCCGGCGTCCAGGGCGCTTTCGGCGTGGTGTTCTTCGTCGACGCGCATCTGTTCAAGAATGGCGCGGGACTTGTCGTCTTCACTGGGCAGTTGTTCCAGATGCTCGTCCAGATGCTTGCACACCTGATGTTCCGTGGCCGCGACGAAACCCAGGCTGACCTTGTCGCTGACCAGGCCCGCCACGGCGCCGATGCCAAACGATAAGCCGTAGAACAGCGGGTTCAGCACGCTAGGGTGGCTGCCCAGTTGACGGATGCGCTGTTCGCACCACGCCAGGTGGTCGATTTCTTCCTCTGCCGCATGTTCCATGGCCGCGCGCACTTGCGGCAGCTTGGCGGTCAGCGCCTGGCCCTGATACAGCGCCTGGGCACACACTTCGCCGGTATGGTTGATGCGCATCAAACCGGCGACGTGACGGGTGTCGGCCTCGTTCATCTGCACATCGGGCTGCAGCAGAGCGGGAGATGGACGGTAAGGTTGGCCGCTGAAGGGCAGCAGCGTGCGCATGGCCGTATCGGCTTGCAGCAACAGACGGTCAATCGGCGAGTAGTGACGTTGGGTAGTCATGCTGACCTCCGGGAAGAATCTCGGCGGCCAGTTTACCGCAAGAGAGAGGGGCGCGTTTGCGCTGCATCAAGGGCATGGGGTCGCAGCCTTGAGACTTGACCCCGGCTTATAGGGCGATCAGCCCGGCGGCCAGTTCATCTGGCGCTGACCCAGGATGTGCATATGGATGTGATAAACGGTTTGTCCGCCCAGCTCATTGCAATTCATGACCACGCGGAAACCTTCTTCGCAACCCAGCTCCAGGGCTAGGCGCTGGGCTGTGAACAGGATATGGCCGGCCAGACCTTTATCGGCCTCGGTGAGGTCGTTCAATGTACGGATAGGCTTTTTCGGAATCACCAGAAAATGCACCGGTGCCTGCGGGGCGATGTCGTGGAAAGCGAGGACTTGATCATCTTCGTAGATGATCTTCGCGGGTATTTCTCTGTTGATGATCTTGGTGAACAGAGTATCCACAGCGGTTTCTCCATGATGAAAGGGCAGGTTGAGTGTACTCAGGCGCTCAGCGGGGGCAATAGGCCTTATTGATTGCGCCGGCGATCTTGCGGGCCAGCCAGCGCGGGCTGAATCGAGGGCTGAATGCCAGCCAGCGGTTGCGTCGCCCGGGAATAATGATGGCTTTGTTCTTTTCCAGCGCGCGTACGGTGTAGAGCGCCACTTGCTCCGGGCTCATCAACTGGTCACTGCGTTCGAGCTTGGCGGCGTCCATGTTTGCCGTGCCGAAAAACGCGGTGCGCGTCGGCCCTGGGCACAGCACCGAGACCTTGATGCCGCAGCTTTTCAGCTCTTCGCGCAGGCCCTCGGAAAAATGCAGCACATACGCCTTGCTGGCGTAATAACTGCTCATCCACGGGCCCGGCTGAAAAGCCGCAATCGAGGCGACGTTGAGAATCTGCCCGCCGCCCTGCAACGCCATGGCATTCCCCAGGGCGTGACACATGCGGGTCAGGGCGAGGATGTTGACTTCGATCAGATCCTGCTCGGTCATCCAGTCCTGAGCCAGAAACGGCCCGCTGGTACCGATGCCGGCGCAGTTCACCAGCAGATCGATCTGCCGCTCGCCTTCTTCAAGCTCCAGCAGAAACCCGGATAAACGTAGCGGCTCGCCCAGGTCACAGGCGCGAAACAGCACCTCTACGCCAAAGCGTTGAGTTAATTCGATTGCAATGCTTTCCAACTGATCACGCTGGCGGGCCACCAGAATCAAGCTGCGACCGCGACGGGCCAATGCTTCGGCCAAAGCCAGGCCAATGCCACTGGAGGCACCGGTGATCAGAGCGTAACGGGTCATGCGTTTCTCCATCGCAACGTCCCGTGCCGATGATGGGGGCATCATCGACACGGGGCGTTTCTTTACTGATCTGGAGAGTCTACAGGGTCGGCCGCTTCGTCAGCACTTTGCGTGTCTTCTTCCTCGACGGTACCGCTCTGGTCGGCGTCCTCGTCGTATGTCATGGAGCTGCTTTCGTAGCTGCTGTCTACGTTGCTTTCGAGTTGATCGAGATAGCCGTTCATCCCAAGGCCGACCACGATGATCAACATCAAAGGGATAAAGGCCAGCCACAGCGAAGCCAGGACTTTGACCGCGGTGGAGTTGCGCGGCGGAGGCGCGCCGTACTGGTTGGCGCCTGTGTTACCCGGCAATACCAGCAGTAATAGCGGGAAAACGCTGTTGACCAGCGGAACGAGGTTAAGCAAATACAACCAGCCGGACCAGCCCAGGTCGTGCAAGCGCTGCACGCCGATCTGCACGCTCACGACGACGAGCGCCACGAATAGCGCGAAACCCAGCAGCGAGCCGAGGATGATGGCGATAGTCGGCGAGGCAGTCGCCACGGCAAAACCCACGGTGCTCAGGATGCCGGCTGCCACAAGCATTGCGACGGTCAGTACCAGCGTCCATGCCAGGTACCGCAGGCGACCGATGCGCCCATTGATGGTGAACACTTTGAGGGTGGCATATTCCGGCAGGTTGTCACCCACGGCAGCCCGTGGCGGCGCGTACGGTGATGCGGCGGGGCTGGAGAAATCGGTGGAGCCGGAATCCGTTTCGTGAGTTTCGGCGAGACTGAAGGCCAGCGGCTGCTCGGCTTCGATGCGTGCATCGACCCCGGCGTTTTTCAGCGCGGTCAGGTAGGTTTCGGCGTCCGGCCGGGACAGGTCGCGTTTGAGCGCGACGGTGCGGCCGGTGAAGAGTTTTTCGATGGCCTCGACGTCACTTTTGAACAGTTCGGCCAGGTTCAGCTTGGCCGTGGTGCTTTCGACACCCGGGAGCAAGGCTCCATCAAACACAATCTTGAAACGGTTGTCGCTCATGCGGGCATCCTTGTCATTCAAACATTAGGGGAGTGCAGGCCCGTGCCAATGCGCGGGCCTTGCAGGGTTGTTCAGCGTGGCCAGTGTAACTGTGTCGCCTGTTTTTGCGCCTCGCGGTATTCGGCATTCAGGCGGGCAACGAGTTCATCGACGCTGGGTAAATCATCAATCTCACCGACACCTTGGCCGGCGGACCAAACAGTCTTCCAGGCCTTGGCTTCGTCGTTCAACGGTTTGAGCTTGGAGCCAAAGTTGACTTCACCTTTGCCTTGCAACGCATTTAAGTCGAAACCGGCGTTTTCCAGGCTCTGGCGCATAAAGCTTGCAGGCACGCCGGAGACAGCGGGAGTGTGCACGATGTCAGCGGCGCGCGATGTGAGCAGCATCTCTTTATACGCATCCGGAGCGTGGCTTTCGGTGGTGCCGATAAAACGGGTGCCCAGATAGGCCAGGTCTGCGCCCATGATTTGAGCAGCGAGAACCTCATGCCCGTGGTTGAGGCAGCCTGCCAGCAGTACGGTTTTATCGAAGAATTGACGGATCTCGGCGATCAGCGCGAACGGGCTCCAGGTCCCGGCATGACCACCGGCGCCGGCGGCCACGGCGATCAAGCCATCCACGCCGGCTTCGGCAGCTTTTTCGGCGTGCCGCCGGGTAGTGACGTCATGAAACACCAGGCCGCCGTAGCTGTGCACCGCGTCCACCACCTCTTTGACCGCGCCAAGGCTAGTGATGACGATCGGCACTTTGTGCTCGACGCAGATCGCCAAGTCGGCCTCAAGGCGTGGGTTGCTGCCATGCACGATCAGGTTGACGGCATAGGGCGCGGGGCTATCCAACTGCGCCAGACCCGCTTCGATTTCTTCCAGCCAGGCTTTGAAACCGCTGCTTTCACGCTGGTTGAGCGCCGGAAAGCTGCCGACGATCCCGTTGCGGCAACACGCCAGGACCAGCTGTGGGTTGGAAATCAGAAACATCGGCGCAGCCACCACGGGTAGGCGCAGACGTTGTTGGAGCAGAGCGGGCAGCGACATTGGATGTACCCCGATTGATTGACGTTAGAACGGTTTGACCACCACCAAAATTACGACAGCCAGCAATATCAGAACTGGAACTTCATTGAACCAGCGATAAAAGACATGGCTGCGGGTGTTTTCGCCACGGGCAAAACGTTTTACCTGAGCGCCGCACATATGGTGGTAACCGATCAGCAGCACGACCAGGGTCAGCTTGGCGTGAATCCAGCCGCCCGTGCTGAAGATGCCGGGGTTCAGCGCGATCAGCCAGATACCGAAGACAAGGCTGGCAAGCATCGCCGGATTCATGATGCCGCGGTACAGCTTGCGCTCCATGATGCTGAAGCGTTCCTTGCTGACGGTGTCCTCGCTTTGAGCGTGGTAGACGAACAGGCGTGGCAGATAGAACAGCGCTGCAAACCAGCAGACGATGCTGACGATGTGGAAGGCTTTGACCCATAGATAGAGCATTTTTAGTTATTCCCAGGTTCACGGTAGCGAGGATAGTAGTGGCAGATGCGTCCATACGTCACGTTGGCGGTTGTCGCAGATCGATGCGGCCCCTATTATCGACGGCTTTCCAGTGGGTTCGTTGAGGGCAGGTTTATGGTCAAGGTCGGTATCGTCGGCGGCACGGGTTACACCGGTGTCGAATTGCTGCGTCTGTTGGCTCAGCATCCGCAAGCTGAGGTGGTGGTCATCACCTCCCGATCCGAGGCCGGCCTGGCTGTGGCGGATATGTACCCGAACCTGCGCGGCCATTACGACGGCCTGGCGTTCAGCGTCCCGGACACCCAAACCTTGGGCGCCTGCGATGTGGTTTTTTTCGCCACCCCCCACGGCGTCGCCCATGCACTGGCTGGCGAGTTGCTGGCTGCGGGAACCAAGGTCATCGATCTGTCGGCGGACTTCCGCCTGCAGGACGCCGACGAATGGGCCAAGTGGTACGGTCAGCCTCACGGCGCACCGCAGTTGTTGGAAGAAGCGGTGTACGGTCTGCCGGAAGTCAATCGTGAGCAGATCAAGCAGGCGCGCCTGATCGCCGTGCCGGGTTGCTATCCAACCGCGACTCAGTTGGGGTTCCTGCCGTTGCTTGAAGCCGGCCTGGCGGATGCTTCGCGTCTGATCGCTGATTGCAAATCAGGTGTCAGTGGCGCGGGGCGCGGCGCCGCGGTGGGTTCTTTGTACTCCGAGACGTCGGAAAGCATGAAGGCCTACGCGGTAAAAGGGCATCGTCACTTGCCGGAAATCCGTCAGGGGCTGCGTCGCGCTGCCGGTAAGGACGTTGGGCTGACCTTCGTGCCGCACTTGACCCCCATGATCCGTGGTATCCACTCCACGCTCTACGCGACCGTGACCGATCGTTCGGTAGACCTGCAGGCACTGTTTGAAAAACGCTATGCCAACGAGCCGTTCGTCGACGTAATGCCAGCCGGCAGCCATCCGGAAACCCGCAGCGTACGTGGTGCCAATGTGTGCCGGATCGCCGTGCATCGCCCGCAGGACGGTGACTTGGTCGTGGTGTTGTCGGTGATTGATAACTTGGTCAAAGGCGCGTCAGGCCAGGCAGTACAGAACATGAACATCCTGTTTGGCCTAGATGAGAAGCTGGGCTTGTCCCATGCGGGCATGTTGCCGTAAGGGCGTCTGTTACTTTGCAAAAGGCCCGTTGATCGGGCCTTTTGTGTTTTTAAGCCCTGCCGAGCAGATTGATATACCGTAACAATAGTTGACCGCTTTTCTAGGAGAAGCGGATAATGCCCGCCATTACGCATATGGCGGCGCGACGCCGGGAGATTATCAGCATGAGCGTTGAATCCTTCACCCCCACGGCTTTGCAATTCACCCACGGTGCTGCGCACAAGGTGAAGAGCCTGGTCGATGAAGAGGGTAATGATCGCTTGAAGCTGCGCGTATTCGTTACGGGCGGCGGTTGTTCAGGGTTTCAATACGGTTTTACCTTCGATGAAGAAGTGGCCGATGACGACACCATCGTTGAGCGCGAGGGTGTAAGCCTGGTCGTCGATCCGATGAGCTTCCAGTACCTGGCTGGCGCTGAGGTGGACTATCAGGAAGGTCTGGAAGGCTCGCGTTTTGTGATCAAAAACCCTAATGCCACCACCACCTGTGGTTGCGGGTCTTCGTTCTCGATCTAATCGATAGCGCATACAAAAACGCCGCTTGGCTTTGATCGGCCAAGCGGCGTTTTGCTGTCTGGGGTTCAGGCGGGATAGATCGCGCCGAGTATTCTCAGCCCGCGCGCGCCGGTGACGCTTGGGCGGTTAGCGGGGATACCTTCCAGGCAGCAGTGTGCCAGCCACGCAAATGCCATGGCCTCTACCCAGTCCGGGTCAACGCCGTATGGAGCGGTCGTACTGACGTGAGTGGAGGGCAGTAGATCGGCCAGGCGGTTCATCAGCGTGGTGTTATGGGCGCCACCACCACACACCAGCAGGGTTTCAGTGTGGCTTTGTGCTGCTCGCAGGGACTCGACGATGGTCAGCGACGTCAGTTCCAGCAAGGTTGCCTGGACATCTTGGGGAGCGAACGTCGGTAGGCGGGCAAGGTGCCGTTGCAGCCAATCCAGGTTGAACACTTCACGGCCGGTGCTTTTCGGGCCCTTGGTCAAGAAGAACGGATCGCTGAGCAGTGTGCTGAGCAACTGCTGCTCAACGTTACCGCTGGCGGCCCACTGACCATCACGGTCAAAGTGCTCGCCCCGTTGCCAATGGATCCACGCATCCAGCAGTACGTTGCCTGGTCCGCAGTCGAAGCCCGCGACGGGCTTGTCGGTCTCGATCAGGCTGAGGTTGCTGAACCCGCCCACATTCAATACCGCGCGGCTGCCAGTGCGCTCGCCAAATAGTGCCTCATGAAAGGCCGGTACCAGAGGCGCGCCTTGGCCGCCCGCAGCCACATCGCGGCTGCGGAAGTCGCTGACGACGGTGATTCCGGTCAATTCAGTGAGCAGTGCGGGGTTGCCGATCTGGACCGTAAAGCCTCGGGAAGGCTCGTGGCGAATTGTCTGGCCGTGGCTGCCGATCGCGCGAATGTCCGTCGGTTTGAGCGCCTGCTGTTCCAGCAAGGCATGAATGCCTTGGGCTGCGAGCGATACCCAGTGTTGTTGGGCGATGGCTGAGCGGGCAATTTCATCCGGCCCGCTGGCGCACAGGCTCAGGAGGTCGGCGCGCAGCGTATCTGGCATCGGGATGTAGTGAGTGGCGATCAACTTGATCGCCGAATCTTGTTCGATCAGCGCAATGTCCAGGCCATCCAGGCTGGTTCCGGACATCACTCCAATATAGCGCGGCATCGCTTAGCGCTTCGCCGATGCCAGCAAGGTAGAGCGCTCCTGATCCATGCGCGCCATCAGCGGTTGGCTCTGTTGCATGAAGCGTGCGCGCTCGGCCTTGGCGATGGGGTCGGCCATCGGCAGCTTCTGGCCCAATGGGTCGACGTGTACGCCGTTGACCTGGAACTCATAATGCAAGTGCGGGCCGGTGGATAGGCCGGTGGTGCCGATATAGCCGATGACCTGGCCTTGCTTCACGGTGCCGCCAGTCGTCACGCCTTTGGCGAACCCTTGCATGTGGCCGTACAACGTGCGGTAAGTGTTGCCGTGTTGGATGATCACGGTGTTGCCATAACCGCCTCGACGGCCGGCCAGCAAGACCTTGCCATCGCCGGCAGCCTTAATCGGCGTGCCGCGCGGGGCAGCATAGTCGACACCTTTGTGGGCGCGGATCTTGTTCAGGATCGGATGTTTACGACCCATGGAGAAGCGCGAGCTGATGCGCGCGAAGTCTACCGGGGTACGGATGAAGGCCTTGCGCATGCTGTTGCCATCAGCGGTGTAGTAGCTGGTGTTGCCTTGTTTGTTGGTGTAGCGCACAGCGGTGTAGGTTTTGCCGCGATTGGTGAAGCGCGCGGAAAGAATGTTGCCGGTGCCGACCACTTTGCCGTTAGCGACTTTTTGCTCGTAGATCACGTCGAATTCATCACCCTGGCGGATGTCCTGGGCGAAGTCGATGTCGTAGCCAAACACGTTGGCCATATCCATGGTCATGCTGTGTGACAAGCCGGCTCGGGCGGCGGATTGCGAGAGTGAGCTGTTGATCACGCCGTGAACATAGGCGGAGCGCATCACTGGCTTGGTGGTGATGCGATTGAAGGCAAAACCTTTAGCGCCCTTGGTCAGCGTAATACTTTCCAGGTCGCTGAGATTGGTGTGCAGGTTGCTCAGTTGGCCATCGGGGGTCAGTTCGAATTCAAGTTTCTGGCCACGTTTGAGCTGAGTGAATTGCTTGGCTTGCTTATCGCTGGCAAGCACTTCGGTTACGGATGTGGCCGGGAGGCCAACCTTTTCGAACAAGGTAGACAGCGTGTCACCTTTAGAAACGATCACTTCGCGGTGTTGCGGGTTTTTCGCAGGGGTTGCAGCCGGCGCGGGCTGGCTCTGAGCGGCTTGCTGGGTGTCCTCGGGAGAGCTTTCTATCTGAGCGAAGGGTGATTCGACGGGAGCATTTGTGGCTTGTTGAACCTCAGAAGCGTCTTGATCTTGTGTCAGTTGTTCAGCCGGAGTCTCCAAGTCAAGGCTCAGAGACGTCCGTTTGGCTTCCACGTCACTGGAAGGGAATACCAGGAGTGCCAGGCTGAGAAGAGCGGCGATACCACTTGCGGCGAGCAGGTGGGTCTTCGGGTAAAGCGGCGGCGCTTTAGACGGTTCAGTGGTCATAGGTAATTTTGACTTTGAAAAGATGAAATGGAAAAGATGAATGACATGATGAAGATGAAATAACTGTATAAAATATAACCAAATCATCTGTGGCGCAAGCTCGCGAACGCTGGGCTTGCTGAACGGTGTCCGTTCGCAGGGCAAAACTTGTAATTAGTCCCTGATCTTGTATGGTTGGTTCCCTTTTGAATCTGAGCCTTGCGGGTCTGTTATGAAGTCGGTTGAAGAGCAGCTAGCGCTGATAAAACGTGGTGCGGAAGAACTGTTGGTCGAAGCTGAGCTGATTGAAAAGCTCAAGCGTGGCCAGCCCCTGCGTATCAAGGCCGGCTTTGATCCGACGGCGCCGGATCTGCACCTAGGGCACACCGTGCTTATTAATAAGCTACGTCAGTTCCAAGAGCTGGGGCACCAGGTGATCTTCCTTATAGGTGATTTCACCGGGATGATCGGTGACCCCAGTGGCAAGAGCGCGACGCGCCCTCCGTTGACGCGCGAGCAGGTTCTCGACAATGCCGAGACCTACAAAACCCAAGTGTTCAAGATTCTCGACCCAGCCAAGACCGAAGTGGCGTTCAACTCCACTTGGATGGATCAGATGGGGCCGGCAGACTTTATCCGTCTGACCTCCCAGTACACCGTGGCACGCATGCTGGAGCGCGATGATTTTGACAAGCGCTACTCCACCAATCAGCCGATCGCGATCCACGAGTTCCTCTATCCGCTGGTTCAGGGTTACGACTCGGTAGCGTTGCGCGCGGACGTTGAGCTTGGTGGTACGGATCAGAAGTTCAATCTCCTGATGGGGCGCGAGCTGCAGCGCGCTTATGGACAGGAGGCTCAGTGCATTCTGACCATGCCTCTATTGGAGGGGTTGGATGGTGTTAAGAAGATGTCCAAGTCCTTGGGCAATTACGTGGGCATCCAGGAAGCGCCGGGTGTGATGTACGGAAAGCTTGTGTCGATTCCTGATGCGTTGATGTGGCGCTACTTCGAACTGTTGAGCTTCCGCTCGATGGATGAGATCAATGCACTGC